>JBIOFT010000193.1:0-6114 GCA_044447375.1 Terriglobales bacterium | reverse complement strand
CGCCGCACCTGTGATTTACGTCACTTCATTCCAAATTGGAAAAATCTATGCTTGACGCTGGTTTGTTCCAACTTGGGCCCAACCTGTTTGGGCACACAATGTCTCGTTCCGTTTCGAGATCGGTGGCCTCGGTTCCGCACTCGACGGGAACCCAGTTCCTGGAAGCCGCTGCCAACGATTGCCCCCATGGCCTGATGATCGAGCAAGCAGGACGCGTGGTCTACGCCAACCCCGCCTATGCTCAAATCGCCGGCTTCAAAACCGCCGCGTCAGTGCTCGGAAAACGCGTGGCCGAGCTTTCCATTCCCGGCCACGGACATCAGGTCCCCGTCAACGGCAACGGCGGCCCACCGGAATTTGCCAGTACCCGCATGGAATTTCGCCGTGGCCGCAGCACGCTCGCCTTGCACGTGGTACGCGACATGTCCGAACTCAAGCGCCTGGAGCAGCGCTTGCGTGAATCGGAAAAGATGGAAGCCCTCGGCCGGCTGGTGGGCGGCGTGGCCCATGACTTCAACAACATCTTGACCGCCATCACCCTGTACGCCGACCTGTTGCTGGAACGCACCCACCGCCGCCGCGAAGCCGAGGAGATCCACCTGGCGGCGCAGCGCGGCACGGCGATCGTGCGCCAGTTGCTGGCCTTCGCGCGCCAGCAGCCTCTGGCGCCGCGGCTGATTTCACTGCGCAACATCATCACTTCCATGCGCGGCATGCTGGAGCCGCTGCTGGGTGAGGACATCGAGCTGATTACCCGGTTTGATGGCGACGCCGACACGGTTCGGGTTGATCCCGCTCAGATGCAGCAAGTCATTCTCAACCTGGTGATGAACGCTCGCGACGCCATGGCCCAAGGCGGTCAGGTGCGCATTTCGACCGGCGCCGGCACTTTGAACGCGCGCTCCGTCCAGCGCCATCCCGGACTGCATCCCGGCGACTTCGTCATTCTTACCGTCAGCGACAACGGTTGCGGCATGGATGAGGAGGTCCGCACGCATCTCTTCGAGCCGTTTTTCACCACCAAGCGGACCGGCCAAGGCGTCGGGCTGGGCATGGCGATGATCTACGGCATCGTGACCCAAAGCGGCGGCGCGGTCTCGGTCGCCAGCAAACCCGGCATGGGCACCCGCGTCACCATCCACTTGCCGCGCCATCTCTCGCCGGCAGTTTCCACCCCAGGCCGCTCGGTATCCGCCGACACTCCGACCGGAACCGAAACCATCCTGCTGGTGGAAGACGATCACGCCGTGCGCTCCTCGGTGGCTCATCTGCTCACCGAATCCGGCTATCAAGTGCTGCAGGCACGCGACGGCGAACAGGCGATACGCATCGCCCGCGCCCACGGCGCCGAGATCGATCTGCTGATCAGCGACATCGTGATGCCGGGCATGGGCGGCAATGACGTCGCTGTCCACGTGCAGAAGTTGCACACCGAAACCAAGGTCCTGTTCATCTCCGGGTATCCGCCCAGGCCCGTGCGGCCGCGGCCGGCGCCAAGCTGTTATATAAGCCCTTCTCGCGCGCTCAGCTCGCGGAGAAGGTACGCGAAGTCCTCGATCATTGCCCGGCGGCTGCGGCCGCCGCGGCTGCGCATTCATCGCGCGAAAGGGAACTGTCATGATCTCGACCATGGATGTACTCACCGGGCCGCGTGAGATTCCCGGCGCCAACCTGCTCAACCTGCTGGTCGTGGACGACGAACGCGCCGTTCGTGAAGGCTGCCGCGACGCGGCTCAAGCCGCCGGCTTCAACACCTTCGCCGCCGATAGCGCCGAGCACGCCTACAAGGTGCTCGACAACCAGAACATCGACATCGTGCTCCTCGATCTCAAGCTTCCCGGCGCCAGTGGCCTGGAAGCGTTGCGCACCGTGAAAAGCCGGCGTCCCAATGCGGTGGTGGTCATCATCACCGGCTATGCCACCGTCTCTTCCGCCGTCCAGGCAATGAAAATGGGCGCTTTCGACTACATCAGCAAGCCGTTCACCCTCGACGAGTTGCGAATCATGCTGGAGCGCTCCATGGACGAGCTGAAAATGACCACCGAAAAGCGTGTCCTGCGCGAGCGCCTGCGCTCCAAGCATGGCTTCGGCTCCATCATCGGCCGTTCCCCCGAGATGGAGAAGCTGTACCGCATCATCGCCAAGGCGGCGCAGAGCACTCATCCGGTGCTGATCATGGGTGAGAGCGGCACCGGCAAGGAGCTGGTGGCGCGCTGTATTCACTTTTCCGGGCCCTATCACGACAAGCCCTTCATCCCGGTGGACTGCGGCTCGCTGGTCCCGACGCTGATCGAAAGCGAGCTCTTCGGTTACGTGCGCGGGGCCTTCACCGGCGCGATTCGCGCCAAGGAAGGACTGCTGGCCATCGCCAACGGCGGCACCGTCTTTCTCGACGAGATCGGCGAATTGACGGTCGACTTGCAGGCCAAGTTGCTGCGCGCCATCCAGGAAAAGGAAATCCGTCCGGTGGGCAGCACCAAGCGCGTGAACATCGACGTCCGCATCCTGGCCGCCACCAATCGCAATCTCGAGGCGGCCGTCGCCGACGGCTCCTTCCGCCGCGATCTTTACTTCCGCCTCAACGTCCTCAGCCTGAAAATTCCTCCCCTGCGCGACCGCAAGCAGGACATCCCCCTGCTGGTCGAGCACTTCATGGAGCGGATGTCGCGCAACACCGGTTCGCAGCGCACCCTCAGCGAGGAGGCGCTGCAGGTGATGGTGGGCTACGATTGGCCCGGCAACGTGCGCGAGTTGGAGAACTGCCTGGAGCGCGCCTGTGCACTGAGTTCCGGTCCCACCATCCAGACCGCCGACTTGCCTTCGCCGATCCAGAACGCCAACCATCCCATGCTGACGGAGCCGACCGACGGCGGAAAGATCGTCCCCATCGCCGACCTGGAAAGGGAAGCGATCCTGCGTACCATCGACCAGCTCAAGGGCGACAAGCTGCTGGCGGCGCGTCTCCTCGGTATTGGCAAAACCACTCTGTACCGCAAGCTGAAGGAGTACGCCACCGAAGACTGAGGCGCTCATCTGCTTAAGTCACGCCGTGTGCCCGGCCGCCTCCGGCCGGGCTTTTCCTTGCGCGTGTGTTCCCATTCCCGCTTTAGGCTCCCGTTACGGGAACCAAACGCGCGCAATCCTGTCTTTTCAGTTGCGCTACCCATGGCATCGGACGTGCAATACCATTGGCATGATTCTCCTGATCACAAATTCGACTCACGGCCAGGAATGCGCCGCCGCCCTGCTGGCCGCCACTCGCATCAAGACCGTACTCGCACCCGACATCCGGACCGCGCTGGCTAGTCTGCGCGACCAGGAATTCAGCGCCGCGGTCATCGACGAGAGCCTGCTCGAGCCCAGTGCCAAGTCGATTGACATGTTGGTCAAGCACCTGGGCAGGGCGGTGCCGGTGTTCGTGAACCTCGCCGTCAGCCGTATGGAACGCGTGGTTCGCGATATCCAGGCGGCGCTGCAACGCGCCGAAAAGGAGCGCTCCATGGCCCGGCTCGCGGTCGAGTTCGACCTGCGCAGCGAATTGCGCGGCGAATTGACCGGGATCCTGCTGTGGACGCAGCAGGCGCTGGAACTTCCGGCCCTGCCTGCGGCCGCCGAGTCCAAGCTCAAGTCGGTCTATGAAGTGGCCGACAGGATGCGCGGCCACCTCGGGGTTGCGAGTTAGGGCTGCGCGGTGGCTCCTGGCCGGCTCGGGGATCGTTGTTTCTCCCGGCCGGCAACCGGGGCTTTCCAATTCGCCGGGACTCATGTCTAACGCCTGGCGCCTGGCAGCCTTGCTGCGGCGTCCTGCGGCGTAGCTCCGAACAATGCACCACCGACTACGCACTACCGAGTTTTTCCGTATCCGCACGGCACTCCACCACATCTATTGGGGATGAATGAGGAGGAGATGAATGGCTGATGTGAAGATTACGATCCGCAAGAACGGCCCGTACCGGGTTGAAGCCCCTCCGGGTTCCATCGAAATGGTCGACCCCGACGGCCACCCGTACGATCTCAGCACCAGGATGAAGGAAGGCAAGCTGGCTTTCTCGCTGTGTCGCTGTGGCGCCAGCGTTCAAAAGCCTTTTTGCGACGGCGCCCACTCCAAGATCGGCTTCCAGGCCGCCGAAACTGCGGTGAAACCAGCAGAGGGTGGGGTGAATCCGCCGGCCGGCAGCCCGGCAAAAGGCTGATTTGTAACCGTCGCGCCCTTGGAGCATCTGAGCGAAATGCAGACGCTGGATCGTTTTGCCGCAATCGTGGCCGCCGGCGCGGAACGCCTCCGGGCTTTCTCGCCGGAGCAGGCTGCGGACCGTCCCCAGCCCGGCGCGTGGTCGAAAAAAGAAGAGCTTGGCCACCTGATCGACTCGGCGATCAACAATCACGCGCGCGTCATTCGCGTGCAAAGGGAATACACGCCCGCGCTGCCGAGCTATCAGCAGGACGCCTGGGTCGAGCGCCAGGGCTACAACGATCGCGATTGGCGGGAGCTGATTGCGCTTTGGTCAGCGTTGAATGAGCACATGCTGGCGGCCACGGCCAGAATTCCATCCGCCGCGCTGGCGCGCACCTGCACCATCGCCGGCAGCCAACCCATGACGCTGGAATTCGTGATCGAAGATTATGTGGACCACATGGTCCATCACCTGCAGCACATCGGCCTGGCGCTCAGCGAATTCCGCCGCCCCGAATCCGCTTATGCATGAACTGCGAAGCACTGCGCGCGAGTCCCGCAGGGACGCCAGTTCATAGCCCGGCACTGAAGAGTCTGTGTGAGTGCCGGGTTTGATCTATTTTTCGGTTGCGGTATTCCCTAGCAACCGGCATTCAGCGAGCTTGCTCCTTGTTGCCGCGTTACCGCGTTACCGCGAAGCGTACAACCGGCCCAGGTTATAGGCCACCGCGGCCAGCATCCATTCCGTTCTCACTTTCTCGAGTCCGCGTAAGCGGAACCTTCTCATTCCTCGTTGCTCTTTCAGCACGCCGAACACGGGTTCCACGATCGTCTTGCGTTGCCGATACCGTCGTTGCCCTTCCGGGGTTCGCAACTTCTGCCGCATGACCAGCAGGTGCGGATCGCTGGGCTGCATCCGCCCCAGTCCGGTGGCCGGTGGGCCTCCGTTCAGTTCATGCGCAAGGTTGGGATCGGGCGCATAGACGTCGATCCCTCGTTCACTCAACTGGGCCACGTTCTGATTGGAGTAAAAGCCACTGTCGGCCAGAACTCGTGCCGGACGTTGGCGACAGTTGCGCTCCACTTCGTCCACCATCGGTACCAGCGCGTGCACGTCGTGCGCGTTCTGTGTCACCCGCGTGCCCACGATGAAGTGATCCTCGCTCACCGCTATGTCGCTGGTGTAGCCCAGCACGAATCGTCCGCCGCGCTCCCGCAAGAAGCGGCTGTCCGGATCGGTCCGCGAGCGTTTCACCGTCTTGGGCAACGGCTCCAGTTCCGCCGGCAGCTCGACCTGGTGCAACTGCTCGCAGGCGGCACCCACCGACGAGCCCGCCCCCTCGTTGGGATTGTCCGCATCACACGCCTTCTGCCATCGCCGCACCTTCCGCCGCTTCCGCGCCCGCTCCTGCCGTTGCGCGGTGATCCGATCCACCTTATCGGCCGACGCGTTCGCCTTCACCCGCGTCGAATCGATCGCCACCGTCCCCACCCGCGCCAGCCCCAACTTCTGTGCCATCTCCAGCACCTGCACGAACACGTCATTGATCCCGTGCGCGTGCCGCCGGCGAAACCCATTCAACGCCCAGTAGTCCGGCTGCGCTCCGCCCGCCAAATACCGAAATGCCAGATCCTCGCGCACCCGCTGCTCCAATCGCCGCGAACTGGTCAGCCCCAGCAGGTAGCCATACAGCCACAGCTTCAGCATTAGCGACGGGTGATAGAGCACCCCACCTTCTTCGCCATACGCTTCCACGAACCGCCTCAAGTCCAAGCGCTCCACCACTTCATGGACAAAGAAACAGAGATGGTCTGAACCCAGCACCTGTTTCACATTCGGCGGCAGCAGCAACCCCTGCTCCGGGCTGTACATCAAGAATCGTGACATGCCTCCTTGTCGCTCACCTCGCCTGTGGATTACAAGTTCTCACACAGACTCG
>JBIOFT010000192.1:0-6163 GCA_044447375.1 Terriglobales bacterium | reverse complement strand
TCCATACGCTGCGCAAGTTCGCTGCGTCACCGCGAGTACGCGAAATTTACCTGGCGCTGCGCCCACCTGAAGCCGCCGCATTCCAGGCTCGGTTGACCGAGGAGAAGCTGGGCAAACCGGTGCGGGTGGTGGAAGGCGGCGAGCACCGGCAGGAGTCGGTGGCGAACGCGCTGGCGGCGGTGAAGGCGGCCGCCGACGACATTGTCCTGGTGCACGACGCAGTGCGGCCTTTCGTGGATGAGGAAATCATCGCCAGCGTGATCGAGGCCGCCGCCCGCCACGGCGCTGCCATTGCCGGCGTGCCCGCGGTGGATACCATCAAGCAGGTGGAACGAACCGCCGAGGGGGCGGTGATACGCGCCACCATCCCACGCGCGCAGATCGTGATGGCACAGACGCCGCAGGGCTTCCGCTACGACGTGTTGAAGAAAGCGTTCGCCGAAGCCACGGCGGATGGGTTCACCGGGACCGACGAGGCATCTCTGGTGGAACGGTCGGGGCACGAAGTGGTGGTGGTGATGGGCTCGGTGCGCAACATCAAGATCACCACGCCGTGGGACCTGGAACTGGCGGAGTTTTTCATGGAGCAGGGGAAAGCAAAAGTCTAGCCACGGATGCACACGGATGAACACGGATCAGAACAAATCCATGTTGGTTCGACGCGAGCCTGCCGGACTGAAGCACGGTGAACTGACGGAACGGATAATCGGTGTCTTCTATGGCGTTTACAATGAGTTGGGATATGGCTTTCTGGAATCCGTTTACCGCGAGTCAATGCGGGTCGCATTAACTGAAACTGCCCTGCGGGTTGAAGTTGAAGTAGCAATTCCTGGTTCATTCAAGGGCCATCTTGTGGGACAGTTCAAGGCCGACATGTTGGTTGAAAACAGCGTTTTGCTGGAACCCAAGTCCGCGCGCATGCTCGAGCGATCTCATGAGGCACAGCTGCTGCACTATTTGAAGGCGACTAACATCGAAGTTGGCCTTCTCCTCAACTTTGGCATTCGCCCGCAATTCCGTCGCTTACTGTTCGATAACGAAAGAAAAAAAATCCGTGAGAATCCGTGTGAATCCGTGGCTGAAGGTTCGTCATGAGAATCGGATACGGCTGGGATTCACACGAGTTCAAGCTCGGGATACCGCTGAAGATCGGCGGAGTGACGATCGCTCACCCCAAGGGGTTGGCGGGGCACTCCGACGGAGACGTGTTGCTGCACGCTTTGACCGACGCGTTGCTGGGCGCGATTGCGGCGGGGGACATCGGCACCTACTTTCCGCCGTCAGATGCGCGCTGGAAAGGCGCTGACTCCGCGGTTTTCTTGCGGACTGCGCTGGAGCATGTGGAGCGCGCGGGATACGCGGTGGCGAACGTGGATTCCACGCTCATCCTGGCCGAGCCCAAGATTGGGCCGCACGCGGCGCTGATTCAGAGGCGGGTCGCGGAGCTGTTGGGCATTGAGCCGGCGTCGGTCGGAGTAAGGCGAAGACGCCCGAAGGAATGGGCACCGACAATGCTGCCATCGCGCACGTCGTCGTGTTGTTGACCAAGAAGGCGGGCAAGCGGCGGCGGCAAGCCGAGGCGCTGGAAGCCGTGCCCCAACCGGTGGTGGATTCGGTGGCCGAGAGCCTGGTGGAGAGCGCGACGGCGTCGAAGTGGAAGAAAAAGTGAGTACCGAGTACTGAGTACCGAGTACTCAGCTATTATTCATGGCCAGAAACAAGCTAACAGCTAGTAGCTAATAGCTAAGAGCTTTCCAGCTTTACTGCCGGCGCGCCACCGACCTCTGTTTGCCCCTGACTTGAGCCAGGTACAGGCGGACGAGCATGCCGTCGAACTGAGTGCCGCTGCAGCGCTCGAGTTCGGCCGTCGCTTCGGCCTGGGAGAGCCGCGGGGCAAACGGGCGGTCGGTCATCATGGTGAGGTAACCATCCACCACGGCCAGCATGCGCGCGCCAAGGGGAATCTGCTCGCTGCGCAAGCCGTCGGGATAGCCGGCGCCGTCGAAGCGCTCGTGATGGTGCTTGATGATCTCCTGCAGGCGGTCGCTGGCGGGAATGCAGGAGACGATTTCGGCGCCGACCTCCGGGTGCATCTTGACCAGGTAAAACTCGTCTTCGGTGAGCGGGCCGGGTTTGCAGAGGATTTTCTCCGGCAGGATGAGCTTGCCGAGGTCGTGGACGCGGGCGGCGTAGGTGACGTCCTGCAGTTCGTCGTCGCTCATGCCGAGTTCGCGCCCCAGCATCTCGACATCGCGCGCCGCCGTCTCGGCCAGGCCGGAGGCGTGCACTTCACGTCCTTCCGAAGCGCGGCTCAGGGAGCATAACGCCTCCATCAGCGATTCGCGGCTCTCCGTGGCGGCGCACATTTTCTTGATCGTCGCGGTGAGTTCCTGGACCGACTCCGGACCGGTGTGTTCGCGCTGCATGAAGCCCTCGATGAACGCCGTGAGCAACTGCCGCTGAGCCATGGCGCTGCCGGAGCCGAGAAATTCCTCGGCGATGGAGACGCAGTTCCCGCCGGTGCGCTTGGAGACGTACATGCCCGCGTCGGCAACCCGGAGCACTTCTTCCGCGGTGGCGCCGTGCAGCGGAAAGCTGGCCACGCCAAAGCTGCCGGTGATTTGGCGCTCGTTCAGCATGGGGTCGGTGGCGATCCAGAGGCGCAGGCGTTCGGAGAGAATCTGCGCCTGTTCGGCGCCGGTTTCGGGCATGAGGATGACGAATTCGTCGCCGCCGTAGCGCGCCACCACGTTGGACTGCCGCGATTTCTGCTCCAGCAGGCGGCCCACGCGCGCCAGCACCAGGTCGCCCTCCAGATGTCCGCTGGTGTCGTTCACCGCCTTGAATTTGTCCAGGTCGATCAGGGCCACCGAAAATGGGCGGCCGGAACGCGAGGCGCGCTTCCATTCCGTCTGCAGGTTTTCCAGGAAAAAGCGGCGCGTCTTGATGCCGGTGAGGCTGTCGGTGATGGCCTGCTGCTGCAGTTTCTGGAACACAAAAGCGTTGTGCAGCGCGGTGGCGAGCAGGTCAGCCAGCGTCCGGAGGATAAGGACTTCCTGGTCGGCAAAGGCTTTTTCGCGGCGGCTCTCGACGTTGAGCACTCCCAGCAGGCTTTCGCCATAGGTAAGCGGCAGGCAGAGCACGGAGCGCGCGTCGGGCAGGAGGGAGGCCAGCTTGGAATCGCCGTCCTGCACCAGCACCATCTCGCTGCTGCGGGCACAGCGTCCAATGATGCCGGCGCCCAGGGGCACCCGTTTGCCGGCGCCGGAGGCGGTGGCGCCCGCCTCGGCCTTGATCTCGATTTCCTTGGTGACGTAATCGAGCATGCCGATGCCGATGTGATCGAAATCGAAGTTCTGCTGGATCTCGCTCGCAATCTCGGCCAGCATCTGCTCGGCATCCTGGCTGGAAATGGCGGCCTTGGAAACGTTGTTCAGGAAGGCGAGATAACGCGACCGGCGCTGCTGTTCCTTGAACAGACGGGCGTTCTCGATGGCGACGGCGACCTGGCCGGCGGCGGTCTGAAGCAATTCCAGGTCGCGCTGCTCGTACACGAACTCGCGGTCAAAATTCATCGCCGCCAGCATGCCGACGGCATGGTTGTTGATGAAAATCGGCACCGCGCAATAACTCTTGGCCGGAATGTCGGGGACGAAAGTAAGTCCGAGGCGCGCGCGGACCTTCTCCATTTCGGAGCGGACCAGCATGGGCTGGCCGCTGCGGATGACGTACTCGGTCATGGCGTTCGCGGTCTTGCGCGAGCGCTTGGGGAGGATCTCGCCCTTGACCGATTCGAATTCAAAACGGACCTCGTCTTCCGCAAGGAAGGCGACGTAGAAGGTCTCGGTGTCGAACAACAATCCGAGTTCCTTGTGGATGGAGCGGAGAACCTCGTCGGAATCGAGGCGCGAGCTGATCACCTGGCCCATCTGGGTGAGCAATTCGTACTCGCGAGTGCGCCGCTTGGCGTCGTTCATCACCACGTAGTTTTCCAGGGTGAGGCCGATCTGCATGGCGACGCCGAGAAGCAGCCGCACCTGCGAGGTGCCCAGCACCCGGCGCTCGTCGTGGGGAAACAGGACGACGCCGAAATTGTGTTCGCGTGTCTGCAGGCTCACCGCGGTCAGGCTGCGCACGTCATAACGCTGCAGCAAGGCCTGGCAGCGTTCGAAGCGGCGGGGCGCACCGGCGGGCAGCGGCTCGGTCATGTGGGCGACGTTGCGTAAAGTCCCCAGTCCGCCGCGCCGGAATGCGATATCGCTGAGGTACTCGCCGCTGCCTTCGTTTTCCAGGTCGGCGGTGAAGGTGGGGTCGAAACCGCGGCTGACGCACGGCAACACGGCGCGCCAGCGCTCGGCGATGCTGATGGCGGCCCGTTCGGTGCGGCACAAGCGCATGAACCGGTCCAGCAGCTTGAGCAGCGCGGGCGCCGCTTCGGCGGGACTGAGCATGGAATTGGCGTCCACGTCGAGAGTGGAGAACACCAGCGCGTTCTCCTGCACCAGCCGGCGTTCGTGTTCGAACAACACGATGATCATGGCGACGCCGACCAGCATCTGCGGCATGGTGCCGAGGAAAAGGCCGACCTGCCCAAAATACTTATCGAAGAACCCGTGAAACTGGCGCAACAACAGCAGGGGAACCCACAACATGAGAGACCCGGCAAGCAGGCGGAAACCAGCGGAGTCGCGCTGGCGGCCGAGGCGGTAGAAGCGTGCCGCCGAGAATGCCAGCACGAAGGCGATGCCGACTTCGAGTTCCAGGTGCGGTCGAGCCATCGCCTGGAACCGGCCATTTTCCATGTGGGCCAGGAGATTGTGCACCGTGAGCGCCACCGCACCGGCGGCGAGGGCAACATCGGACCAGTGCGGCCGGTAGTCTTCCTGCACCAGGCGCGTGGAAACGAAGATGGCAGCGGCTACGCCGCAGAACAAGATCTTGGAAGCGATGAACGCAAAGGCGTTTTCGGTGGAGAAATAATTCCACGCCAACAGCGCGTATTGCAGGCAGTAGGCGGCCCAGGCAAGCTGCCACGCCCGGAAATACGGCTCATGCGACTGCCGGTAGAGATAGCTGAAGACGAAGAAAAACAGCAGCGCAAAGATGCCGGGGACGATGATGATCCCGATGAATACGTTTTCCATGGCGCGGCTCTGCTGTTCTTATGCTAACTCGCCCGTCAGGAAAGCATAGCTCTCCTTGGCCAGGACGGGCTTGGGTTGGTCCCTGTGGAATCACCCGTCCGGAGCGCACCTTGGGCTTTGGGGATAAGCCTGGCCGCTGTGCCGTTAGGGTGGCGAAAATATATGTGGTTTGTCCCTAACCGTCAATCAGGCAAATGCCTGCGCAGGGGTAACTTAGGTCACCGCCTGCCTACGTCCCGGCGCGCTTCTCGATTTTGGCCCAAGTGTCCTTCAGGGCCACGGTGCGGTTGAAGGCCGGCCTGCCCGGTTTGGAATCGGGGTCGGCGGAGAAGTACCCCAGGCGCTCGAATTGATATCGGCTGCCCGGGGCGGCATTGGCCAGCGACGGCTCCAGCTTGGCGTGGCTGACGGTCTCCAGCGAATTCGGGTTCAGGTTGGAGCTGAAATCCTTGCCCGGCTCAACCTGGCTGGGGTCTTCCTTGCTGAACAGCGTTTCGTAAAGCCGGACCTCGGCGTCCACGGCATGCGCCGCCGACACCCAGTGAATCGTGGATTTCACCTTGCGGCCGTCGGGTGTGTTGCCGCCGCGGGTGGCCGGGTCGTAGGTGCAGTGGACCTCGACCACCTCGCCGCTTTCATTTTTCACCACGCCGGTGCAGGTGACCAGGTAGCCGTAGCGCAGCCGCACCTCGCGTCCCGGAGAGAGGCGAAAATACTTGGGCGGCGGGACCTCGCGGAAATCATCCTGCTCGATATACAACTCGCGCGAGAACGGCACCTTGCGCTTGCCCGCCTGCGGATCTTCGGGATTGTTGATGGCGTCCAACTCGTCAGTCTGGCCCTCGGGATAGTTATCAATCACCACCTTGAGCGGGCGCAGAACAGCCATGGCGCGCGGCGCACGCTTGTTCAGGTCTTCGCGGACAAAGTGCTCCAGCATGGCCAGGTCAACAATGCCGTTGGTGCGCGAGGCGCCTACGGCGGTAACGAAATTGCGGATCGCCTCCGGAGTATAGCCG
>JBIOFT010000191.1:0-6232 GCA_044447375.1 Terriglobales bacterium | reverse complement strand
TGTCCTGCTCGCCGCTCATGCCGTGGATCACACTCCCGGCGCCCAGGAAGAGCAGGCCTTTGAAAAAGGCGTGCGTCATCAAATGGAAGATGCCTGCTCCGAAGGCCCCGACGCCGACCCCGAGGAACATGTACCCCAGCTGGCTCACGGTCGAGTAGGCGAGGACCTTCTTGATGTCGTTCTGCATGAGTCCGATGGTTGCGGCGAACAGCGCCGTCAGGGCACCGATCGTGGCCACCACCGCGAGCGTCGTCGGCGCCAGCAGAAAGAGGACATGCAAGCGCGCGATCATATACACGCCGGCGGTCACCATGGTGGCGGCATGGATCAGTGCGCTCACCGGCGTCGGGCCGGCCATGGCGTCCGGCAGCCACACGTACAGCGGCAACTGCGCCGACTTGCCGGTGGCGCCGACGAACAGCAGCAAAGTGATGGCCGTCAGCGTGCTCGGCGGAATGGCCTTGGCATGGGCCGCAATCTCCGAGAAGCTCAAGGAGTGGGCGCCGCTACCGAGATTCCAGAACAAGAGGAACAGGCCCAAGAGGAATCCGGCGTCGCCGATGCGGTTGACGATGAACGCCTTTTTCCCAGCGCTGGCGTTGGCTTCGACGCTGAACCAGAATCCGATCAGCAGATAGGAGCACAACCCGACCCCTTCCCAGCCGACGAACAGAAGCGGCAGGTTGTCGGCCAGCACCAGGGTCAGCATCGCCAGCGTGAAGAGGTTGAGATAGGTGAAGTACCGCCCGTAGCTCGGGTCATGGTCCATGTAGCCGACGGAGTACACGTGGATGAGAAATCCCACGCCGCTGACGATCAACACCATGACCGCGGAGAGTGCATCGATGCGGAAGGCGACGTCGACCTGTAGCGTGCCGGCGGTGATCCACGGATAGACCCGCTGCACCAGCGCGCTTCCGGGCGGCAGACTCAACAGGCGTACGAAGGCATAGCACCCGGTGAGGAATGCCGCGCCGACCGCGCCCGGCGCGACCAGGCTGATGGATCTCTTCCCCGCTCGGGGACCGATGAAGGCGATGAACAAGACCCCCAGAGCCGGAAAAACCGGGATCAGCCAGAGGAAATTGACCTGTGTTGTTGCGGCCTCGTGCATGTCCTACCAGCGCAGCAGATTCAACTCGTCGACGTTGATGGTTTCCCGATTGCGAAAGACCGAGATGATGATTGCCAATCCGACGGCGGCCTCCGCCGCGGCAACGGTCATGATGAAGAAGACGATGACTTGGCCGTCCATCGAGTGCAACTGACGCGAAAGGCTCACGAATACCAGGTTAACGGCGTTCAACATCAACTCGATCGAGAGGAAGATCACGATCACATTGCGGCGTATGAGCACGCCCACCGTGCCGATGGTGAACAAGATGGCGCCGAGGATGAGATACCAGCTGATCGGGACGGCGTTCATACCAGCCTCCGCTTTGCCAGCACCACCGCGCCGATGATCGCCACCAGCAGCAGCACCGAGGTGATCTCGAATGCCAGCAGGAAGTGCGTAAACAGACGTTCCGCCAGAACCTGGACGCTGCCGAAGCCCGCCGGAACCGCACCGCCCATTCCCGAGGCGGAGGACCCGGACGCGGGCACCCGCGGTGGCGCGACGAGAAACCGCACCAGGGCCAGCAGAAACAGCGAACCCAGCGACACCGCCGCACACTGGGTGGCGAGTCGTGCCATGACGCGCGGCTCCTCTTGCAGATTGAGCAACATGATGACGAACAAGAAGAGCACGACGATGGCACCGGCGTAGACGATGACCTGCAGGACCGCCACCAACTGGGCGTCAAGGAGCAGGAACATCACCGCCATCAGGAACAAGGTGACCACCAGCGACAAGGCGCTGCGCACAGGGCTCGGCTGCAGTACGACGCTGAGGGCCGCCGCAATCAGCAAGCCAGCGAGCACGAGGAAAAGGAGCGGATTCATGTCCAGCCCTGCAAGATCAGCACGACTAGCGCCGTGGCCACCACGTTGAGCAGGGACACCGGTAGCAATCCCTTCCATCCCAGCCCCATGAGTTGATCGTACCGCAGACGGGGCAGCGTCCACCGGATCAGCACTTGCAGCCAGCAAAAGAGGAGGACCTTCACCATGAAAGCCGCGAGTTGCAGCAACACCACTGCGATGTGGGGCAGCAATACGGCGGCGCCCCCGGGAAAGTGAAAGCCGTCACGCAGGAGGTAGGGGACCTGCCATCCGCCGAAGAACATGGTGGTCACCAAACCGGCGACCACCGCGACTTCGGCGAAGTCGGTCATGAAGAACATGAGGTACTTGACCCCCGAATACTCGGTGTGGAATCCGCTGACGAGTTCCGATTCGCCCTCAGGCAAATCGAAAGGAACCCGTTTGCTTTCGGCGATACCAGCGGTCAGGAAGAGCAGGAAGGCGAGCGGTTGAAAGAGCACGCCCCAAGCGGGCAGCCAGCCGCCGATCAGGTGCCCTTGCGCCCGCACCATCTCCTGCAGATCGATGGTGCCGTACGTCATCACCATGGCCACAACCGACAATCCCATTCCCAGTTCGTACGAAATCATCTGTGCCGAACCGCGGATGCCGCCGAGCAGGGAGAAACGGTTGTTCGAGGCCCAGCCGCCGAGCACTACCCCGTACACGCTGAGCGACAGCATCGCCAGGATGTACAAAATGCCAACGTTCAGCGGCACCGCCTGCAGGTTGATGGCTAGACCACCCACCTGCAGCACGTCCCCAAACGGGATGGCGGCAAACGCGACTATCACGGGAAAGAGGTTCACGCAGGGCGCCAAGGTGTGCAGGAAGCGATCCACGCCGGCGGGAATGAAGTCTTCTTTGGTGGCGAACTTCAGCGGGTCCGCCATCATCGTGTTCACCAGACCCGCGGCCGCAATACCGAAGACGCTGGCGCGGTTGGCTCCGATACGGTCCTGGATCAGCGCGCTGCCCTTGCGCTCGACCCACCCGAGCACGCCGGCGAGACCCAACACCATCCCCAGAATGACGAGTGCTTTGATCGCTGCAATGCCGATTTCAATCCACATGGTACACGATGCCGGCCGATGAACTCGTGGACACCGCGGTCAATGCGAGAACCGCAGGCGGGACCGCGTCGCCGGTGCCGGTGCGTTCGCACCCGGATGTGCACTCAATCCCATTCCAGCGCCCCCTTTCGCCACACGTACAACAAGGCAATTGCCAGCACGGCGACAAACACCATCATCTCCCCAAAGCCGAACCAACCCAGCTGGCGAAACAGCACTGCCCAGGGATAGAGAAAAACCACCTCCACGTCGAAGACGATGAAGAGAATGGCCGTCATGTAGAATTTCACTGAAAAGCGTTCCCGTGCGCCGCCGCTGGGCGGATTACCACACTCGAAGGCCTCGCCCTTCTGCGGGGTCGAGCGTCTTGGTCCGAGCAACCGGCCGAGGCTGACCATGGTCGCTACCAACACACCCGCAAAGCAGAAGGTTACGAGTACCGGAAGATACTGCTCAGCCATGGGCAAATTGTCGTCCGTCCGCCGCTGTGGGCGGTGCGTCATCGGCAGAGCCACTTATGTGATGGCGGCCGGCAAGTCAAATGGACCGTGCCGCTTGAGCGCATCTAGGTGTGGGAGTGCGAGAGCGTGGGAGGGCAGGCGAAATCATCGCTCCAACCCTGACGCTCTTTCACCCTCTCACGTTTTTCGACGCAACGGCGAACGCAGTCCGGCGTCAAAGAAGCCGACGAGATCGGTGCGCTTGCGGACCAGCATCGCCACCCCGAGTGCCACGTAGATCAAAGCAAAGCCGTAGCGCACGGCGGCATTCGGAATGAGGAACTGCCCGAGGAACAGCACCAGGAGAACAATGGACTCGAAGACGGACAGGCGGAGGTTGCAGATGACCGCGATCGCGAAGAGCGACTGCGCCGCCGTGAGCAGCATCTCCTCGACCTGGCGGCTGTCGAGGTGGAGCGCGCCGGGTCGGCCGAGCCCGATGCTGTAGACTAGGGGCAGAGTGCCCACCAGTAAGGTCCACTGGTTTACCTTGGCCGAAACCATGGCGCCCATCCCGGCCTGGGCGTCGCCTTTCAGCGTCAGGATGCAGGCGATGACGACCTCGGGCGCCTCGGATGCCAGCGGCGCCAGCCATTGCACGAGCAGAAATTCGTCAAGGCCGTTGCGCCGGCCCAGCCCGATCAGCGCCTCCGCAAACGGCTCAGCCGATGCCAAAATCACCGCGGCGGAGAAGAGAAAAATGATACCGACGATCGTGCGGCGAAGGCGTGGCCGAAAAGCTGCCAGCGCCAGAGCAGGGCCAACGAGGTCAGGCTCTCCCGCCTCGGCGGGAGCGATGCGCCACATGTAGGCGACGAAGATGCCGACGAACACCACCGTGTCCAGCAGCGAGATCGTGCCTTTCAGTGGAATGACAAACGAATACGCCGTCGCCAGGCTGAGAAAGACCAGCTCGACGGCGCGGGTGGGCGGTAGCTTGAGTTCGGAACGGCGGCTGCGCGACCAGTAGAGCAGCACGATCAACGGCCAGGCGATGCCGATCAGCAGCCGGTTGGCGCCGGTCATGTTGGCGGCAGCGTACGCGGTGTAATCCGGATGATGGGCGGCCTTCCAGGCGAAATACAGATCGACGGCATACTCCGGCAGCACCGCCACCAATGCCAGAAAGGCGAGGGCGAGCCCTTGCGAGATGTCCAGCTCGGCTACCTCCGCACCCCACGTCAGCAGAAACGCCCCTCCCACGATGGCCACGCCGAACAAGACCGCGTTGATGCCCGGTTGGTCCGGATGAACGCCGCTCAAGCGGAGAACGATCGCGGGGACGGTCACCGCGACCGCCAAGGCGATGAGAAACCAGTATCGGGTCATGGTCAGCACCACTGTCTACAGGGCGGCGTGCCGGTGACCCCTGCAGCAGCGTAGGCGCGCAGCATGCTGCGCCCTTATTTCACCTGCGCGCCGTTGGCGACTGGCTTCTCGGGCGTCACGATGGCGAGACGGCCTTGATCATCGGAGGCCGCCAACAGCATCCCCTGGCTCTCCACGCCGCGCAGGCTTGCCGGCTGCAGGTTGGCCACTACCACGATCTGCTTGCCGACCAGGTCTTGGGGTGCGTAGTGCGCGCGGATGCCGGCCACGAGTTGTCGCTGCTCGCTGCCCAGGTCGACGGTTAGAACGAGCAGGCGGTCGGCGTTCGGATGCGGCGCGGCCGCCGTAACGGTTGCAACGCGCAACTCGATATTGCGGAAATCGTCGATCGAAATCGTCATGGCGCGCCGCTTATCACGAATCGCAGCCAGTCTGAAATTCGCCCCTCAGGACTCAGGACTTCCTCTGGCACTGGTTGCACAAGCCGTACAGCTCCATCTTGTGGCCGGTGAAACGGAAGCCCAGGTGCTCGGCCACTTCCGCTTGCAGCGCTTCGATACGGTCTTCCTCGAATTCGACGATCTTCCCGCACGCTTCACAGATGAGGTGATCGTGGTGGCGCCCCTCGGCTTGACTTTCATAGCGCGCTTCGCCGTCGCGGAAGTGGCGCTCCACGGCGAGGCCGCATTCGGTGAGGAGCTTCACGGTGCGGTACACGGTGGCGTAACCGATGTGCGGGTTCACCCGCTTGACCTCGTTGTACAGCTCCTCGACGCTGATGTGGCGGTTGGCGGCAAAGAAGACATGCGCAATGTCGTCGCGTTGGGAGGTCGATTTCAAACCCTGGCGGCGCAGGTGTTCTTTGAAAATCGCGAAGCGGTCTGCCGTAGCCTTCTGAGGTGGACGAGTCACCCACTCCTCGCGCTGGGGCCGCCGCGATGTGGCTGCTATGGCGCCGCCTGCGAGGGGGCGGTCTGTGCGGACGCGGCACGTTCGAGGAGGCGGCGCGCTGCGGGGGAAAGGTAGACGTCCTCGACCGGTTGTCCCGCCAGTTCTTCGACGAGCACGTCGATCTGTGCGCTCGGTGGCAACCCGCGGTCGAGCAGGATCACATGCGTCTCGCGCACGCGACAACTGCCGCTGCGCACGCGGTATCCGACCTCGCGCAGGAGTTTCTCTTCCCGCACCTCGAAGCCGAGGCGGGTTGCGGCCGTCTTCAACTCTTCCAAGAGTGCCAGTTGTTCAGCAGCGATACGTGCTTGCTTCCCCGTCTCCCGCGCCACAAGCTTCTCCCCTAGGGCAATTCTCTACTGGACCGCCACGCCGTTGTAAACCCCGCGGGCGTGTGTTCGTCCGCTGCTGGGC
>JBIOFT010000190.1:0-6259 GCA_044447375.1 Terriglobales bacterium | reverse complement strand
GTCCGGTGATGTAGCTCGCCGCGTCCGACGCCAGGAACACCACCAGCGGCGCGATGTCGTCGGGCTGCGCCAGCCGCTTCAGCGGCACGAAATTCACGATCGAGCCCAGCACCTTCTGCCCGAACGGATCCTGCTGGATTTCGCTCAGCAGCGGCGTGTCGGCCAGCCCCGGACAGATCACGTTCACCCGTATGTTGTCGCGCGCGTGCTCCCGCGCCAGCGTCTTCGAGAACGCCACCACGGCGGCCTTCGCGCCCGAGTAGATGGCCTCGCCCAGCGAGCCCACGCGCGCCGAATCCGAGCTGATGTTCACGATGCTGCCCTGCTTGCGCTCGGCCATGTGCGGCAGCACCGCATAGCAGGTGTGGATCACGCCCTTGTAGTTGACGGCGATGATCTTGTCCCACAGCTCGGGCGTGGTCTTCAGGAAGGGCATCAGACGGTCCCAGCCGGCGTTGTTCACCAGGATGTCGACCTTCCCGAAGGCCTGAAGCGCCGCGTCGCGCAGTGCTTCCACCTGCTTCAGGTCGGTAACGTCGGCGCGCACCGCGCGGACCCGTCGGCCGGTGAGCTTTTCAATCTCGCTCGCTGTGGCTTCGGCTTCGTCCAGGCGGAAGTCGCCGATCACGACGTCGGCGCCGGCCTCCGCCAACCGCAGGACGATGGCACGCCCGATCCCGCGTGCGCCGCCGGTAACGATCGCCGTCTTGTCCTTCAGGTTCATGCGGGGACTTCGGCGGCCGTTGGTTTCGGCGCCAACTGGAACAGTTCCACCGCGTTGTCGTGGAGCAGCTTGCGTTTGACGTCCTCTTTGAGGCCGAGTTCGTCGATCTGCCGCAGGCTCTCTTTCCAGGGCAGCCCGTTGGTGCCCCACAGGCAGCGGTCGCGTCCCAGGCGGCTGTTGACGAACTGGACGATCTGCGGCGAAAGATACTTGGGCAGCCAGGCGTCCATGCCGAACCAGACGTTTTCCCACTTGTAGCAGACCGAGAGCAGTTCATCGACCCACGGCCAGCCGGTGTGCGCGCCCACCAGCTTCAGGCCGGGGAAATCGCAGGCCACGCGGTCCAGGCACATGGGCCGGCCGCCTTCGCTGGGCATGGCTTCGAGCACGTGCCCCACTTGCAGCGACACCGGCACGCCCAACTCCTCGCACTTGGCGTACAGCGGGTACATCTTGCGGTCGTCGAGCGAGATGTCAAAACCGTAAATGTGGACGTAAACGCCCTTGAAGCCGTGGCGGGTGACCGCGGTCTCGATCTCGGCCAGGCTCTCCTTGATGCGGAACGGGTTGTAGCCGGCGAGGCCGGCGAAGCGGTCCGGGTATTTCTCGGTGTACTGCAGGACGTCTTCCAGCTTGGTGTCCATGTACATCCACTTGCGCCAGTACGACCACATCTTGCACTGGGTGATGAACACCTTCTGCACGCCGGCCTCGTCCATCAACCGCAGCATCTCTTCGATGGAGTTGTAACGGGGGAGGCCGCCGATGGCGCGCTCCATGCGGCAGATCAGTTCGCCCTGCTTGGCGCGGTCCCACTGCTCCATGAACTCGCGGGTGGCGACGTAATACATGAAATCGATGGCTTGGACGGATTGCGGCATAGGGGGTGAAGGCAAGGGTAGAGGAAAGGATGGGCGGCCCGCTATGACCTTGGTCACGGGTGCGTGTGACGGGCATCACACCGAACGTACGTTCGAACAAACCGTCAGTCGTTGCGCCGGACCAGGGGCGAGTCGGAGATGACTGTCGCGTGAGGCACCGCGGTGGCGGCCATTTGGTAGTTGAGGGGAAGCGTAAGTTCGAAGGTGGTGCCCGATGCCGAACTGCTGGCCAACCGGAGCCGTCCCCCGTGGTCTGCCAGGATCTTGTGCGCGATGGTCAATCCCAGGCCGGTGCCGTTTTCCTTCCCAAAGCTGACGAAAGGCCGGAAGATCTGGTCACGGATGGGCTCGGCGATCCCGGGCCCGTTATCACGGAGCAGGATGCGAGCCGCGCCATCGGCCTCTTCCATCTCCACCTCGATTTGCCCGTCCCTGGGAACCGCCTCGCAGGCGTTCAACAGCAGGTTGTAGAAAGCGCGCTCCAGTCTCCGGTGGTCGAACCACGACTCGGAGCAGTGGCCGGAAACCGTGATCCTGATCCCGAGGAACTGAGGATGGGCCCGCACCGCGTGGATGGCGTGCGCGAGGGTCTCCTCCAGGGTGCCGCGCGAGAGCTGCAGGGACTCCCGGCCGCGGCTGAATTCGAGCAGGGAATCGATGAGGTCGATCATGCGGTTGACGGCGGAACGGATTTCCTCGTAGAGATCCTCGCGCGCCCCGCCGGCCAGCCGGCCTTCGGAGAGGAACTCCGCGTTGGCGAGGATGGCGGTGAGGGGATGGCGGAGGTCGTGCGAGATGGAACTGGCCATCACCCCGATCGTGGCCAGCCGCTCCGATTCCAGCAGCTTCTGCTGCGTCTGCCCCAGCGAGCGTCGCATGGCGCCGAAGGCGTTGGTGACCACTCCCACCTCGTCGTCGCTGCGGCTCTCCAGGGGGAAGCTGAAATCGCCCGCCTGCAGGGCCTTGACCCCGGCGGCGAGGTTCTCCAAAGGACGGGTGAAGTTCAAGCAAATGAAATAGAGCACCACGCTGCCGAAGACCACGGCCGCGATGCCCAGGCCCAGCACCAGCCGGGTGAGCCGGTCGAGGAACGCCGCCGCCTGGTCGTAGGATTTCAATACCGTAAGCCGCGCCGCCGGGGGCGTGGAGTTATCGAGATCCAGGGTTGAGGCGATAAAGCGCTCGCCATCGAGCGTGATCTGGGTGGGGGCCGCAGTGAAGCTGGCGCCGCGCCGCACCGCGGCCATGGCCGACTCCTGCAACGGCCGCAGGGTGCTCACGATCGCCGTGTCTCCGTAGGTAATGCTGACCTCGCTGCCGGAGATACGGCTCACTTCGTGGGCCAGGTGCTCGTCCACCTCGTAGCCGATGGCCAGCACTCCGAGTACGCCGCCTTCCGCCGCCGAGCCGAAGGAGATCGGTTGCAGGAACACCTCGTAGAGGCGCCCGCCTCCGAACCACCAAGTGGCGATCTCGTCCCGCGCGGAATGCAGGCGGAGCTGCTCTTCCGCGATGGGGCGTGTGAATCCGGGGGCGAAAGTGTGCAGCGCCACCACCTGGCCTTCGCGGTCTGCGAGCAGGAACAGGTCACTGCCCGCCACGTGCCAGATGCTGCTGGAGGCGTCCTGGATGGTGACGGGATCGTGACTGGTCATCAGCGCCTTCAGGTTGGGGAGGTCGGCGATGAGTCCGGCGGAGCGCGCCCGCATGATCTGGCGCTGATGCAGCACGTTGCGAAAGGTGACCACGGAATTCTGCAGGTCTTCGAAAATCTCTTTCCGCACCTGGGTTTTGACGATGTGATGGACGATGAGCAAAGTGGCGCAGGTCAGGCAGGAAGAGATCAGCAACAGCGACAGCTCCAGCTTCGTGCGCAATCGAAAACGTGCCATGGTGACCTGTTACGCGCTAAAGCTGCGCTGGCGCGAACCCGGGGTCCCCCCGCAAACCCGGTTCTGGTTTGCTGGGGTGGTGGAACCCCACCGGTTCCAGCCTTTACTTTACGAACCGGTAACCCACGCCGTGAACGGTCCGGAAGTGGACGGGCGAGGCCGGATTCTTCTCGACCTTCTGCCGCAGTCTCATGATGTGATTGTCCACCGTCCGGGTGGTGGGGTACACCTCGTATCCCCAAACCTCATTCAGCAGTTCCTCGCGTGAGACTACGCGCTCGAGGTTGGCGGCGAAGAAGCGCAGGATCTTAAACTCCTGCGGAGTGCAGGCGACGGAGTGTCCGGCAGAGGTGACCTGCATGCGCGTGAAGTCCACCACCACATCAGCGAAGGAGAGCACTTCCGGGGCGCCGGTGCGGCGATTGTGGCGCATGGCCACATTGACCCTGGCCAGCAGTTCCCGCGGGCTGAACGGCTTGGTGACGTAGTCGTCAGCGCCCAGCTCCAGCAGCAGCACCTTGTCGGCAACATCGGCGGCGGCGCTGAGCACGATCACCGGCATGTCGGGAGAACTCTCTTTGATCTCGCGGCAAAGGTCTTTGCCGGCCATGCCCGGGAGCCTCAGATCCAGCACCACCACTGCGGGCGGCGCGGCGCGAAATGCCTCCAGGCCCGCAGGCCCGTCGTAGCTGGCATCGACGCTATAGCCCTCCGACTCGAACAGGCGCTTCAGGGCCCGCTGCACCGCGCGATCGTCTTCGATGACCAGTATCTTATCCATGGTTGGTGGCGCTGCCTACTCTCCGTCCGCCCGCCGGGCAGCGGATGGGCACGTTTATAACAGAGACGCGGAAACCGTACCGGAGAAAGCAAGGGGCCTCCGCATCTCATCCTAAGTATCTCGTTGAGAATACAATAGAGTGTCTGCCTGGGGTTGCTGTCACGACTTTGTAAAATCGCCGTAACGTTTGTTACTCGCGGGAAAGGCCAGTCTCACACTTGTAAAAGATGCGCAAGAAGACGCCCACTTCTTCGGGGCAGACTAGCATGCGCGAGTTGCCGGGGAGTCACTCTCCGGCTTTCCACCAGGCCAAAGGAAGCGGGAGGTCAGGACGCCAAGCGGGACCTCGATCCCCTGGCCCCGTGGCTCCAGCGAGGCATGGAGGCGCAGGCTGCGCGCCGGCGCACATTGCATCTGGAATCTGCCCAGCGCATCGCTGACCGCCAGCGCGACAAGGTTCTTGCCCGACATGAGCAGCACCGTCGTCTCTTTTAGCTTGGATCTGGGGTGCTTGCTGTCGGCGATCCGGCCACTCAGGTCAAGGCGCTGCGAACCAGGCTCGTGCTCGAGCCGGAGTTCGATCGAGTACCCATCAGCCCGGTACAGCGCAGTGCGGGAGGCGCGCCGTCGCGCGCGCGCCCCGGCAGCGGGGATTGGTTGCTGCACGCTGTTGCGAACCAGTTGCGCCGCGATCCGCGGCAGCCCCGCGCCCTGGCTTTCGCCGATCGCCATGCCGTTCTCGACGATGCCGGCAAAAACCTGCAGCAACTGGCGCCGCTGCTCGCAGGGTGTCTCTTCCGCCAGGAGGCGGAGACCGGCCACGTCACGAAGCTTGATTGCAGTGAGAACCTTCTCCCACGGTATTTTGTGCACTTCTACCCCCATGCGCGGGCGGGAACCGACCGACCATCACTCGCACCAGTCCACTGGAGCAATTGAGAGTCGCTCTGGCCCACCGCGCCTGCCGGGGGGAAAATAGGAGGGGGAAAAGGCTACTGCTTCCTAACGGCCCGCGTACGATTGCGACTAAAATTCTCCCAGGATATACAACCAGCGTTTCGGGAGGACGATCCCGCTTGCCTTTTTACTCGTCGTCCCGGCGGCTGTCAACGCTATTTACAGTCGAGGCGTGTGAAAAAAGTTGCACACCACCGCCCGCTGCGCCCACCGGCTCTGCACGCTATGCATTGCCCTTGAAGGGATTGAGCACCCGCACGTCGAAGGGCGTGAAATCTTGCTCATTCCGGGTGGCGACAATCAGATCGTGAATGCGGGCGGTAGCAGCAATCATGCCGTCCTCGAGGGGGCGGTCGGACTTGCCGTGCATAAGGCGGCCCCACTCACGAAAACACGACGTGTCCATGGGGAGTATCTGGTAGGAGTTGGCGAGTTGATCCGCCCACAGTTCGATTTCGCTGGCTTTCGTTGCGTCCTGCGCTCGCGTCAATTCAATACCAGCCTGCAGCTCGCCCATCGTAACCGCGGAAAGAAACACCTGGCCTTCCCGCAAACTGCGCAGCCAGCCGACAACCGCGCCATGCGGCCTTCGCTTGCGCACTTCAGAGACAACATTGGTGTCGAGCAGATAGCGGTTCATTTCAGCCGTGTGGGCCTGGTGCGCCGCAGATTTCCCCGGGGTGGAACGAGGTCTTCAAAGCGTGGGCCGGGTCCGAGAAGCAAAGCCTTGAGGCCGGGGCGGGCCGCCTTCTGGAGGCGATTCCATTCCTCGATGGGAACAAGCACCGCGGCCTCCAGGCCGCGACGCGTCACGATCTGAGGGCCTTTCTTGAGCGTAGTTTCCAGCAGTTCGCTGAAGCGAGCCTTCGCGTCATGTGCCTGCCAAACGGCCAAGCCGCACCTCCTTCTCTCCAACTCAATCATAATGACTAGAACCTATCTCATAAATACAGAAGCTGACTTAACACTTTGATTCGACGGCAGTTTGGAGCAAACCCGATGCATGCACCTCAGCGATGCGCAG
>JBIOFT010000189.1:0-6409 GCA_044447375.1 Terriglobales bacterium | reverse complement strand
TCCGCGCCCTTGCGGAGGAAAGAGCGGCCCGTTCCGAAGAATTGGTTCTTTACGAGTTGCTGCGTAATGGTGGAAGCTCCGCGAGTGCGACCGCCTTCCAAGTCCTCTTCGGCAGCGATTTGGATCTGGTGCCAATCGAACCCATGATGCTGGTAGAAGCGCGCATCCTCCGCGGCGATTACAGAGTGCTGGAGATCGGGCGAGATTTGGCCGAGCGGAATGAATTTGTAGCGTTCGTGATACGGCGTGTTGTGAATCCAGGCCTGCAAGCGGCGCTGGATGTGCACCGCGGTTGTCGGTGGGTCGATCCACCGGGCGGCCGCAAGCATCAGCGCGGCAAGCACCCAAATGAGCACCACGCCGGTGATAAGCCATCGAACAAAGGAGCGGAGGAAACCCTTCCGCAGCGGGGCCTTGGGGTGTGTGTTTGGCCTTGCAGTCACATTTCAGAATAACAGCCTGGGTTGGGTTGCCGCGTATGGCTGATCTTGCGCGCGCGAACACGGAGTGCTGCGTTCTACTCAGGCCACTCGGGACAACTCCCTAGGCCCCGAATCACAAGGAACCCCGCTCCAAAGATAAAATGAGATGAGTACCGAGATGTCGGCTTGTGGAATGTGATGCCGGGCATGGGCTCAGCGCCGGATTGCTCCTGGACCACGGCCTACTCGGAAACGAATCCGCGGTACTCTCTGAGCAGCCGGGCAGGCCCACGCGTCGCGCTTCAGTTGGGGAAATGGAAGTGGATGTCGTGCTGCGAGGACATGGGCACGCCATCCTGGGTGGCGGGAGTGAAGCGCCATCCTTCGAGGGCGGCCAGCACCTTCTCGTCGATGCCGTAGCCGAGCCGCTGCAGGATGCGCTTTTCGACGATGTTGCCGCGGGCGTCGATGGTGACCTCAACCACCACGTCTCCCTGCACGCCCGCAGGCAGCTCGGAGCGCGACACCTGCGGGTTCACGAAGGCCACCGGCAAAGCCGGCCTGATCTCGCGGCCGTCGGTCGGGCCGTCGGCAAGCGATCCGTAAGCCGAACCTGCACGCGCCGTCTGGAGGGCATCACCGGGCTTGTCCTGATCAGCCTTGAGCGGAGCTTTGCTGCTGCGCTTCTGGCGCGGAGCTTTCGCTTTCGACGCGGCCAAGTCCAGAGAAACGCGCGCCTCGGTCGCCGGGTCGGTGTGGACACCGCGGTCATAAGGCAGGTACAACGCTGTGACCGATGTTCCTCCAGCGCCCGCAACCACCGCCTGGGGCCGCACAAAGACCGGCGCCGGCTGCCGCAGCAGCAGGCACACAGCCAGCACGTGAGCCGCGGCCGAGGCGCTGAGCGCCCATCGCCACCGGGCAGCCATGCTTCGCTGCATCTGCTGGAACAACCCCACCCCCTGCTACGTGCCAGTTAGACGCGCGACCGCCGGAGAGGTAACCGCGTGTGACTGGCCATTTGTACGACTCTACATCATTACCCTTGGCGCGGAACTATTTTCATTGTGGGACAACGCCGCGGCCCGCCGGTTTGTCTAATCACTTTGGAGATCCTGGGCACGGTTTAGAATGCAAGACGAAGGGGGACATCCATGACCGATTACGAGCGCTTTGGAGACTATCAGCCGTCGGACCGCAGCACCGCCAGCACCGCCGTCACCTTCCTGTTCATTGGCCTGGGCGTCGGAGCGCTCGCGGCGCTGCTGTTTGCGCCCAAGTCCGGCCGCCAGATGCGCAAGCTGCTGCGGCGAAAATATGAAAATGCCGTCGAGCAGGCGGATGGGCTAATCGAGCGCGGCGCCGAGCTGTTCGAGCGCGGCAGCGAATTCGCCCACACCGCCACGGAGAAGGTAAAGCCCTTCGCGCGCGCCGCCGCCAAGCACGTGCGGTAGGGCTGAGTACCGAGTACCAAGTACCGAGTACCAAGTACCGAGTACCGAGTACCAAGTAGCAACCGCCTTGTGGTGTGGTTGCGACTATTCATGATGTCGGAGCAACCTGGGTGGAGCAGGGCTTCAGCCCTGCATAATGGCCGTGCCGCTGTTGTTCGGCTTCAGCCGCTGAGGTACTGACGGCATGTGCACGCCCTCGATCCGACCATTGAGCTACCTCAGGGGCTGAAGCCCGTAAGTTTTGGGGAACTGCATTAATGCAGGCCTAAAGGCCTGCTCCACCCTGGCGAATAACCCAAGGTGAGCGCCGGGTGTGCGTTGCCGAAGACCAAGCCCCTTTCAGGGACGGCAAATGGGCTACTGCTGGTCTCGGCAGCGCAGGATGTTCATCGCCTTGAGGGTCATCACGACCTCGTGATCCTGATTCAGCACCTCGACCGAACTGCGCACCATGCCGCGATCCGGCTTGGAACGGGAGCGGTTCGCCTCGATGATGGAGACGCGGATCGACAGGGAGTCGCCCGGCCGCACCGGCCGCGTCCAGCGCAGTTCGTCGATGCCGGGAGAAGCCATGCTGGCTACATGCGACAGATAATGGTCCACAAACAGGCGCATCATGACCGCGGCCGTGTGCCAGCCGCTGGCGATCAATCCGCCGAACGGCCCGTCCGCCGCGGCCCGGGGATCGGTGTGGATGAATTGCGGATCGAAGCGCTCAGCAAACTGCACGATCTCGTCCTCGCTCAGCGCGATGCTTCCGTATTCAAATACCGAGCCGGGAACATAGTCTTCGAAGTAGCGCTCGCCCACCGGGACGGCGATATCTTGAACCTTCATCGCTCACGACCTCGTTATGCGAAGCTGCACAACATGATTGGATTCGCGGCGCGGGGAAAAATCGCAGGTTAAATTTTCGGGGAATTTCGCGGAACCAAGGGAAGCCGCACTGGGTACTTGGTACTGGGTACTTGGTACTCGCTACTCAATACAGCCGGAAGCTCACTTCGACGTTCATCTGCACGGCCACGGGCTTGCCGTTCATCTCGGCCGGTTTGAAGCGCCAGGTGCGGACGGCTTCGATGGCCTTCTCATCCAGGCCCATGCCCAGCCGGCGGGCGACCTGAATATCGCTCGGATGCCCATCGGGTCCGATCACCAGCCACAGCACCACCACGCCCTGGTATTTGGACTTGCGGGCTTCCTCGGAATACTCGGGATCGGGCGTGAAAATCGGTTTGGGCGCGCTGACTCCGCCGCCCACGCGATACGGGCCGCCGCCGATGCCGCCGCCCCAGCCGGGTCCGACGCCGGGTCCGCGTCCGGAGCCTACGCCGCCACCGCTCCCGCTGCCAATGCCTCCACCCGAGCCGGTGCCGTTCGAGGGCGGACCCAGCACCGCCGAAAGCGGATCTCCCAGCGGCCCGGTATGGGGCAGAGTGATGTTGGGCGGCACCACTACCGTCGGATCAACCGCCAGCTTGGGGTCCAGGTTGCGAACCACCACCGCCGGGGGCGTGATCTGTTCGCGTGAGAGTTTGGGTAGAGCGCCCTTGCTCGCGGCCAGCTTGTCGCGGTCGCCGCCGCCACCGCCGCCGCCAGCCTTGCTGCTCGAGGGCGGCAGGACGTAGGGGCTGATGTCGGTGACGATCCCCGTGACCTGCAGCTTGATCTCCTCGCGGTGGTTGTAAACGAAGCTGCTGGAGGCCACGATCAGCCCTGCCGCCAGGATGTGCAGCAGGAAGGACACGACAAAAGTTTCCCGCCGCACCTGGTAGGCGCCATAGCCCACGCCGAACAGTGTCGGCATAACACTTGCCGACCCGGCCGGTGCTGGATGACCGTTCATCTCAGGGGCAGGCATCGCTGTCTCCGGTCCTGGGACCCATCCCGAGCAGCCCCATATTATCGCGCAAAATGCGAATGCCGGAACCAGAATCGCACGTTCTCAGCCTTTAAAGATCGAAGAGAGAAAACCCCATACTCCGTGCCGTTTCTTCTTTTTCGGTTTCTCCGTCTCCTGGGTGGCAGCCTGGGCTACCTCCGGCGGCGGGGGTTGCCCATAGACCGAACCGACGACCGGCAGCGTCGAGACGCGTATCTCCGCCAGATCGAGGGGCGCATCCCGCGGCGGGCGGGGGTCCGAAGCGCGGAACACGAACGGAGCTTCCACCTGCACGTGGAGGCCACCCGGCGGCACCGCGGGCGGCGGCGCCGTCATGCTCTTGGGAGCGGATGCAATCAACGCGGCCACCGCCGGCGTGGGCGCGGCCGCCGGAGGCGCGGCGGCCGGCTTCGGCCGGTCCTCCAGCGCGGCGCGTTGCACGGGAATCTCGGCCGGGCAGCCGCAATTCGCCACCACCGGGCCCGGGTCGCTGGCATGGCCGGCGCGGAAGATCACCTGGTCTCCCGGCATCACGGTGTAGCTGCCGTCGCCCATCAGCTCCGATACCGTCACCGAACCGGTGTTGCCGTGCAGCGACTGCACGCAGGTATTCCCGCTCTCGTCGGTGCGCAGCGCCAGGTGGAACACGCCCGGCCCGTTGAGCGAGATCTGGAAATCCGGCGTCATGACGCTGTCGCGGGAATTGGCTAGCGGATAATGCGCTTCGATGGTGCCCGTGCTCATTCCCACCATAAGCTGCGAGCCGTTGGCGGAGCTGGTGAGGGAAACGCTGCTGCCCTGGCAGACGCGCAACTCGCCGCCGCGGAGCAGGCGCACGCTGGCGTTCGATAATCCCGCGGTCACCGACGAACCGCTCATCAGCCGCGTGCTCGCCGCCGAGAGCATCACCGCGCCCCGCACCGTCGCGTCGGAGGAATAGACCTCTCCCAACGGCGCCTGGGCACGGCTTGAGATCACCCCCAGCAAGAGTGGAAGAAAGAACAAAAGCACACGGGCTGGCCGGCGGAAAACCATGCCAAGGACTGCGGGTGGGGGAATCTTATCATCCCGGGAGCTTTCCGGGGAGCGGCTAGACCTCAGCCACGAAGTCGTACTGGTCGATGACGGCGCCCACGCCCAGGCGCTCTTCCTTCGCCTCTTCCACGCGCACCACGCGTCCCTTGCAGCGCACGCGGATGCTTTCCGTCAGCGTGATTTCGGGAGGCAGCGTGAGCGTGAACTCGATGGCCGAGCCTTCGGAGAGTTTGCGGTCGAGGTAGAAGAACACCCCGCGGGCGCTGACGTCGCGGGTCTCGGCGGAGAGCTCGTGCACCCCGCCGTTGGTGAAGCGAATGGATACGGGCAGTCGCAGGGAGAAGCGCCGGGTGGCCCGCTTTTCCTGTTGTGGTTGCGACATAGGCCTTCCCCTTCGCCCGCAGTCCGAGCGCTCGTAGCATCGCCCCCCATGGCGAAAGTGTCAAGGACTTTGAGGTAACTAAAATTCCGAGTAATCCTTAAGTAACCACAGGGTACGCGGCAGTCATAGTTGCAAAAAGTTTCCTACTATCTGTTTGCCGGACTGGGTCAGCACGCTTTCGGGATGGAACTGCACCCCCTCGACGGGGGCATGGCGGTGGCGCAGGCCCATGATCACGGTGGAGCCGTCGCGCTCGGTGGTGCGGGCGGTGATTTCCAGCACCGGCGGCAGGGTACTCTGTTCCACGATCAGGGAATGGTAGCGGGTGCAGGTGAGGGGAGAGGGCACGCCGCGGAAGATGGTGCGGCCATCGTGCTCCACCTGGCTGGTTTTGCCGTGCATCAGGCTGCTGGCACGGATGATATTGCCGCCAAAGGCAGCGCCGATCGCCTGATGTCCCAGGCACACTCCCAGGATCGGCACTTTGCCGGCGAAATGGCGGATCAATTCGATGCTGATGCCAGCCTCCTGCGGCGTGCATGGTCCGGGCGACAGCACGATGCGAGCCGGGCGCATGGCCTCGACTTCATCGACCGACACCTGGTCGTTGCGCCGCACCACGACCTCCTCGCCCAGTTCTCCCAGATACTGGACCAGGTTGTAGGTGAAGGAGTCGTAATTGTCTAAGACAAAAACCATGTTTCACGTTTCAAGTTTCACGTTTCACGTTGTCAGGCCGCTGACGACATCGACTGCATCAGGCCGGACAGCATCGCATTGACGGCCCCTGATTGCTTCAGAATCGCCTTCAGGTTCGGCTCCGATACGTAGCTTAGGCGGCATGCGATGACCAATTGCGTCTCCAATTCAAACAGAGAACCGCGAGCCTGTGACAGGAAATGGCGGAAATCCTTCTTCGAGAGTCTCCCTTGGCCCTCAGCGATGTTGCTGCCCACCGACACCGCTGAGCGGCGGATCTGGCTGGTGAGTCCGTACAATTCTTCTCTGGGGAATGATTGTGTGAGCCGGTACACATTGATCACCATCTCTACTGATTCCTGCCAAACCCTGAGTTCCTGCTAAGTGTGGCCCATAGCAGCCTGTGGTGTAACTAGCGGATTTTCGGCACGGCCAGCGGCGGGTTTGGCCCCGCCGCGCCGCGAGGTCGTTTGCGCGGTAGCTTGAAAGTTGGCTCCGGTACAGCCGATCTCGATCTTCCCGGCTTGTGAGCAGC
>JBIOFT010000188.1:0-6422 GCA_044447375.1 Terriglobales bacterium | reverse complement strand
GCCTATGATGCCGAGCGCGAATATGAACTCGGCGAACGCACCGGCCACCGGCTTCAAGGCTTCGGCGGCCTGCGAGGACGATTCGATGTCGGTCTTTCCTGATGCGTGCAGGGTTGCAGCCGTGGTGATGATGATGGCGATGGGCAGGAGGTGGTAGGGATCGGGCGACGAGAGATCGTTGATCCACAGGTACGAGGCTTGCCGCAGCTCGATGCCCACGCCCAGCATGGAGTAGAACGCGATCAGGAAAGGCATCTGCAGCGCCATGGGGATGCAGCCGCCCACCGGGTTGGCGCCCTCTTTCTTGTACAGCGCCGAGATTTCCGGGTTCATCTCCTGCCGCCGCGGGTCCGACAGCTTGTACTTCTTGTACTTTTCCTGGATGGCTTTGATCTGGGGGGCGATCTTGGCCATCTTGAGGGACGATTTCATGCTCGACCACTTCAGCGGGAACATGGCGATGTTGATGATGAGGGTCAGGATGACGATCGACCATCCCCAGTTCGCCACCCAGTGGTCGTGCGTCCACTTCAGCCACAGGAACAGCGGCTTGGCGATAAACCCCAGATACTTGCCGAAATCCACCAAGCCTTCCAGGTTGGGCCCTTCCACCGAGACCCGCGCCCCCTCGGGCACCCGCGCCAGCTCCTCCCGGCTCAGGGACGCGTGCACGGTCTTGAGCGTGTCCAGCGCTTTGGGCCCGACGAAGATCCGCTCCTCGGTGGGACCGTTCACGTTGCCCACGGCCGCGCCCAGAACCGTAACTTTATCGACCTTGGTCGGATCAGGCTTGGCGAAGTCCTTGGGAATCTCCAGCGACTCGTGCAGCGTGACCATGGCCGCGTCTTCCGGCGCGCTAGGCAGGAACACGGCAGCAAAGTACTGATCCACCGCGCCCGCCCAGTGGAAGGGGACGCGGATGGTGTTGCCGCCGCTCACTTTCTTGGCGTCGATCCGCTCGAGCGTGTCACCCGACTGGTAATCGATGCGCGCCGACGCATACGAGGCGGGCGTGGTCTGGTCGCCGAAACCCGCCGGCCACGCCGGATAGGCCTGCACCGCGCTGCCGTTCACGTAAACCGAGGTCTCGGCCTTCACCACGTAGGAGTGGTCGAAGCTGAAGCTCTTGCGGACGATGGTTCCGCCGTCGGAATATTCGAACGTGATTGAAGCCGGGGCGTGCTGTTCGCCGGTGGCACTGGCCACGTAGAGCGCGTCGTTCAGTTTCTTGCGCAGGCCCTCGTCGTAACTGAACAGCGAAAGCGGATAGCCGTATTTCGCAGCCGCCTGCGGGTTTACCAGTTCCAACGGCTTGCCCCTGTCGTCGTGGTACTTCTTCAGGATCCACGACCTCACCTGCGCGCCACGGTTGCTGAAGGTGATCCTGTAGAGATCGTTCTCCACCACGGTCTCGCTCTCCCCAGCCGCCACTTTCGCGCCTGCGCCGGCGGGAGCAGCGGGCGGTGCGGGCTTGGCTTCCCCTTGCATGGGACTGGTGGCAACCGGGTGCGTTGCTGTGGCGGCGGGGGTCTGCTGCTTGGTGTAGCGGCTGATGAACGGCTGCATCGCCAGCAGGATGAGCATGGTCAGCGCGAAAGCCAGCAGCATGCGCTTCTCGCTGCCGGGCTCGTGCTGGGGATTCTGGAAGTCGGTCAACTTGTGGACTCTTTCGAATTAGTCTCCAGTCTCCAGTTGCCAGTAGCCAGTTCCGAAGAACCCCCTGTACTTACTGGCGACCGGCGACTGACGACTGGCGACTGCCTGCAGACCGGATCAAACCCGCCTTTGGCCAAGGGATGGCAGCGCGCCAGCCGCCACGCCGCTTTCAACCCGCCCCTCACAACGCCATACTGCGCCACCGCTTCCATGGCGTACTCCGAGCAACTCGGAACGTAGCGACACGCCGGACCAAGCAGCGGCGATATCAGCCACTTGTAGGCGCGCAGGAGTGTTATCACGATCCAATTCATTCCGTGGCACTACCCTCTGCCGACGACCGAGGACCGACAGCCGACGACTTAATTTTCCCGAACGCGCGCGAGATCTCTTCCCGCAGTTCGGCGAAGCCGGCTGCCTGCGCGGACTTCTTGGGATGGATCACGACATCCACCGCATTGCCGATCGCGCCCAGGTTCACGCGCACGGCCTCGCGCAGCCGCCGCCTAATGCGGTTGCGCTCCACCGCGGTCCCCATCGCCCGCGTGACCGTGAAGCCCACGCGGGCTGGACCCGAGGCCCGCCGCAGGAAAAACACCGTCATGTGCGCGGGAAAAAGCCGCCGGCCGTTGCGGTACACCTGGTCGAAGTCCGCGTGCTTGCGGAGCCGCGCCTGCCGCGCAAACCCCGCCGGAGCGCCGCCCGCAGTGGGCACACGACTTACCTCAGGGGGCGCCATGGCGGCAGTCGCTACTCGCGGAAACCCGGCTTCACCGAGACGCGCTTTCGTCCCTTGGCGCGGCGTCGCGCGAGCACCGCCTGCCCGCCCTTGGTTCTCATGCGGACACGGAACCCGTGCGTCTTCGAGCGGTGGCGGCGGTTCGGCTGGAATGTGCGCTTCGGCATGGACGATGGCGCTCCTGATCAAAAGTTCCTGACAAAACAAACTCCGAGTATAAATGACGCTTCCCTCGGCGGCAAACTTGAGGCGCTTTCCGCGGCGTCTGAGCCGCGGGCCGAAATCCTGAGCGCAGCGAGGGACCTCACGCTTGGCGGATGCCTCGCCGAGGATCGCGTAGGTCCAGCCGTCGCCGGGCCGCACAACGCCCTGAAGCTGGATCTTCCTGCGCCACGAACATGCCGTCTCCCTCAAGGTGCTGTCTTGGGCCATGGCCTTGCGATACCTAGTCAAGAAACACGGCCTGGGATAAATAGCGCTCTACAGCCACTCTAAGGAGACAAGTCCATGTGGACCTCAACCGATTCGATCAGCAGCCCGCAGCAACCGCGGGGGGAGCAGCAGAGACACCAAGGCGGCCCACCTTTGCCGGCCGGCGGGGAAACGGCATACATTGGCAAATCGCTGCTGATCAAAGGGGAGGTCAGCGGTTCCGAACCCATTCACATTGAAGGCCGTATCGAAGGTTCCATCTCCCTGCCCGGCGGCCACGTCAGCATCGGACGCGAAGGGGTGGTCACCTCCAGCGTGCAGGCCGGTGAAGTCATCATCCGCGGCACACTGCAGGGAAACATTACGGCCAGCGATCGCGTGGAAATCCATCGCGGCGGAAACGTCATCGGCCAAGTGGTGACCCAGCGAATCAGCATAGAGGATGGCGCCCAGATGCAGGGAACTATCCAAATGGGCCGGCCGGACCCCAAGGGCCACCTGGAAGCCCACGGCGACAACAGCTCCAGGGCAAATGTGGAGCACAGCACCCCGGTCGAGGAACACCCGATGCCGGCAGCTCTGACCACCCGTTGATGCGCTGCTAGCTGGAACGGATTCCGGAGGCCGCACATCGCGTCGGTCTCCAATGCGTGGTCCCCGTCAGCTATCCACCCGGCTTCAGCTTCCACACAATCTGCCGTAGCATACCGAGCCAGACCTCGGCGTCGCCGGCTTGCAGGCCGAGGCGGCGGACCAGCCGGCGTAGCTTTTCGTGGGCGGAAGCCGCGGTGCGTAGACTGATGTAGCCGCTTGCGCGCAGTGCGTCGAACAGCATCGCAGTGATTCGCTCCAGCTCGCCGGCAGTGGCGGGCTGCAGTCTCCCAGCCGGCCCCGCGGCCCTGGTCTCGCGCACCAGTTCGTACAGGCAGACCGCCACCGCCTGCCCCAGGTTCATCGAGCTGTGCTCTTCGCGCGTGGGGATGCGCATCAGCCAATGACAGTGGCTGAGATCGCGGTTCGAGAGGCCGCGCTTCTCCGAACCGAACAAAAGGGCGACGCGGCTGGTTGCCAGTTGCCTGCGGATGAGCCGCGCGCCATGCTCCAGCCGCCGCAACGGGTGCCGCAATTCCCGATCATGGACCGCCGTGGTTCCGACCACCAGGGCGCAGTCGGCCACGGCTTCGGCAACGCTCCGGTGTTCTTCCGCCCTGGCCAGCAGCGCCGAAGCTCCCACGGCGGAACGCGCCTCGCGAAAGGCTACAGGGTACGGGGTTACCAATCGCAGTTGAAGAAACCCGAAATTACTCATGGCGCGAGCGGCCGCCCCGATGTTGAGAGGATTGCGCGTCGCCGCCAGGACGACGCGCAGATTGTCGAATTCAGTCCGTCCCGTCAAGGTTGGCTATTCTACGACGCGCAAGCCACGGGGTTCTGTGGGTGGTGGCTGAAAACCACCAGCCCGCTCGAAAATCACCATCGCCAGCGTAGTCCGCACTCCAAGCTGCGCCGAGCATCCTATTGAAAATAGACAGCTTGGGTGTTCTTGGAACAAGGATGCCGTTTGGCAATGCTTCTGCATCTGTTCAAGTAGGTGTTCGATGTACGTTTTACGGATCGGAGAAGGGGTGCACAAATGCGATACCTAAGGATTCTGGCTCTTCTGGCTGTATGTGGAGTTTGCTTGGTTGCGGTACCGTCCGCACAGGCACAAAGTATTGCGTTCGGCGTTGGAGTCGGTCCGGGCTACTATGGCCCGGCTCCAGTGTGCGACTATGGCTACTATGGATACTACCCATACGCGTGCGCTCCTTACGGCTACTACGGTCCCAGTTGGTTTTCCGGCGGTGTCTTTATCGGCGCCGGCCCATGGTTCAACGGGTACTATGGCGGCCGCGGGTACTATGGCGGCCGCGGGTTCTATGGCGGCCGCGGCTACTACGGCGGTGGTTTCGGTGGACGCGGCGGCTTCGGTGGACGCGGCGGCTTCGGTGGACGCGGCTTCGCCGGCGGTCGCGGCTTCGCTAATGGCGGCGGATTCCGCGGCGGCGCAGGTGGCTTCCGTGGCGGAGGTGGCGGCTTCCACGGCAGGGGTGGCGGCTTCCACGGCGGCGGTGGCGGCTTCCACGGTGGCGGTGGCGGCCACGGCGGAGGCGGTGGCCACGGTGGCGGCGGTGGCCACGGTGGCGGACGCCGGTAAGGTCCATGCCTACCTGAAAAGCTCGAACGAACGGCCGGCGGCACACACCGCCGGCCGTTCCCTCGCATGACCCAAGGATGCCTCCGCTCCCGCGGGCGCATCCTGGCGTTTCTTGGATCCTTGGGCTACTTCTGCTTCACCACCAATTCGCCGTTCTCCACCCGCACGTCGCTGACGAAATCGGGGAGTTTTAAGCGGTCCTGCTGTTCCAGCATTTTCTTCTGTAGTGCATCATTGACCAGCGACACAGGCACGTTCAGGTCTCCCACCTTGAATTCCGTGGGCTCAAAGGTCGCATATCCGTCTTTCGCGCCCAGATGGCCGGCTACGGTGACGTAAGTCTTCTTCCCGGCCACTTCGGTTACGAATTGGCCCCGGACTATGTCGCCTTCAAAACTGATGATCGGTTCCTGCAGGTTGGCCGGCTCAACCGAACCCGGCGCGGCGGCCGCCGGCGTTTCAGCCGGGGGGCCAGCGGAGTTCGGATCCTTGCCCTGCGCCGGCGATACCGGCGCGGTTCCCTCTGCCTGAGCAATAGCAGCCCCAATTTCACCCGCAGTCAGGCGTACTTCAGACCCGCTTTGGCCTTGGTCCCGGGCCTGTTCCAACTGGCTCACTTTGGCTTGAAAAGACTGGGCGTTGGCGGCGATCGCAGCCGGTGTTTGCCGCGGCGCCACAGGTTGCGGCTTCTTTAACGCAAGCACCAGGGCGGCCACTGAGATGAGAAGCGTCGCGAGGCTCAAGATGCGACCCAGCCGGATTTTCCCACGCCCGTCGGATTTATCCCGGACATCCATCTTCTTCCTCCGAACCGCGCTTCCCAGTATGCAAGCATTTCGGACCGGCTTATATATGCCAAAAGGGTCGGGGACGAAGCGCCCAGACTCACAGGTCGAGCGGTCCTTTGGGAAGCTCATCCACGTTTTGTACCAGGGATTGTGATGGAGTATGCCGGTAGGCCGGCGCAATCAGTCGGGACGCTGATCCCTGCGCCGCGTTCGATGCCGATGCTTGCGGGAAGCGTATGCCAGACGTCTACGGAGCAACCCGCTACTGTAGACCGTCACCGAGAAAGAGGGTGGTAAGCACACGGCGGAAGCGGTAGGCGTATGTCTTGCCGTCCGGGGTGATGAAGAAGTGGCCGTACAGCACACCCGAAGGGTCCGGTGGCATGGTTTCCAGCCATGGCTTGCGCTCGCCAGTCCACGGGTCCACCAGAGCAATGCGAGCTGGAAAACGGCGATCCCAAACGTAAACGTGTGTGCTGGAGCCATCCCACTGCACCGGTTCCTCTGTGTTCGCAATACCCTTCGCCGTGTACGGCCGGGGGCATCCCTGACATTTTAGACCGGGCACATCCCTGACAGTTTCTTCTCCACAGCTTCGAGGGGATGGGGT
>JBIOFT010000187.1:0-6439 GCA_044447375.1 Terriglobales bacterium | reverse complement strand
GCGATACCGGGCCATACCCGATAGCCCCAGATCAAGATGGCTGCAAGGGCGATTCCGGAGGGCGGCCAAACGGGAGAAACATTGCCGCTGGTGAACGGCACCGATAACCCAATTCTCCCGGCAACGAAGTAAGCGGCTAGAACAAAAACCAGCTTCTGCAGATAGCCGGCCTGCAAAGCGCCTCGCAGTCGGCTACGAACCTCTTTGGGAATATGTGATGAAGAATCGCCGGTTCCCGGGATGAAGGGCACTTGCTCCGACATCGATGCTCCACAAACCAGCTCTTAGACTTGCAGAATCCCCACGCTGCAATCAAGCTTACCCCGAATTGGGAATATTGCGAGTGCCCTGCTTGGTCATTTATTGTGGCTGTCGAAAATCTCCTTCGACATATACCGTTCGGCCGAGTCGGGGATCATGGTGACCACGCGCTTGCCGGCGCCCAGCCGATGGGCGATCTGCAGGGCGGCGTAAACGTTGGCGCCGCCGCTTGAGCCCGAGAACACGCCTTCCTTGCGCGCCAAGCCGGCGACGGTCGAAAACGCCTCGGAATCGCGAACCGCGAAGATCTCGTCGGCGAGCGCCTTGTCGAACGTCTTGGGGAAAAAGCTGGCGCCGATGCCCTCGATTTTGTAATCCCCCTTTGGCCCGCCGCCCAGGATCGACCCCTGCGGCTCAACCGCAACAGCCAGCGCGCCCGGAATGCGCTCTTTGATGTAGCGCGCCACTCCTGTGAAGGTACCGCCGGTGCCGGCGCCGATGACCACCGCGTCGATGCGGCCCTCCATCTGCTCGAACATCTCGCGCGCGGTGGTCTGGTAGTGGTAGTCGGGATTGGCGAGGTTCTCGAACTGGCCGGCGAGGAAGGAATTGGGAGTGCTAGCGACGAGTTCGCGGGCGCGGCGGATGGCGCCTTCCATGCCCTCGGCATCCGGGGTGCGTGTGACCTCGGCGCCGAGGGCGCGCATGAGGATGACTTTTTCCTGGGAAAACTTCTCCGGCACGAACAGCGCCACGCGATAGCCGCGGCTGACGCCGATCAACGCCAATCCTACCCCGGTGTTCCCCGCCGTGGCCTCGACGATGGTTGCGCCCTCGCGCAACAGCCCCTGTTGTTCCGCGCGGCTGATGATGCCGATGGCGGCGCGATCTTTTACGCTGCCGCCCGGGTTCAGATACTCGAGCTTGGCGAACAGGTCGGCGGCCCCGGGGGGCGTGAGCTTGCGGAGATGCAACAGCGGAGTCTCACCGACCAGCTCGATGATGTCCTCCGCGACTCGAAGGCGGGCGGCTTCTGTGGCTTTCATCTGGACTTAGGGTAAGGGAGCGTCCGCGCTGGGGTCAATCGCGTGCGGCTGCGTCTCTACAAGGACTAGCGCCAACGTTATTTCGCGGCTCTTTCCTGGCCGGCATAGTAGCCGCTGCGGGTGCGCACGACCAGGCGTTTGTAGCCGGGAGAATGGGCTTCGACGCGCACGCTGCGGTATCCCGGCCGGGTCGGATCGGCGGGCTTGTAGCCGATGGTGTACTGGTTGCGGATGTCGTGCGCCACCTGGCGGCTGATGTTATCCACCTCGCTCATGTCCTTGGGGAAGAAGGCCACGCCGCCGGTCTGGAAGGCCAGCGCCGTCAGCGCGCGCTTGGCGCGATGGGCTTCGCGGTCGTCGCCCAGAATCCCGATGGTGTACACCGTGGGCCCGTTCAGATCCTGGAGACTGCGCACGCACTGCTCCAGCGTGTCGCGGCTGGCGTTGTCCTCGCCATCGGTCACCACCAGCAGGACCTTCCGGTCCAGGCGCGCGCCCTTGGCCAAGTGGTCGGCGGATGCCACTACGGCGTCGTAGAGCGCCGTCCCGCCGCGCGACTCGATGTGGTCCAGCCCTTCCTTCAACTGGTTGATATTGGAGGTGAAGTCCTGGTCGAGGTAGTACTCGTCATTGAAGTTGACGACGAAAAGTTCATCCTGGGGATTGCTGGCCCGCACCAGGTTGAGAGCGGCCTGGTTCACTTTCTGGCGCTTGTCCCGCATGGAACCGGAGTTGTCGATTACGATGCCGATCGACACCGGTATGTCTTCCTGATGGAAGGAAGTGATGACCATCGGCTTGCCGTCTTCAAACACGGCAAAATCGCCCTGCCGCAGGCCGGAGACCAAGTGCTGCCTTTGGTCGGTCACCGTGGCATGCAGCACAACTTCTTCCACTTTTTTCTTGAAAGTGAAGGTGCCGTTCTCGCCCCGCTCCACATCTTGTTGCCCCGAGGCCGGGGGCGGCGGAGCCGGGGCTGCCTTGTCGGCGCCGCTGGTGGGCGGGTTGTCGGGCGCGGGCGGATTCTGGGCGACAGCAATCAGGGCCAGACCCAAACTCAGCAGCAACACCAGGGAAAGCAGCTTATTGCGCAGGCGCATAGTATCCCGACTTGGCGTAGACGGTGAGCGGCGGTAATCCTTTCGGCGGCGACAGCTTCACTTTGATCTTGTGCCAGCGGCCATCGCGCGCTGGATTCTTGGGACGGTACCCGAGCACATATTGGTTGCGCAGCTCGATGCCGATCTTGGTGGCGACGTCGCCCAGTTCGTTGGGGTTGTCGATGACGAAGGTGCGCCCGCCGGTGATGTCGGTAATCTCGCCCAGCAAGTGCGGACCGCGCAGCTCTTCCGCCGTGGGCGGCGAGGGCTCGAAAATGCCAATGGCGAAGATCTGCACGTCAGCCTCTTTCACCATCGACTTGATCTCGCTGTCGGTGTAGCGGCTGTGGTTGTCGCCCCCGTCAGAGATAATCAGCAACGCCTTCTTGCTGTTCTGCGCGTCCCGCATTTTGTTCATGCCCAGGTAAATGGCGTCCAGCAGCGCGGTGCGCCCGCGGGGAACGGTATAGATCAGCTTGCCCTGGATTTCCTCGATGGAGCGGGTGAAGTCCGACACCAGCTCCGGCTTGTCGTTGAAGGCGATCATGAAGAATTCGTCCTGCGGGTTGGCGGTCTTGAAGAACTGCACCACCGCCTCGCGCGACTTGTCGATTTTGTTCGACATCGAGCCGCTCATGTCGAAAATCACTCCCAGCGAAATGGGTGCGTCCTCGCTGGAGAAGTGGCGGATCTCCTGCGCCTGCTTGTCTTCGTACAACTGGAAGTTGTCCTTTTCCAGGCCGGTGACCAAACGATTCATAGGGTCGGTGATGGTCACCGACACCAGCACCAGGTCCACGTCCACCTTGATGGGTTTGGTGTGCGTCTTCAGCGCGGGGTCGATGCCGTCACGGGGGTCCTTGGGGGCATCGGGCGGCTTGCGCGGCGTGACGTGGACTTCATCCGAGGCACTTTGCGCCACGGCTGTCGGAACCACGGCCGCAACCGCCACCAGCATGGCCGCGAGTACGAGCAGCGCGGCGCGGCACAACCTCGCCTGGCCAGTGGACAAGCGGGACGTCCCTGCGTTCGGAGACACAGCCAACCTCATGAAACAACCTGGCAGGGGGGACGGGATGATCGGACCCAATCCTCGCTGGGGCTTTGCCAACCCTCTTTGCAGCCGATGGTATCACAGCGCGGCTGCCCCTTCCCACCTCACCGCGAAGCCCGCGGCCAACCCATCAGACTGAGATGGCGTGCTCCATCCCGCAGGTTTTCTGTTGCTCTTGCTACAATCCAAATGGTACCCGTTCCTAACTATGGCCAGGATCCTTCCCTTCCCCGCCCTGCGTTACAACCCCGCCCGCGTGCGTCTGGCGGATGTCGTCACCCAGCCTTATGACAAGATCACGGCGGAGATGCAGGAGCGCTATTACGCGGCCAGTCCCCACAACCTGGTGCGTATCATTCTGGGGAAGCGCGAGCCCAGCGATAACGGCCAAAACGTCTATAGCCGCGCCGCGGCGGCGTTTTCCCAGTGGCGCAAGGACGCCATCTTCATCCAGGACCCCGATCCCATGCTCTATGCCTACGCCCAGGAATTTGCCCTTCCGGGCTCTCCGGAGCAGCGTCTGGAGCGGCGGGGCTTCATCGCGCTGGGCCAGCTCGAACCTTACGATGCCGGCGTGGTCTTCCGGCACGAGCAGACCCACTCCGGGCCCAAGGCCGACCGGCTCAACCTTCTGCGTGCGACGCGTGCGCATTTCGGGCAGCTTTTCATGTTGTACAACGACCCCGCCGGCGAGATCGACGACGCCCTCGCCAAGGTGGCGCGCCATACCGCCGACGTCGAGCTGCGCGACGAGGACGAAGTCCTGCACCGCCTCTGGCCCGTTCCCGGGCTGGTGGAGTTCATCCGCCGCCGCATGGAGAACACCAAGCTGATCATCGCCGACGGCCATCACCGCTATGAGACGGCGCTGGACTACCAGCGTGAGCGCCGCGAGCAGGATGCTGCCGCGCCGCCTCCCGGCGAAGCCGCCTACGACCGCGTCATGATGACCTTCATCAACATGTACGCTGAGGGCCTGGTGATTCTGCCCACGCACCGCGTCATTGCCGGCCTGGAGAGCTTCCGCGAAGAGCAGTTCCTGGAATCGGCGCGAGCAGTGTTCGACGTGGAACCGGTCCAGGTGAGCGATGCTGCCCAGGCCGCCGCCATCCTGCAGTCCGCGGGCAACCAAGGCACGGCGCTGTTGGCAGTTACGCAGGGCGGCAGCTTTCTTCTGCGGACCCGCCCGGCGGAGGTCGAGCAGACCCTGGCCCAGCTTTCCCCTCACCAGCGCGGGCTGGACGTGGTGCTCCTTCACAAGCTCGGCCTGGAGTTGGTGCTGGGCATCTCCGAGGAAGCTATCCGTGAGCAGCGCAATATTTCCTATCTGCGCGATGCCGGCGAGGCCATCGCACGCGTGCGCAACGGCGCCAACGTCGCGTTCCTGATGAACCCGGTGCGCATCGACCAGGTGCGCGACACCGCCTTCGCGGGAGAAGTCCTGCCGCAGAAATCCACCGATTTCTATCCCAAGCTGCTGAGCGGGCTGACGATCTATGCGCTGGAGTAAGTATCGGCGGAGGTCGCAAGGCGCGGCCGCCGTGGCTGCCCTGGTGCTGGTCCTGCTCGCCAGCGCACCCTCGGCCGAGGAGAAGCAGCTCTCCATCTACGGTCCGCGGGTCAGCTATTCCCTGCCAGTCTCCGAGCACGAGGGGCAGGATTATGTCGCCTTGCTGGAAGCGCTGGAGCCGTTCGGCAACGTCAGCGCCAGGGCCGAGGGCGCAAAGTGGAAGCTGCGCTTCAACAAGCTCGAAGCCGAGTTCCGCCAGGACACGAGCGTCGGCAAAGTCGCCGGGCGGAAGTTCGGGCTGCCGGGGCGGTTCGTGCTGGAGAACGGCCGCGGGCTGGTACCGCTGCGCGCCCTGCCGGCCATTCTCGGGCTCATGCTGGCCACCCGAACGGAATATCACGAAGCCGGGCGCCGGCTTTTCCTGGGCGGAGTGGCAACCCACTTCACCACCGATCCGCGCGAGAACGAGCTGCGCCTGAACTTCAGCGCGCCGGTCAATCCGCTGATCAGCACCGAGCCGGGCAAGCTCAAGATGAGCTTCACCCGCGACGCGGTGGTTGCTAACGCTAATCTCCTCAGGCTGGAAAATCCGCTGGTCTCGTCGATCACGTTTTCCGAAAGCAACGGCGAGGCGGAGCTGGTGGTGCTGGGACGGGCGCCGCTGCTGGCGAAGTTCGCCGCCGACCGCAGGGCGATCGAGATCGTGCCCGCGCCCGGCGACGCCCAGAGCGCGCCACCGGCGGCTGTAGCGGGAACTGCGCTGCCGGCGGCCGCGCCAGGAACTGTGCCAGCCGCGGTGGCCGTGCCTCCGCCTCCCACCCTGCAATCGCTGACCGCCAAACCAGCGTTCGTGGTGATGCTCGATGCCGGGCACGGCGGGGACGATCGTGGGGCGCTGCTGAACGAGACGCTCGAGGAAAAGGGAGTCACGCTGGCCTTCGCGCGCCGCCTGCGCAGCGAACTTCAGGGCCACGGCATCAGCGTGGTGATGTCGCGTGACGCCGATGTCACGGTCGCGGTGGAGCAACGCGCCGCCATGGCCGACGCCGCCCGGGTTTCGGTTTACCTCAGCCTGCATGCCGCTTCGCAAGGCCGCGGGGTGCGCGTGTACACGGCCTTGATCAACTCGGCGTCCGGCAAGCCCGGCGGCTTCGTCCCCTGGGACACGGCGCAGGCCCGCTACGTTCTGAGCAGCCGCGCCCTGGGCGATCTCGTAAAGGCCGAACTCCTCAAGCACGAGATCCCCAGCTCCCAGCTCTCCGCGCCGGTGAAGCCCCTGAACAACGTGGCCGCCGCTGCCCTCGCCATCGAGGTCGCACCATCGGGAGCCGACGTGGGCAGCGTCAGCGCTGGGGTGTACCAGCAGCGCATTGCTGCCGCCATCGCCGAGGCCGTTGTGGTGGGGCGGGCGCGGGTGGAGGTAGAGCGATGACGCGCGCCCTCACCATCGGAACCGGGCTGCTGCTGG
>JBIOFT010000186.1:0-6502 GCA_044447375.1 Terriglobales bacterium | reverse complement strand
TGGGCGGAGAATCCGCCGGCAGCGGTGAAGCGCCATGGTTGGCTGAGCCGCTTGCGTTCCTATCTCATCTTCGACCCGCTAATTTGGGCTTACACGCTCGTGCTGGGCAGCCTGTCGCTCGCCTGCTCGATCTTTGACCGCAGCGGACGCATCCAGCACAACCTGGCCCGCCTGTGGTCCTGGCTCATCATGAAGACGATCCTGTCGCCGGTAAAAGTCACCGGCATGGACCCGGTCGACACTTTGCAGCCGCGCGTATACGCGGTGAGTCACGCCTCCGCTCTCGACATTCCAATCCTCTACGTCCATCTGCCGTTCCAGTTCCGGATCGTCTTCAAGAGCGAGCTGCTCTCGTATCCGTTCATCGGCTGGCATCTGAAGCGCTCGGGACAGGTATGCATCAACCAGCAGAACCCGGCCACTTCGGTCGGCGCGATCAAGTCGGCGCTCAAGAGCCTGAAACGCGGCATGCCGCTGGTGATCTTCCCCGAGGGGGGCCGCAGCCGCGACGGCCAGATTCAGCCGCTCCTGCCGGGCGCATTCTTTCTGGCCATCAAGGCCCAGGCGGAGATTGTCCCCATCGCGCTGGTGGGAACTTTCGACCTGCTGCCGATGAACACCTACCACATCAAGAGCCGTCCGCTGGAGATGCGCGTGGGCCAGCCGATCTCGACCGTCGGCCTGACCCTGCACAATATGGATGCGGTGTCGGCGCAGGTGAAGGCGGCGCTTGAGGCGCTGCACGCCGCGCCAGGGTCTGCGTAGGGACAGCCGCCCTCGGCTGTCCCGGCGGGCGAAGCCCGCCAGCGTCCGTGAGTTCGCCCCCCACGCCGCTGACAATTTCCTTGCTCATCCGTCATAATCTTTTGTTTGCCCGGAGGTTTCATGAAGCTCCTAGGTGTTTTAGTCTTATTCCTTGCTATGAACGTCACTGCCCAAACCACGCCGCCCACCCTGGCCGAAGCCCAGGATTTCATGAACAAGGCCGAAGCCCAGCTCGCTGAAGCCAGCGTCAAGGTCAATCGCGCGTCCTGGGTGCAGGAGAACTTCATCACCGACGACACCGAGGCCATCGCCGCCGACGCCATCGACCAGGTGACTGCCCTCACCACCGGCCTAGTCGAGCAGGGCAAGCGTTTCGATGGCCTCCAGATGCCAGCCGACTTGGCGCGGAAATTCATGTTGCTCAAGCTCGCGCTTACGGCGCCCGCCCCCAAAGATCCCAAGCTGCGAAAAGAGATGACCGAGATCGGCGTCTCACTCGACGCCGACTATGGCAAGGGCAAGTATTGCCGCAAGAACGGCGAGTGTCTCGACATCACGGCGATCGAGAAGATCATGTCCACCAGCCGCGATCCGCAGGAACTCAAGGAAGTTTGGTTGGGCTGGCATGCCATCGCGCCGCCCATGCGCCCGCGCTACTCGCGCTTCGTCGCGCTTTCCAACCAGGGCGCCCGCGAGATCGGCTACAAGGATGTCGGCGCCATGTGGCGCGCCGGTTACGACATGACGCCCGAGCAGTTCTCGGCAGAACTGGAGCGCCTGTGGAACCAGGTGCGTCCGCTGTACCTGTCGCTGCACACTTACGTGCGCGCCAAGCTGGTGGAAAAGTATGGCCCCGGCGCGGTTCCGCCCGATGGGCCCATTCCCGCCCATTTGCTCGGGAATCCGTGGGCGCAGGAGTGGGGCAATGTCTACGACCTGCTCGGAGTGAAGGAGGATCAAGGCGGAGTCAACGTAACCGAGCTGCTCAAGAAGAAGAACCTCGACGCGAAAGGAATGGTGAAGTACGGAGAGGGATTCTACACCTCGATGGGATTTGCGCCGCTGCCACCAACGTTCTGGGAGCGCTCGTTGTTAACCAAGCCCGCCGACCGCGACGTCGTCTGCCACGCCAGCGCTTGGGACATCGATAACAAGGACGACTTGCGCATCAAGATGTGCATCCAGGTGCGCGGGGTGGACTTCGTCACCATCCACCACGAACTCGGACACAATATGTATCAGCGCGCCTACAAAAACCAGCCGCCACTGTTCCAGAACGGTGCGAACGACGGCTTCCATGAAGCGATCGGAGACACGATCGCCTTAGCGGTCACGCCGGAGTATCTGCATAAAGTCGGCCTGCTCGAAAGTGTCCCCAAAGGGAGCAACGACATACCCGAACTGATGAAGCAGGCGCTCGACCGCGTGGCCTTTCTTCCCTTCGGCCTGCTCATTGACCAGTGGCGATGGAAAGTTTTCTCCGGCGAAATTACGCCGGCGGACTACAACAAGGCCTGGTGGGATCTGCGCCTGAAATACCAAGGTGTAGCTCCTCCGGTGGCGCGCAGCGAGGCCGATTTCGATCCCGGCGCGAAGTATCACGTCGCGGCGAACGTGCCATACACGCGCTATTTCCTGGCGCACATTCTGGAGTTCCAGTTCTATCGCGCGCTCTGCCGCGAGTCCGGAAATAGGGGCCCGCTCAATCGCTGCACTTTCTTCGGATCGAAAGAAGCCGGGGCGAAGTTCAACAAGATGCTCGCGATGGGACAGAGCAAGCCCTGGCCCGACGCCCTGGAAGCCCTGACCGGCGAACGTCAGATGGATGCGGGCGCCCTGCTCGAATACTTCGCTCCGCTGAAACAGTGGCTGGACGAGCAGAACAAGGGGAAGAAGGCGGGCTGGTAACGAAGGTGATCGCATCCCCGCAACTCTTGTAGGGGAGAACGCGGACGGGGCGCCCCCGTCCGCCCAAGCGCGCAAGGCGGTGGCACGCCTAGGTAATAGGTCAGTTTAGAATCCTGCCTGCTCGCGGAGAGAGCGCTAAATGAAGCGCAAGGTATATCTGACAGTGGTGGCGATCACTTTCCTCCTGGGGATATTGCATTCAACTCTTGCATTTGTCCCCTATAAAAAACCGAACGCCAACGCGCTATGGTTCTTGGGTACCGGGCTGGCCCTGCTGTTCTACAGTGGTCTCAACTTGATTCACACCAGACACAGAGCAGAGCGAGATGTGCGCCTCATCGTGCGCGCCACGAACGTGTTAATGCTCCTGTTCATTGCACTGGCGGCCGCGGTCCTCGGGGTGAAGGGGAATCCCCAAGTGGTAGTGTTAGTGGCGACAGGCATTCTAATGCTCGGATTGTCGTTTTCAAATTGACCCAGTACCCACGCCCCCTGCGTTTGCTGCATCTGGCGCGCGTCATTTATACTCTTCGTTTGCCTTAATGCAGTTGATTCAGTCAGGAGCAGGGATTTTTCATGCCGAAACGTACATTTCAGCCCAACCGGCGAAAGCGCTCGAAGAAGCATGGGTTCCGCACCCGGATGAAGACCGGGGGCGGGGCCAAGGTGCTATCGCGCCGCCGGGCCAAGGGACGCAAGCGCGTCTCGGTGAAACCGGGTTTCCGCGAGTAAGTCTTCCCCTCAGCGGGCCGATAAGCCCGCCATTTGTGCAGGATTCGAGGTTAGTGAGCCCAGACGCTCCGCAGCGGAGTGTGGATGAGCCGGCAGCGCGGCTGGGGGCGAAGTTTCCCCGCGCGGCGCGGCTGCTGAAGCATGCCGATTTCGACCGGGTATACAGGCAGGGATACCGTCACTTCTCCTCCCATATGACCGTGTTCTATCTGCGGCAAGCGGAAGGCGGCGCCCGTGTTGGATTCACCGTGGGCCGCGTGCTGGGAGGAGCGGTCGAGCGCAACCGCATCCGGCGGCGGCTGCGCGAGGCGGTGCGGCGGCGGCGCTCGATGCTCAAGGTCGCGGTGGACGTGGTCATCAATCCGAAGAAGTCGGTGCTGACCGTGGGGTTTCCTGTATTGCTCGATGAAGTGGGCCGGGCATTTGAAGTGATCGCGAAGAAGTTGGTGGCGAAATGAAGTTTCTGGCGCTCTGGCTGTTGCGGCTCTACAAGCGGTGGGTGTCGCCTGCTTTTCCTCCCTCCTGCCGATATGTCCCGACCTGTTCGGAGTATGCGATGGAGGCGGTGGAGCGCTACGGGGTGCTGCGGGGCGGGATCATGGCGGCTTGGCGGCTGTTGCGGTGTCATCCGTTCGTGAAGGGCGGGTACGACCCGGTGGCGAAAGACCGAACCTTCAGGAACACCGTACAAAGAATGGAGCCACCGGCGCTAACGACGAACGACCAGCGACTAACGACGTAACGAGAAACTGATTTGGCCGATTTTCAAAATCCTCAGCAAGAACCCGGAATGGAGCGCAGGCTGCTGCTGGTCTTTGCGCTGACCTTCCTGGTCATCATGCTGTTCCAGCCCATTCTGAAGAAATACGGGCCTCAGCCACCGGCGCAGAAGCCGGAAGCTTCGCAAGCGACTCCGGCGCAGAATCCAGCGCAACCGCCGATGCCGGAGGCGGCGGCCGGCGTGACCCCGGTTCCAACTGAGAAAAAATCTGGCAGGAAAAACGAGCCAGCGGTGCCCGTTTCCCGGCAGGCCGCAAGCGAATCCGAAACGGTGATCGAAAACGGTCTCTACCGCATCGTGTTTACCAATCGCGGCGGGCGGGTGAAGTCGTGGGTGCTGAAGAAGTGGGACGACGATAAGGGCAATCCCCTGGAACTGGTGAACGCCGCGGCGGCCGAGAAGTACGGCTATCCGCTCTCGCTGTGGACCTACGACGAGACCCTGCGGAACAAGCTGAGCTCGGCGCTGTATGTGGCGACGAGCACCGGCTCCACCGCTCCCGCCGAGATCACGTTTGAATACGCCGACGGCGACGTGGCCGTCCGGAAGAGCTACAAGTTCGAACACAACTACGTCGTCGACGTGCGGACCTCGGTCCAGTTGAAGGGCGCCGAGGTCACGGCGTTCCCGATGTGGCCGGCGGGTTTTGGCGACGCGACGAACGGGCCGGCATACGCCGCCGCCCAGATCGCCTACCAGTACGACAGCAAAGTGGAGCGGCTGGCGATCAAGAAGATCAGCGGCGGAGGCACGTTACCTGGACCGTTCCACTGGGCGGGCATCTCGGATCAGTACTTCGCAGCCGTTTTCATTCCCCAGGATCCCCAGAACTCGGCGATGCTAACGCTGCACAATACCATCGAGATCCCGCACAATGCGTCCGACCCGAACAACAAGCAGATGGACAAGGTCGAAGTGCTGGGCGCCGGGGTCGGCAGTTTGAAGGGTGCGACCGCCACGAGGCTCTATGTAGGCCCGAAATCTCTGGCGGACCTGCAATCCGTGCCGGTGCCCGGGATCACGGGCGCGGACCCGGACCTGCGGGCGATCGTGGATTTCGGCTGGCTGGGATACATCGCCCGGCCGCTATTTCTGTGGTTGAAGTGGACCTATAACCACCTCGTCGCGAACTGGGGTTGGGCGATCCTGCTGCAGACGGTCATCATCAATATTGCCCTGCTGCCGCTGCGCCTCACGCAGATGAAGTCCATGCTGAAGATGCAGCGGGTGGCGCCCCAGATCAAGGCCATCCAGGAAAAATACAAGAAGTACAGCCTGCGCGATCCCAAGAAAGCGGAGATGAACCAGGAGATCTCGGCGCTGTACAAGCGGGAGGGCGTGAATCCCGCGGGCGGATGTTTGCCCCTGCTGATTCAGATGCCATTCCTGTTCGCGTACTACCGCATGCTGGGGGTGGCGATGGATCTTCGGCATGCGCCGTGGCTGTGGATTCACGATCTTTCGGCCCCCGACCGAATCTACATCCTGCCGATCGCGATCGTTGTCACGATGTTTTTCATGCAGCGCATGACGCCGCAAGGAGGCATGGACCCGGCACAGCAGAAGATGATGAACATCCTGATGCCGGTCATGCTGGGCTACATCAGTGTGAACCTGGCGTCTGGGTTGTGCTTGTACTGGTCGGCCGGCAACCTGATCGGCATCGTGCAGCAGGCGGTCATGAATCGCACGGCACTGGGGCGTGAAATGCGCGAGATGATGGAAAAGCGGGCACGAAAGAAAGAGAAGTAAGCTTGCAGCTTTTGGCTCTTAGCTATGGGGCTCCTATCGTAATTTGAAGACTGGGGACAGAGGCTAAGAGCTAACAGCTAACGGCCAAGCCAAAAGCTGAGAACTATCTATGCCGATCACCGACAAAGTCGCTGCCGCAAAACAGATGGGTGATTTCCTGCAGGCCGTGATCGCGCACGGCGGATTCCGGCTGAAGTACCGGATCACGGTGGACCCGCCGATCGCGGAGCAGCGGGATTGGGAACGGCCGGAAATTCTGGTGGAGTTCGCGGGGCCGGATGCGGGGCTGCTGCTGGATCGGGGAGGCGAGCTGCTGCGCGCGCTGGAGTTGCTGGCGTCGGAAGTGCTCCACCTGCAAGGCAACGAGCACGAGAAGATCTGGTTCGATTGCCGGAATTTTCGTGCCCTGCGGATCGAGGAGCTGCAGATGGCGGCGCGCGCCGCGGCGGAGAAGGTGCGGCGAACCGGCGCGCCTTACCGCTTCGCATCCATGTCGTCGCGCGAGCGGCGCATCGTGCATCTCGCGTTGCGCGAGGCAAAAGATTTGCGCACTGAGAGCGACGG
>JBIOFT010000185.1:0-6546 GCA_044447375.1 Terriglobales bacterium | reverse complement strand
GTTTGCCACAGATAGGCCGAGATCGCCTTGATCTGCTCGTCGTTCAGGCGGAAGTTCGGCATCTTGGTGGTGGGGCGGAAGTCAGTGGGCTTGTGCAGCCATACCGGGATCCAGTTCTGGTTGAGCTTGGCGCGGATTTCCTTCAGGTCGGGGCCGATCTTTTTCTCGTCGCGCAGCAGGTCGCGGGAGCGGAAGTCGAGTTGCTCGATCTGTCCGGAAATCCTGCTGTTGGCGACCTTCAGCGCTTCGGCTTCGGCGTAGAGCCGGTTGGCGGTGGCGTTATCGGAAGCGTTGTCGGCCTGCTTGGTCAGCACCGCCGCCTGGCGCACGTTGCCCTGCTGCTCTTCTTCTTTCTGCTTGATCTGCTGCTGGACGTTGAGCAGGTCTTCGGGCTCGCGGTCGTAGCCTTCGTAACGATGGCAGCCGTTGCAGCCACGCTGCCGGAACAGGAATTTGCCTTGGCTGATCACTTGTCCTACGTTGCCGGTGGTGAGCGAGAGCATCATGTCGGCGGCGTGGCAGGTCTGGCAGCCGGACTCGGTGTTCTGCCTGGCGAACAGCGGCCACAGCCAGTGCTCGTAATCGCCGTGCCCCTTGGTGACGCTGGTGGTGGCGCGGCCGTTGCCCTGGTGGCAGGGCGAACATCCGAATTTGTCGGGATCGTGGATCTTCAGGATCTCCTCATCGGGATGGCTTACGAAAGCGCGCGCGTACTCATCGGGCTTAGCGCCCTTCACCGCCATGCTGGCGGGCGTGAGCTTGACCGGCTCGCGGATGCCCATGTGGCAGGACTCGCAGCGATCCACGATATTGGCTGACGCCACGTTGATCTGCACGATCTTGTTGTCCCAGTCGGCAGTCTTTTTCTGCAAGCCGGCAATCTGCTCCGGCGTGAGGCTCACCAGATGTTCTTTCAGATAATCGTCGCGCTTGGTCTTCGCTTCGTTGACGGGCTTGAGCAGTTCGCCGAGATCGGCGTTCAAGCGCGTCTTCTCCTCGCGCAGGGAGGTATATTCTTCCTCCAGTTGGTCGAAGTTGAATTGCTTCCTGCTGCCGTCGGGGAACTCGACGGTGATCTGCTGCTTTTTGTAATCTTCGAGATCGCGCTGCTTGGACTTCTTGCCCGACTCGCTGTCGTCGGTCTCGATCTCGTACACCTTGGCGTTAACCCAGGCGCGCTTGTCGGTGAATACGTTCTGCACCGCCAGCAGGCGCGCGGAAACCTCCTTCAACTGCTCGTTGATCTTTTTCATCGCCGGCGCGGCCTGCTTGTCGGCGGCATCGGCGGCTTCCGCCAGCTTGCGATACTCGGAGTCGCTCTGAATTTCTTTCTCCGCCTGCGCGGATTGCGAGCGCGCGCTCTTCAGGAACGTGCCGTAGCGCTCCTGGAATACCGCCTGGTACTTCTTCCAGGGCCGCTGGCCGTAGTCTTCGTCCCATAGCGCCCAGAACAGCGAGGCCACCAGCAGCAGGATCGCCACCAGGTAGTACAAGGCGTAGGATCGCGTGACGATCGGATCGTGGTCGGGCGTCAGTTGTTCAGCCACGCTCGTCCTCCGTCAGCAAGATTCCTTGCGAGAGTGCAGCGAAAAACCAAGATTCTTCGACTCGGGTTTCCCCGCCTCTGCCCCAGCGAGCCAAAACCGGGCTCGCCGGGGACCCCAAAAGCGGCGGGGCCCCTCCCTCGCTCAGGATGACATTGCATAATGGGCTCATATGTTGAAATAGGGTGTTATCCACACGTACTTGATATGAAACATCAGGCGGAGCAGCATCTTGAGGGGCAGCGCGATCATCATCAGCATGAAGGCCGCCACCATCGAGTACTGCAGGATGCTCATGCGCCGGAAGTCCTTGGCCATGAAGCGGCGGAAGAGCAGCGTCAGCGCCAGCCCTCCGGCGGCGAAGTAGCCACCCACCACCGCAGCGCCGAAGACTCCCTTGCCCAGGTTCGAGGTGATGCCGAATAGGTCCGGCAAGTCGCGGTTCACCTCGTAGATCAGCCGGCTGTGGTCCCAGGTCTGCCCCGGCCAGAACCACTGCCAGCCAGGGCCGCGGATGAACGTCCCGATGATGATCATCGCCACCCACAGCAGCAGGAAGCCGAAGCCGAAGGTGCCCAGCGCGAACTTGCGCTGCTTGATGGTGTAGTAGCCCGCGCCCAGCGGGTTGGTGTCGATGTAGGGGATGATGATTAGCCCCACGATGATCAGCGTGGGCATCACCACGCCCGCGATCCACGGATCGAAATAGACCAGCATCTCCTGCAGCCCGAGGAAGTACCACGGCGCCTTGGCCGGGTTCATGGTGACGTTGGGATTCGACGGCTCCTCCAGCGGCGCGTTCAGCGTGATCGACCATACCATCAGGATGATGGTCACGATGATCGCCGCCAGGAACTCCACCCGCAGCAAGAACGGCCAGACGTGGATCTCTTTCTGCCATCCCGGGCGGAAAGGCCAGGTCTTGCGATGATGGGTTTTGGCGAGGGCGGGATCGGTCTCCAGTTGCTCGATGAGCTGGTCGTTGGCGCGCGCCTGCTTGACCCCGAGATAGATGTAGAAGGCCAGCAGCGGAATCAGCGCCACGATGGGCACGTTGTCCGGAGTGGAGACGATCTCCCAAAGTTGATGCCAGTCCATGTGTCACCCTCTCCGCTGTTTGTCGGCTTCCGCCGCCAGCATCACCGGTGCCGGACCGCTGATACCGCCGTCTTTCCGCACCCGCCAGAAATGCACGATCATGAAGACCGAGGCCACGATGGGAATGCCGATGCAGTGCCAGATATAGGAGCGCAGCAGCGCATTGGCGTCCACGATCGAGCCGCCCAGCAGCCCGAAGCGAATGTCGTTGTAGGGCGTCATGCCGAGCTGATGTCCCAACGGGCCTTCATGCCCGAGCAGCGGCGTGGCGCGCGCCATGTTGGTGCCCACCGTCACCGCCCAGAAGCCGAGCTGGTCGTCGGGCAGCAGGTAGCCGGTGAACGACAGCAGCAGCGTCAGCACCAGCAGAATCACGCCCACCGTCCAGTTGAACTCGCGCGGCTTCTTGTAGGACCCGGTCAGGAACACGCGGAACATGTGCAGCCAGACGGCGATCACCATCAGGTGCGCCGCCCAGCGATGCATGTTGCGCAACAGCTTGCCGAAGGGCACGTCGGCTTCGAGGTAGAGCACGTCGCGGAACGCCTGCACCTTGCTGGGATGGTAGTAGAACATCAGCAGCACGCCGGTGAAAGTCAGCACGATGAACAGGTAAAAAGTGATGCCGCCCATGCCCCAGGTGTAGCTGTAGCGCACGGCGTCGCGGTTGATCTTGGCCGGGTGCAGGTGCAGGAAGACGTTGGAGAGCACGCCCAGGGCACGGTTGCGCGGGGTGTTGTCGTGCTTGTGGCGGAAGATGGAAGTGAAGACCTGCGTCTTGGTCGGGTCTTTGAGCCCCTCCACCTGCTCCTTGGCCTTGGTGACGAGGTCCGCGTTGATGTCGCGGATCTCCTTCATCAGGCCGGCGCCGTTGCCGCCGTCGCCGTTGCCGCCTCCGGCCGGCGGCTTCACATCTTTCAAGTCCTTCTCGTCTGCCATTGCCCCACCACTCCTCTCGGTCGAGACGAAACTTACTGCCGCGCCTGGCGCGGGTTACACGGGCAGGAATGCGCCCTTATCGTCAAAATGGCTTGGCTGTCCTTTGGGCCAGGAGTACAGGTGCGAGGTGTCGACGACGATCTGGCCGTCGGGCGCCAGTTCGATCTCCGCACGGTCCATGGGACGCGGCGCCGGCCCCTCGAAGTTGATGCCCTCGCTGTCGTAGCCCGAGCCGTGACACGGACACTTGAACTTGTTCTCCGCCGCCTTCCAGTCGGGCGTGCAGCCCAGGTGGGTGCAGCGGGCATAGATCACGAACAGGCGATCAGGAGTGCGGTCCACCCATATGCGGTAAGCCTGCAGCCATTTCTCGGTGACGCCCAGGCCGTAGTCGGTGGGATATCCGATCTTGAACACCGTGCTGGGCTCGAACAGCGTGCGCGGCAGAAAGAAGCGGAAGAAGGCCAGTAACCATGCTGCCAGGAACGCCGCCACGCCGGCCCATACCAGGCGCCGGCGGCGCTGGTCGGCCGCGGTGTTTTCCGGGCCGACGGCCGCGACTCCCCCGGCAGCAGCAGCTTTCGACGTGCCAACCGCCGGCGTGCCGACGTAGCGCGTCGAAGCACCTTCGCGCGCAACCGCGGGCGCTGTTGGTATAGCGGCTGCCGCGGGACGCGCTGCGGGGGCAGCCGCCGGGGCCGGTGCAGCAGCAGCCGGAGCAGCCGACGCCGCGGCAGGTGCGGCTTCGCCGAGAAGAGCAGCGACTTCCGCATCCGTCAGCGGCGCAAGGTTGGTGCGGTTGCGGCGCGCCTGCTCGGCCGCGATCGAGGACCGGCTCCACTTGCGTCCGCCGGCCATCATGGCCGCGACCTCGGCGCTCACCGCTCCCGCCGAGGCCGGTACCGCAGCCGCCGGCGCAGGCGCTGCCGCCGGAGCAGCAGGCGCAGCGGCGACCGGAGGCGCGCTCGCTGCCGGAGCGCCTTCGCCGCGCTCCCAGGGCATGGGCTCACCGGCTTTGAGCGCGGTGATGTCCTCTTCCGTCAGCAGGGGCAGCCCGGAACGCTGGCGGTAGGCCTGTTCCGCGGCGATGGCCGAGCTGCCCAGCGCCTTTCGCGGCGGCGGCCCCAGACGTCCCAGAGCGCCCGCTGCCGTATTCGATTGCTGATCTGCCATTGGTCCTCACCTGGAAGCCGCTAATCGGCCGCCAGAACTCGTTCTTCTCTCACGCCCGCAGCCGCGAGCACAAGGTCCGCCAGCGCGCGGATAAACGCCGGCGAATCGTTCAGCCCGGGCGTCATCTCGAAACGCTGGATGCCCAGTCCGGCTGCCAGCTTGCGCGCTTCGTGGTCGATCTCGCCCAGCGTCTCGACGTGGTCGGAGACGAACGAGATGGGCACCACGCAGACTTCTTCGATCTTGTCCTCCGCCACCTGCCGCAGCGTGCCGCGCAGTGTGGGTTGCAGCCAGCGGCTCGCGCCGACCTTGCTCTGGTAGCAGAGCCGGTGACCGTTCCGCCAGCCGCCGCGCTCCATCACCAGCGTTACGGTTTCCTCGATCTGTCTCTGGTAGGGATCGCCACGCTCGATCACCGCCAGCGGGACGCTGTGCGCGCTGAAAATGAGCTCCGGTCGCGATGGCGCGTCGAAGCGTTCAAGCGTGCGGTCGATGGTCCCCACCAGCGCGTCCAGGTAGCCCTCGTGGCGATAAAACTCGGTGACCAGGTGCACAGGAGCGCCGTTCCGCTGGAACCGCCGGTTCCATTCGTTGAGGCTGCTGCCCGTGGTGGTGCTCGAGTACTGGGGATAAAGCGGCAGCAGCACGATCTCATCGCAATGGGCGCGCTCCAGCGCGGCGACGGCCTCTGCCGTGAAGGGATGCCAGTAGCGCATGGCCACGAAGCAGCGGGCATCGAGGCCGCGGGCTTCGAGCTCGGTTGCGAGCGCCTGCGCCTGCCGCTCGGTATTCCGGCGGATGGGCGAGCCTCCCCCGATGGTGGCATAGTGATGCCGCACTTTGTGGGCGCGGGTGCTGGAGATCAGCTTGGCCAGCGGCTTGCGCCCCAGGCGAGCGAACGGGAAATCGATGATATCCGGGTCGCAGAACAGATTGTAAAGAAACGGCTCGATCGCCTCGAGTGTGTCCGGACCACCGAGTTGAAATAGCACCACGCCTAAACGGTTAGCCTTCATTCCCCCACGGTCCCTGAGAGTGGGCAGCAGTTTAAATAATGGAAAGCGGCGGCGTCAAACTTGAGCCGTTTTGCGGGCCCATTCGACAGCTTCGCCGCGCTCAGCTGCTCAGGGCAGGCTAAAACCCGAGCCCGCAGAGCCTGCCCTGAGCGAAGTCGAAGGGCGAAATCCCGAGCGGAGCGAGGGAGCTGTGTATTTTTGCCGGCCAAATGCCAAGTGCCAATTGCTAAGTGCTTTTTCCGCCCGCTTTCGGCTGCGCGGTTGCCGGCTCCCTGGTCTTCAGCAGCCCCTTCAGCTCGGCCATGAACTCGCCGACATCCTTAAAGTCCAGGTACACGGAAGCGAAGCGGACGTAAGCAACCTTGTCGATCTTCTTTAGCCGCGCCATGATGAGTTCGCCGATATCGCTGGTCTTGGCCTCGCGTTCGGCAGAGTCGATGACCAGGCTCTCGGCCTCGTTGACGATCTGCTCCAGTTTGCCGATGGGCACCGGACGCTTTTCGCAGGCGCGCATCAGGCCATTGAGCACCTTCTGGCGGTCAAAGCGCTCGCGGCGGCCGTCTTTCTTTACGACCATGTACGGAATTTCGTCGATGCGCTCGTAGGTAGTGAACCGCTTTTCGCATTTCAGGCATTCGCGGCGGCGGCGAATGGAATCCGCTTCCTTGCTTTCCCGCGAATCTACGACTTTGTCGTTTTCAAACCCGCAGAAGGGGCATTTCATGTGCTTGGCTGTGCTCGGGACATAAAAACTGATTGTAGCAGGCGATGGCTAG
>JBIOFT010000184.1:0-6584 GCA_044447375.1 Terriglobales bacterium | reverse complement strand
GGCTCTGCACTCATAGGAAGACATCCTTACTCTTGCGGTGAAGGTTCAGGGGAGGAGCCGCGGAGCACTACTACTGTAGCGCGCTTCGGGCGCGCCGGGAAGTTTATAAGTTGGTGACGCGATCGGGCCTGTGGAAATCGGGCTGCTTAGTCAACCGCTACCAAGGTCAACCTTCTCTCCACCAAAAAAGACGCGCGGCCCGCGGTATCCTCGAGCCGGTTGCCGTCATCCGAAACTTGTGCCAAGGTTCTAAAGAGGCTGCGGAAAAAGTCGACAATTCCAAACGCAGCCCCTAAAGGGGCGGTTGAAACTGACCGACTTACGGCATCGCTAAAGCGATGCCCTGATACGAAACGCGGATTTTTCCGCAGACTGCTAACAGAGTGCCGCAGCCGACAGATTCCATCCAGACCGCGAAGAGAGAGAAGACCAGAGGCACGTCCGCGTCGAAGTGGGCGGTCCCCCTGCGCGCATTGCGCCATCGCAACTTCCAGCTGTTCTTCAGCGGCCAGCTTATTTCTCTCACCGGCACCTGGATGCAGAACGTGGCCCAAGCGTGGCTGGTCTATCAATTGACGAAATCACCGCTGCTGCTGGGAGCGGCCGGTTTCGCCAACCAGATCCCCGTCTTTCTGATTGCGCCGTTGGGAGGGATAGCTGCCGACCGCTGTAACCGGCAGCGGATGGTCATCGCCACCCAGACCGCGTCGATGACGCTGGCGGCGATTCTGGCCTGGCTCACGCTCAGCGGGCGCGTCGAGGTGTGGCACATCTTTGTTCTGGCCTCGATGCTCGGCGTCGTCAATGCATTCGATATACCCTGCCGGCAATCCTTCCTGGTGGACATGGTCGGCAAAGAAGACTTGATGAATGCCATCGCGCTGAATTCGTCCATGTTCAACGGCGCGCGCGTCGTTGGCCCCGCGATCGCCGGCATTCTGGTGGCCAAGATCGGCGAGGGCTGGTGCTTTGCCGCCAACGCCGTCAGCTACGTCGCCGTGATCATCGGCCTGCTGCTGATGAACGTGCATTGTGCGCCGCGCACCGGGAAGGGCTCTCCGCTGGAGGACATTGTCGAAGGCTTCCGCTGGGTGAATGGTACGAAGGTGATTCGGGCTCTTTTGCTACTGCTCGGCTTGGTTAGCCTGGTGGGAATGCCTTACACCGTGCTGATGCCGGTTTTCGCCGACCAGATTCTGCATGGAGGAGCGCGTGGGCTCGGCATCCTCATGGGCGCCACCGGCGTGGGCGCGCTGTTCGGCGCGCTGACCCTGGCCGTCAAGACCGGCGTGAAAGGGTTGGGCCGCATGGCGGCGTGGAGTTGCGCGGGGTTCGGGATCAGCCTGGTTCTATTTGCCGGCTCGCACTGGTTCTGGCTCTCGGCCGCGCTGTTGCTGCCGACCGGATATTCGATCATGCTGCAGATGGCCTGCTCCAACACGCTGGTCCAGACGATGGTTCCCGACCGGCTGCGCGGCCGCGTCATGGCGCTCTATTCGATGATGTTCCTGGGGATGGCGCCGTTCGGAGCTCTATTCGGCGGGGCATTCGCCCATCGCGTGGGCGCGCCAGTTACGGTCGCGGTGGGCGGAGTCGCGTGTGTGCTGGGCGCGCTCGGGTTCGGACGGGCATTGCCGGAACTGCGCATCGAAGCGCGGCGGCTGATCATTGCCCAAGGCTTAGCGGGCGGCGAACCCGAGCAGGAGATCGCGTCCACGCAGGCGGTGGAAGATTAGCAGCTGTCCCTACTGAGCTTCCTGCGAGAGCACGGCTTCTTGCTCCAGGTCGGGCTTTTCGGGGCCGGCGGCGAGCGCCGTCTTGCCGTACTCGTATCCCTTGTCGAAGGCCTTGAGGTTCAGATCGCGGAAACTCGAGGGCACTGAATCGGCCACGGCCTTGCGCACCGCGTCCGCCTTCAGCAACTGGGTGACGGCGGCAAAGAAGCCGACCATGACGATGTTCAGCACCATGCGCTTGCCCAGTTCTTCGGCGAGTCGCGTGGCCGGCACGCTGTAAATGCGCGTCTGCTTGGGCAGGTCGGTTACGCGCACCAGGTCGCGCTCGATGAGAAGCAGGCCACCCTCTTTCAGTTCCGGGCCAAACTTCACATAGGCCTCCTGCGACATGACCACGAGAACGTCCGGCTGCGTCACGTAGGGATAGAGGACCGGCTTGTCAGAGAGCATGAGTTGCGCGCTGCACGCTCCGCCCCGGGCCTCGGGGCCGAAGTTCTGGGTCATGGTGGCGAACTCGCCCTGATGAATCGAAGCGGCCTTGCCCAGCACGATGGCCGAGAGAATGACACCCTGGCCGCCAAATCCTGCGATACGAACCTCGGTTAGTGGCATGAGTCCTCCGCGCAGCCGCCATCGCCGCACGCATAGCCTTGCTCTTCGTCGTAGTCCACGTAGCGGTCACCCAGGCTCTCGTGCATCTGCGCCTTCAAAAGTGAGCTGTAGTCGGGACGGTCGCGGTCCACGAACTTGCCGACGATGATTTCGCCGGTCATGGTGAGTCCGACCTCGTTGGTCGGGGCGCCGTGTTTGGTCTTGCTCTTCTCTTTGTAGTACTTCATGGCATCGAGCCCGTCGCCCATCTTGTTGCGGCGCTGGTAGAGCGTGGGGCAAGGCGAAATGATTTCAATGAAGCTGAACCCCTTCTTTTTGAACGCCTCCGCGATCGAGCGAGCCAGCTGGCGGACATGGAAGGTGGTCCAGCGCGCCACATAGACCGCGCCCGCTGCCTCCACCAGGTGGGGCAGGTTGAACGCCGGTTCAAAGGTCCCGTAGGGAGAGGTTGAGGTGATCGCGTGACCCGGCGTGGTCGGCGCTGTTTGGCCGCCCGTCATGGCATAGATGAGGTTATTGACGCAGATCACCTTCAGATCGATGTTGCGGCGCGCGGCGTGGATCAGGTGATTGCCGCCGATGGCAGACAGATCGCCGTCCCCCGAGTACACCACGACGTTCAGCTTTGGATTGGCCAGCTTCAGGCCGGTAGCGAACGGAATGGCGCGGCCGTGAGTGGTGTGGAAGGAATCGAGCTTTACGTATCCGGCGACCCGGCCGGTGCAGCCGATGCCCGAAACCAGCGCCAGGGTTTTCAGGTCGATCTTGGATTCGATCAACGCCTGCGCGAAGCAGTTAACGGTTGTGCCAATCCCGCATCCCGGACACCAGATGTGCGGCATGCGGTCGGAGCGCAGGAATGGTTCGACGGGGTTGATCGGCGGGGTCAAGAGGGTGCTCATCGGAGGGCCTCCTGGATGGCAGTGAGAATGTCTTCCGGATGATGCACGGTGCCTCCGGCATGGGGTACGAGAATAGTTTTCGCTTTACCCGCGGCGGCGCGCTCGACTTCGCGGACCATCTGCCCGAGATTGAGCTCGGGCACAACAAACGCCTTGGTCCGGGCGGCAAGCTGGCGAATCTTGGTTTCGGGAAAGGGCCAGGCCATGATCAGCCGCAGCTTGCCGACTTTCATGCCGCGATCGCGCGCCATCTCAATGGCGCGCTGCGCCACCCGGGAAGTGATTCCGTAGGAGACCACGATAACGTCCGCGTTCTCCGTCGCCTCTTCCTCAAACATGGCGATGCGGTCCGCCGCCATGCGAACCTTGTTCACCAGACGAGTTACCAGCTTGTGCTGCGTCGGCGGCGTCATGTCGGGATAACCGCGCTTGTCGTGGGTCAGGCCGGTCATATGGAACCTGTAGCCTTCGCCGGCATGGGCCATTTCCGGGACCATGTCGCCGTTGGTCTCGTAGGGAAGGTACTCTTCGACCGGTTTGCGCGTGTGTTTCCGGGGCACGACTTCGATTTGATCGGCCGGCGGAATCACGACTTTCTCGGTCATGTGGCCGACGCATTCATCCATCATGAACATGACCGGGATGCGGAACTGTTCAGCGAAGTTAAAGGCCTTGATGGTCAGATCGAAGCATTCCTGTGGCGAATTGGGACAGAGCGCGATGATCTCGTAGTCGCCGTGCGACCCCCAGCGCGCCTGCATCATGTCGGCTTGCCCCGGGAGCGTGGGCAGACCGGTGGAAGGTCCGCCGCGCTGCACGTCGACGAAGACGCAGGGCGTCTCGGTCATGGCGGCGTAGCCGATGTGCTCCATCATGAGCGAGAATCCTGGGCCCGAGGTGACCGTGAACGCCTTGGCGCCGGCCCAGACTCCGCCTTGCAGCGTGATCGACGCCGCCATTTCGTCTTCCATCTGGATGAAGCAGCCGCCCACGGTGGGAACCCGCTGGGCGAAGCGTTCGACGACTTCGGTCGAGGGCGTGATGGGATAGCCCGCGGCAAAACGGGCGCCCGCGGCCAGCGCGCCTTCGCAGCAGGCATGGTCGCCATCCATGAAATGAGTGCCAGTCAGTACGCCGCGCGGATCAGCCTTCATTTTTCACCTCCGCCTTGGCCTTTTCGCCCTTTGGGTCCGGGATCTTGTAGGCGTAGATCGCGAAGTCGGGACAATACATGCCGCATAGATCGCAGCCGCTGCACTTCTCGGGCAGCACTACGTGCGGCGGATGATAGCCTTTGGAATTAAATGCCGAGGAAAGCGCCAGCACTTTGGTGGGACAAAACTCCACGCAAAAGCCGCATGCCTTGCAGCGCTCGACAACGATGGAAACGCGTCCTTTCGCCACGAATACCCCCACAACGGGAGCGTTGAGGCCCCCGTGGTGCAAAGGTCATTATGAATTTTCCTTGCTGCAGCGCGGTGTGATGAGGGTCACGTCTAGCTGTGAGACCGGGCACAGAAAGGACCGAAGCGGGAGGGGCCCTCACGTGCAGCAAGGACAGCAAAGGTCACTTGGTCAACGACTTGTAGGCGGCGTCGGGCAATCCCGTGATGCGCACCCCGCCGTGCCCCTTGTACCGGCTGCTGAGCCCGATCAGCAAGGCCGTCATTTGCTCGAGGATGCGCGCGTTCTCCAACTTGCCGCCGTCAATGGCGCGGACGCGCGGGACCTTTACCGCCAGTTCCATGGCGAGCTCGGTGGCATGGGGATCGTCGCTGCACACGATCACGTCGCCATCGATATCCTGGTCGTGGTTCAGCAGATGAGCCGATAGATTCTGGAAGGCCGCCACCACCGACACTCCCTTGGGCACAAGTTCCGCGGCCTGCTGGGCGGCCGAGCCTTGCCACACCCCCAAGGTGCGGCTGGAGCGTCCGCCCACGCTGGCGGCCAGCGGAACCGTGGCGTCAATCAAGACGCTGCCCGGACGCATGGCGGACTTGAGCTGCTTGAGCAGCGTGGCCTGTCCTTGGAAGGGGACGGTCAGCACCAACAAATCGCTCGCCGCGCAGGCCGCGGCATTGTCCAGCCCCGATACTTGCGCCGACGGACCAACCCGCTGCCGGATGGCCTCGGCGGTCTGCTGCGCCCGTCGGGCATCGCGCGAGCCGATGATCACGGTCTCTCCGGCGCATGCCCAGCGCCAGGCGAGGCCCATACCCGCCGGTCCGGTGCCTCCGATGATGGCGATCGGGCGGCTCATGCGAACTCCGGAACCAGCGGCCAATCCGAGGTCACCGCCGCGGCGGGCAACTTGATTTGTATCCGCGAGTAGGTAGTGTTGCGCTGGGCGGGAATTCGCCCGATCTCCAGGATCGACGCCTGGAAATCCTCCGGACTGGTGTACTGCCCGGCGGTGGCCCCGGCTTCGCGGGAGATGTTCTCCTCCATCAGGGTTCCGCCGTAGTCGTTGGCTCCGGCATGAAGGCACAGCTGAGAAAGCGGGCGGTTCAGCTTCACCCAGGAGACTTGAATGTTGTCGATCGAGCCGGCCAGCAGAATTCTCGCCAGCGCATGAATCTTAAGATGTTCGGCAAGCGTCGGCCCCGGCCGCGACAGCCCCTGCTGGAACAGGAGCGTGTTCTGATGCACGAATCCCAGCGGCACGAACTCGGTGAAGCCGCCGGTCTCACTCTGAATCTGCCGGAAGAGCAGCAGTTGGCGTACCCAGTGCCCGGGCGTTTCCCGATGCCCGTACATCAAGGTCGAGGTGGTCTGGATGCCGGAGGCGTGCGCCGTGCGGATCACCTCCTGCCACTCGGCCACCGAGAGCTTGTTGCGCGACAGAACGTGCCGCACTTCATCATCCAGGATCTCCGCAGCCGTGCCCGGCAGCGTGCCGAGTCCATTATCGCGCAGCATGGCCAGATAATCGCGCAATGGCATCCCGGTCAGCTCCACGCCGTGCACGATCTCCATGGGAGAGAAGGCGTGGATGTGCATGCCCGGAACCGCGCTCTTCACGGCGCTCAGAATGTCGCGGTAGTAAAACGGCGGCAGATCACGGGGTAGTCCACCCTGAATACAGACCTCGGTCGCGCCCAGGTCCCAAGCCTCTTTGGTCCTGCGCCCAATTTCCTCCAGCGAAAGGAAATAGGAATCCGCTTCCCGAGGTCCCCGGCTGAAGGCGCAGAACTTGCACCCAACGAAACACACATTGGTGAAATTGATGTTGCGGTTGACTACGTAGCTGACGATGTTGCCGACCAGTTCACGCCGGAGCGCGTCGGCGGCTACCAGCAGCGCCATCAGGTCTGCGCCTTGACTGTTGGCC
>JBIOFT010000183.1:0-6676 GCA_044447375.1 Terriglobales bacterium | reverse complement strand
CTCGGTGAAGGCGGCGTCGGAGTTCGGCATCACCAAAAAGCAGACCCTCGCGGCGCTGCTGATCTTCATCACCGATGTTCACTCCTTGGGCCTGAACGCCGCCCAGGGCCTGTATGCCGCCGAGGGTTTCTACTGGGACCAGAACGACGACACCCGCAAGTGGAGCAAGGCCTTCGCCGCCAAGATGGGCGGCAAGATGCCCACCATGGTGCAGGCCGGCGTTTATTCCTCGACGCTCCAGTACCTGAAGGCCATCCAGGCGGCGGGCACCGACGACGCCGACGCGGTCATGAAGAAGCTGAAGGAAATGACCCTGAACGACGCCACCGTGAAGGGCGGCAAGATCCGGGCCGACGGCCGCATGGTGCACGAGTTCTATCTCTACCAGGTGAAGTCGCCCGGCGAATCCAAGGGGGAGTGGGACCTCTATAAACTGATCAGCACCATCCCCGGCGACCAGGCCTTCCAACCGCTGTCGTTGTCGCGTTGCCCGATGATCAAGAAGTAGGGATCGTGAAACCGGCGGCGGGCACCTTCGCCGTCCCGCCGCTGGTTGATGTAAACAATCTATGAGCGAGATCTTCGGAGTGCCGATCGCCGCGCTGTTCGGACAGCTCGTGCTGGGGCTGGTGAACGGCTGTTTCTACGCCATGCTCAGCCTGGGGCTGGCCATTATCTTCGGGATGCTGAACATCATCAACTTCGCCCACGGCGCGCTTTACATGATGGGCGCCGTCTTTACCTGGTTCTTGCTCAGTACCTGGAACATAAGCTGGTGGTGGGCGCTACTGCTGGCGCCGCTGGCGGTGGGGATTTTCGGCATCGTCGTGGAGCGGGTGTTGCTGAAGCGGCTGTACAAGGTCGATCCCTTGTACGGCCTGCTGCTCACCTTCGGCCTGGCGCTGGTAATCGAAGGACTGTTCCGCTACCAGTACGGCGTCTCCGGGCTGCCCTACGGCATCCCAGAGGTCTTCCAGGGAGCGTTGAACCTGGGCTTCATGTTCCTGCCCAAGTATCGGGCCATTGTGGTGGGCGTGACGCTGGTGGTCTGCTTCGGCACCTGGCTAGTCATCGAACGCACGCAGCTCGGGGCCTACCTGCGCGCCGGGACGGAGAATCCTCCGCTGGTGCAGGCCTTCGGCATCAACGTCCCGGCGATGATCACGCTGACCTACGCCATCGGCGTCGCTCTGGCGGGACTGGCGGGCGTGCTGGCCGCGCCCACGATCCAAGTCAGCCCGCTGATGGGATCGAACCTGATCATCGTGGTGTTCGCGGTGGTGGTGATCGGCGGTATGGGATCGATCCTGGGCTCCATCCTCACCGGTCTGGGGCTGGGACTGATCGAGGGTCTGACCAAGGTTTTCTACTCGCAGGCCTCGAACACCGTGGTGTTCGTGATCATGGCGCTGGTGCTGCTGGTGCGGCCGGCGGGACTGTTCGGCAGGGAGAGATGAGCAACGGCCAGAAATTTCGTCTCGCCGGATACGGGCTCTTGCTGGCGGCGGGCCTGGTAGCGCCGCTGGTGGTGTACCCGGTGTTCCTGATGAACGCGCTGTGCTTCGCGCTGTTCGCCTGCGCCTTCAACCTGCTGCTGGGATACACCGGGCTGCTCTCGTTCGGACACGCCGCCTTCTTCGGCACCGCCGCCTACATCACCGGCTACCTCGCCAAGGTAATGGGGGTCTCCACCGGCCTGGCCATTCTGGCCGGAACGGTTGGAGCGGTGCTGCTGGGCATCATCTTCGGCGGGCTCTCCATCCGGCGGCAGGGGATCTACTTCGCCATGATCACCCTGGCGCTGTCGCAGTTGGTGTTCTTCGTCTATCTGCAAGCTTCCTTCACCGGCGGGGAAGACGGCCTGCAGGCCATCCCGCGCGGCAGGTTGCTGTGGGTGATTAACCTGGAAAAGGACCTGACGCTCTACTATGTGGTGTTCGCCATCTTTCTGTTTGGCTTCCTGCTGATTCACCGCACCATCCACTCACCCTTCGGGCAGGTGATGAAGGCGATCCGCGAGAACGAGCCGCGCGCCATTTCCCTCGGCTACGACGTCAACAAGTACAAGCTTATGGCCTTCGTGCTCTCCGCCGGGCTGGCCGGGCTGGCGGGCGCCACCAACGCCATCGTGTTTACCTTTGTCACCCTGACGGATGTGGACTGGCACACCTCCGGTGACGTGGTGCTGATGACCCTGCTGGGCGGCATGGGCTCGATCTTCGGGCCGGTGGTGGGAGCCCTCTCCATCGTGACGCTCGAGAGCAAGCTTTCCGACAAGGTGGGCTCGCTGGTGACGGTGATCATCGGCGCCATCTTCGTCATCTGCGTGCTCTTGTTCCGCCGCGGGATCGTGGGCGAGGTGCAGGGGCTCTATCGGCGCGTGGTGGGCAACCGGGTGTAGCTTATGAGGGACAAATGTTAGTTTGCAGTCATCCTGAGCGACCGAGGTTGAGGCGCCTGGCGGGCGTCTGAGCCCGCCGCCGAAATCCCGAGCGGAGCGAGGGAGAGCGCATTTTCTCCAGGGCGGGAGACGGTCGCGGAGGATCCGGGTTTTACAATGCCTCGCTCAGGATGACATTTTCATTTTGGACACATTGGGAGCACTCAAATGTTAAAAGGACGCAGGGCTATCGTCACCGGTTCGACCAGCGGCATCGGGCTGGGGATCGCGCGGGCGCTCGCTGCCCAGGGTTGCGCCATCATGATGAACGGATTCGGCGATGCCGCCGAAATCGAGAAGCTGCGCGCCGGCCTCGAAAAAGAATTCGGCGTGCAGGCCGCGTTCAACGGCGCCGATCTCTCGCGTGCCGCCGATTGCGAGCAACTGGTCGCCGACGCCGGGAAGCGCCTCGGCGGTGTGGACATCCTGGTCAACAACGCCGGCATCCAGTTCGTCTCGCCCATCGAGAATTTCCCGCCCGAGCGCTGGGACGCCATCCTCGCCGTCAATCTCTCGTCGGCGTTCCACACTATCCGCGTGGCCCTGCCGGGCATGCGCCAGCGCGGCTGGGGACGGTTGATCAACACCGCCTCGACGCACGGCTTGGTGGCTTCGGTCAACAAGGTGGCCTATATCGCCGCCAAGCACGGGATCGTTGGCCTGACCAAGGTGGTGGCGCTGGAGACCGCCAAATCCGGCATTACCTGTAACGCCATCTGCCCCGGCTGGACCAAGACGCCGCTGGTCGAGAAGCAGATCGAGGCGCGCGCCAAGGACGAGGGAATTCCGATCGCTCAGGCCGAGCACGATTTGCTGGCAGAAAAACAGCCCACTGAGCGCTTTACCACGGTCGAACAGATCGGCGCGCTGGCGGTGTTTATGTGCAGTGAGGGCGCGGCCAACATGACGGGCTCTGTGATTCCCATCGACGGCGGCTGGACCGCCCAGTGAGGCGATTGGTAATTGGGTAATTTGGTAATTGAGTAATTTGAAAAACAGCTCAGCGGAGGGGGTTCCTGTCCTCCAATTACCCAATTCCCCAATTACCAAATTACCCAATCCTCTATAATCCTCCGCTGCCTCCCACGGAGAACACTTGGCCTATAGCGACCTCCGCGACTGGATCTCCGCGCTCGAGCGCGCCGGGGAATTAAAGCGCATCCGCGCCGAAGTGGACCCCGTCCTCGAGATCACCGAAATCACCGACCGGGTCTCGAAGTCGAGCCAGGGCGGACCGGCACTGCTGTTCGAGAACGTCAAGGGATATCGCGGCTGGCAGGTGCTGATCAACCAGTTTGGGTCGGCGCGCCGCATGAAACTGGCCCTGGGCGTGGAATCGCTGGACGAGATCGCCGCCCGCATCCACCAGTTCCTCGACGTGAAGTCACCGGAAGGGCTGCTGGACAAGATCAAGATGCTGCCCATGCTGGCCGACATGGCCAAGTTTTTTCCCAAGACCGTCTCTAGCGGGCCGTGCAAGGAGGTTATCCGCCGCGACGATTTCGACCTACTGCAAATGCCGGTGCTGCAGTGCTGGCCCCAGGATGCCGGCCGCTTCATCACCCTGCCGTGCGTGATCACGCGCGATCCCAAGACCGGCAAGCGCAACGTCGGCATGTATCGTATGCAGGTCTACGACGCGCGCACTGCCGGCATGCATTGGCAGCGGCAGAAGGTCGCCGCCGAGCACTACCGCGACGCCATGCGCGCAGCCTCGCCGGCAGGCTCGGCCGCCGCCGTGGACTTGATGGCTCGCTCCGGCGGAGGCGCCATTGAAGCTGTGGGCGAACGTCCGCACGGCAAGTTGGAAGTCGCGGTCGCCATCGGCACCGAGCCCGCGCTTACCTTCGCTTCCGTCATTCCCGCGCCGCCCGACGTCGAAGAGTTCATGATCGCCGGCTTCCTGCGCCAGAAGCCGGTGGAGCTGGTGAAGTGCGAGACCGTGGATCTCGAAGTCCCGGCCGCGGCGGAGATCATCCTCGAGGGCTACGTCAACCTGGACGAACTCCGCAGCGAAGGCCCCTTCGGCGACCACACCGGCTTCTACTCGCTCGAGGATCTATATCCCGTCTTCCACGTCACCTGCGTTACGCACCGCGAGAAGCCTATCTATGCCACCACCATCGTGGGCAAGCCGCCCATGGAGGACGCCTGGATCGGCAAGGCCATCGAGCGCATCTTCCTACCGCTGATGCGGGTCACCCTGCCTGAGATCGTGGACGTCAACCTACCCGTCGAAGCCGTCTTCCACAACTTGATGATCGTGTCCATCCGCAAGTCGTATCCCGGGCACGCGCGCAAAGTGATGAATGGCATCTGGGCCATGGGGCAGGCGATGTTCACCAAGTGCGTCGTGGTCGTGGACGAGGATTGCGACGTTCAGGACGTGCGCGAGGTGGTGCTGCGCGTGGCCAACAACATCGATCCCGAGCGCGACATCCAGTTCACCCTCGGCCCGGTGGATTCGCTTGACCATTCCGCGCGCCTGCCGAATTTCGGCTCCAAGATGGGCATCGACGCCACGCGCAAGTGGCCGACCGAGGGCTTCACTCGCCCCTGGCCTGAAGAGATCCGCATGGACGAAGCCACCAAGCGCCGCGTGGATGCGATGTGGAAGAAGCTGGGGATCGAGTGATCGCGGAAATTGGGTGATCGGGAGATCGGGTCATCGGGTGATCGCGCGGAATCGCCGAAATCGCCGGCGTCAGGGACGGCTGAACAGCCCGGACGCGGTCACATACATGGCAAAACATTCCAGCGCGAAGGGCAAGAATCCGAGATAGCCTGGCGCCGGCATTTCGAAAATCTTCCACTGCTGCGCCACCGGAAAAATGTAGTGCCACTTGGCCGCCGCCCAGTAATTCCAGAACTCCCACAGCCATCCGCAGACCCAGCCCGAGATTAGCAGCGAATAGAGGCGGCCTCGCCGCCCGGCCGCCAAGTCGCCCAGGAGCGAGGGCAGGCGCAGGCGATGGTTAAGCGGGTCGAGGAGGAGCACAAATCCGATCCACACCAGCGCAAACAGGTACGCTGCCGTGTGCCGCGGCAGGACCAGCGGCAGCACCAGGCAGACAAGGCCGAACAGCGCCATGCCGCGCTCGACGGCAGCAGAGAACAATAGTGGTCGCGCCGGTTTGAACCAGCCGAAGATCTCCACTAGATCGGCGGTCTCGAAGATCCCCGGCGTGATGGTGGCAAACGACCAGCCGTATCCGAGCAGGCCCGCGGCTCCGGCGGGCACGCCAACGTAGGTCCAGTTCTCAAGGCGCAAGTTATAGGCCTCGAAGACAAGCCACAGCGGAATCGAGAGCAGCGCCACCAGCGCGAAGCGGCGCGGCTCGTCGTGCAGGCGGGAGTGCCCGGTGATGGCCAGCACGGCTGCGTCGGCCAGCAGGATGTAGCAGGTCCAGGCGATGGGCGTGAAGTATGTGGCCACCGGCTCGATGCCGCGGAACATCAGCCCCTCGGCCACGATCAGCGCCACCAACCCCGCCCAGCCGTACAGCGCGAGTGGCGCACGCCGGTGGCGGAGGAATTCGATGACCAGCAGCGCGATGGTGGCGAAGGTGAGGGTAAGTCCAAGAAGCGTCATCGGGTGGATGGTAAATGAGAAGGGAGAAAAGCAGCACCGCCACCGATACCGCAAATCACAAATCACCCAATGACCCGATCTCCCGATCCCCGGCCTCTTCGCTGGCCGACCATTTATACTAGGAACCTATGAACGTCATCCGCGGGCTCGCCGCCGTCGCCAAGGGGATGGCCATCACCTTCAAGGAGATGCTCTCGCCCACCATCGTCGAGAACTATCCCGACGGCCCCGGACCGCTGCGGGGTGCGATGTTCCAGGAGCGTTACCGCGGCGTGCACGTGCTGCAGCGCGACGAGAACGGCCTGGAGAAGTGCGTAGCCTGCTTCCTGTGCGCGGCGGCGTGCCCCTCGAACTGCATCTACATCGAGGCCGCCGACAACACCGCCGAGAACCGCATCTCCGGCGCCGAGCGCTACGCCAAGGTCTATAACATCGACTACAACCGCTGCATCTTCTGCGGCTACTGCGTGGAAGCCTGCCCCACCGACGCCATCACCCACGGACACGGCTTCGAAATCGCGTCGCTGAATGCCAGCAGCCTGGTCTATCGCAAGGAGCAGATGCTGGCGCCGCGTCCGGCGCTACAGGGCGAGAACGCGCTGTTCAGCATCAGCGGGGAAGAGCACCTGAAGGCGGAGAGGGAG
>JBIOFT010000182.1:0-6958 GCA_044447375.1 Terriglobales bacterium | reverse complement strand
TCAGACCCCGACCGCCGCCACCCCCAATGCCGCCGCTCAGGGAAAAGAGCCTGGCAAACCGGCCGCGCCCGCGCCGTCGCCCTCCGCCAAGCAGCAGGCCGCGGAAGCCCAGGAAATGGCGCCGGATGCGGTTGTTATCACTGTCAAGGGGCTGTGCCCGGCTCCTGTGCGCAAGGCTGCGGCCAGCAAGACGGCCCACGGTTCCGCAGCGGCCAAGCCCGCCGCCTGCCAGACGGTGGTCACCAAGAAGGAACTGGAGATGGTGATCGAGACGGTCCGGCCGAATCTGCAGCCCGCGCAACGGCGGATGCTGGCGCAGCAGTATGTCGAGCTGCTGGTGGTGGCCAACGCCGCCACCAAGGCCGGTACGGAAAAAGACCCCAAAGTGAAGGAACAGCTCCGGCTGCAGAAGCTGCAGATCCTGGCCACTTCCTACTCGCGCGAGATGCAGCAGAAAGAAGCGGAAGTTCCGGAAGCCGACATCGAGAAGTACTACAAGGAGAATGCGGCGAAGTACGAGCAGGCCAAGCTGCTGAGGGTCTACATTCCCATGGTCACGGAAGAGGGCAAGCCGCCCGACACCGCGGCGAGCAAAGCCCTGGCCGAGAAGATCCAGCAGCGCGCCGCCGCGGGCGAGGACTTCGACAAACTGCAGAAGGAAGCCTTCAGCGCTGCCAGCAACAAGGGCACTGCCCCGCCCGTGGATCTGGGGGAACGCCGCCGTGGGACCCTTCCGCCCAAACAGGAAGATGCCGTGTTCGGCCTGAAAGTCGGGGAAGTCTCGGCTGCCCTCGATGAGGCTTCCGGGTATTACATCTACAAAATGGTCGGCAAGGATGCTGTCCCGCTGGACAAGGTGCACGACGAGATCAAGGGCACGCTGGGCCGGGAGCACCTGCGCGAGAGCATGGAGAAGCTGCGCAGTTCGGTGGAGTCGACGTTCAATCCGGCGTACTTCGGGAGTGCGGCTTCGATGCCGCCCGCCGGAGAGGTCGCTCCGCCCCCACCGGGACGGCCGGCGCCCGCACCGCCAGCCCCGGCAGCGGCCCCGGCGCAACCCGCGGCAACTCCAGGCACGACCGAGGCGCCCAAGCCGCCTCCTCCGGCTCCGCCGCCCAGCAAGTAAGGATGTCCGCACCCGAGAAGACGGTGGTGGTCACCGGCGTGGCCGGCAACCTGGGAGTGCGCCTGCTGCGCGAGATCCCCGAGTTCGACGTCTTCGGGCTCGACCTGCATCCCTTGGGGGACGCGTCCGCCGTTCCGAGCCCTCCGTCCTTCCATTTCCAGACCATCGACCTGGGCGAAGAGCCTTCCAGCCACGAACTGATCGAGTTGCTGCGCACGTCGGAAGCGCAGTCGGTGGTGCACCTGGCGTTTGTCATCGATCCCATGCGCACCGGGGTGCTGGACGTGGACCGCATGTGGCGCATCAACGTGGCCGGCACGGCGCGGGTGATGGAAGCCATCTCGGTGGTGAACCGCAACGGCGGCGTGATCAAGAAGTTCGTCTATGTCAGCAGCGTGGCCGCCTACGGATCGGACCTGCCCGCGCCGGCGACCGAGGACCATCCGCTGGCCGGACACACGCTGCCCTACGCCATCCACAAGCGCGAAGCCGACCAGGTGGCGCAGGCGCGCGCCAAGACCATGGGCGCCTGCAGCACCTACATCCTGCGGCCACACATCTTCGCCGGCGCCAGCATGCGCAATTACCTCATCAACATCCTGCGCGGCACGCCCTACGGGCAGGGCCGGCTGGGGCGCTGGATGGAGCAGGGCGGACGCAAGCTGCCGGCGCTCGTCCCTTACGGCCGCAAGTATCTCGACACCCGCTTCCAGTACGTGCACGTAGACGACATGGCACGCCTTCTGGCGTGGGTCCTGCGGCAGCGCGATGTGGCGCGGACGCTCACCATCCTGAACGTAGCCGGACGCGGCGAGGCGCTCACCTTCGAGCGTTGCGCGCAAATCGCCGGTTCCAAGGTGACCCGGCTGCCGGGCAAGAGCGGCTGCCGCCTGGCGCTCAGCCTGGGGTGGAAGCTGGGCCTATCCTCCGTGCCCGCCGCGGCCATTCCCTATCTCACCGGCACCTACCTCATGGATACCAGGCGGCTGCGGGAGTTCCTGGGAAAGGATTACGAGGACGTGATCCGGCACACCTGCGAAGAAGCGCTGGCCGACAGCTTCACCGTATGTCATCCCGAGCGAAGCGCGACGTGAGCTTGCGAGCGGAGCGCGAGTCGAGGGACCCCTATACGAAAGGAATCGTGCGAGTAGGGGTGCTTCGACTCGCGCGGGCAAAGCTTGCCCTGAGCGAAGTCGAAGGGGCGGCCCGCACTCGCTCAGCATGACAGTCAAATGGGTACAACTACTCCGAAGCTTCCGGCACGAAGTGCCAAGCTACGTCTCTACACCTTTTTTCCCCGATATAGCCCCACAATCCCAAAGGTATATGGTGTCCAGCTAACGTCGGCGAACCCGGCGGCGCGCATGCGCTCCAGCATCTGCGAAGGATCGGGGAAACGTTCGACCGACGCCGGCAGGTAGGCGTACGGTCCGCGCACCCCGGAAATAAAGGTCCCCACGACCGGCAGCACCCGTCGGAAGTACACCCGATAAATCTTTCCCAGCCCTCCCTTGGGCTCGCCGAAATCGAGGATGCCTACCTCCGCACCCGGACGCAGCACCCGAAAGATCTCGCGCAGCCCGGCATCGTAGTCGGTGAGATTGCGAAAGCCGAAGGCCGAGACGACCAGGTCGAAGCCCGCGTTGCGGACGGGCAGAGAGAGAGCGTCGGCTTCGATCAGCTTCACGCGGTGGCGCGCCTTGCTTCCGGCCAGCGTCAGCATGGTGTGGGAAAAATCCGCGCCGAAGATGGATGCCGAAGCGGCGGCCTGCCGCCGCAGGGCCAGCGCCATGTCGGCGGTGCCGCAGCACAGGTCGAGCACGCAGGCGCTGGGCCGCACCAGAATGTGCGCGAAGGTGCGCGCGGCGCGCCGCCACCACAGGCGGTCCACGTTCATCGAGAGCACGTGGTTGAGCAGGTCGTAGCGGGGCGCGATGGCGGTGAACATCTCGCGCACGGCGCGCGCAGCAGCCTGCTGATCGTGCGCGCCGGCAGGCGCGGCGCCAGCTACTGCGGGTTTGTCGGGTGCGGCCAAGCTCATGCCTGCGAGAGAGTGCGCAATTTGTCGACGGCCTGCAGCACCGCGCGTTCGGGAACGTCGCCCACGATCTCCACCCTGCCGATCTCGACCGGGAGCACGAAGTGGATGGCACCATCGACGGTCTTCTTGTCGGCGCGCAGCCGCCGGACGACGTTCCTGCTGCGCGCCGTCACCCGCGGCAAAGGCGCGTAGGCCAGCACGGTGGAGATGATGCGGCGCGCGACTTTGGCGTCGGTCTTCTGCAAGCCCACCCCGATCATGGAGGCAGCCACCATGCCCCAGGCTACGGCCTCGCCATGCAGGTACTGCTTGTACGAGGTCTCGGCCTCGAGCGCGTGGCCGATGGTGTGGCCGAAATTCAGGATGCGGCGCAGGCCGGACTCGCGCTCATCGGCTGCGACCACCGCCGCTTTCACCTCGACGCATTCCGCGATCAGCCACTCCAGCGCCGCGGGATCACGGCGCAGGATGGCTTCGCGCTCTTTCTCCATGAAGTCGAAGATCTGGGGATTGCGGATGACGCCGCACTTCAGCGCTTCGTGGAGGCCGGCGCGGTACTCGCGCTCGGGCAGCGTGGCCAGCACGCCGGGATCGATCAGCACCAGCCGCGGCTGGTGGAACGTTCCCAACAGATTCTTGCCGGCCGGCAGATCGACACCGGTCTTGCCACCGATGGCCGCGTCCACCTGCGCCAGAAACGTCGTGGGGATCTGCACGAAGTCGAGCCCGCGCATGTAGATCGAAGCCAGAAAGCCAGCCACGTCGCCCACCACGCCGCCACCGAAGGCGACCAGCAGAGAACGGCGGTCGGCCCCGCGCTCCACCAGGCGCGTGGCCAGCTCTTCGACGGTGGCCATGGTCTTGTAGCGCTCGCCGTCGCCCATCTCCAGTTTGTGAAACTGGAGCTTCGCCTGGCTCAGCGAATCGGCGAGCGCGCTGCCCCAGTGCTTCCGTACCGCGGCGGTGGTGATCACAAACACGGAGGGACTGCCGTCGGCGCGCAACTGCGCGAGCTGCGCCCCGGCGTCGCGCACGAGGCCGTTCTGGATGCGCGCCTCATACGCCGGCTGAACCGCGATGGTGACCGTCTTCACGTGCTCCATGATAGCCCACTGCGCGGGAATCGGAGGTGCCTCCACCCCAGCCCGCGCAAAGACGGCGCGTGCCGGGGGCCCCGGTGTGGCTGCGTGGTACCATGACCCGTTTATGAAGTCAGTGCCGTCCGAGACCGATTACATCGTGGTGGGCGCGGGGGTTGCCGGCATGCGCGCCGCCATCGATCTGGCCGCCGCCGGACGCGTGCTGGTGCTGGCCAAGAGCGAAGTGACTGAGTCGGCCACGCAGTACGCGCAGGGCGGAGTGGCGGTCGCGCTCAGCGACGAAGACGAGATCAGCCTGCACCTGCAGGACACCCTCGACGCCGGCGACGGGCTCTCCAATCCCGAGGCGGCGCGGGTGCTGGTCGAGGAAGGGCCGGCGCGTATTCAGGAACTGATCGACTGGGGCACCGAGTTCGACCGCCAGGGCACGAAACTCACTTTCACCCGCGAAGGCGCGCACAGCCGCTCTCGCATCCTGCACGCCCACGGCGATTCTACCGGGCGCGAGATCGGGCGCGCTCTCTACGCAAAGGCCGCGGCGCTGAAGCACATCTCGTTCTGGGAGTGGGAGTTCACCGCCGGCCTGTGCGTGCGCGACGGACGGGTGGCCGGCATCCGGGTGATGAACGAACACGGCGAGGCGCGGGAGGTGCATGCGCACGCCGTCCTGCTGGCTACCGGAGGCCTGGGGCAGGTGTATCGTGAAACGACCAATCCCGCGGTGGCCACCGGCGATGGCGTGGCCATGGCCTTCCGCGCCGGCGCCGAAGTCCAGGACATGGAGTTCGTCCAGTTCCATCCCACCGCGCTCTACGTGAAGAAAGCCCCGCGGTTCCTGCTGTCGGAGGCGTTGCGCGGAGAAGGCGCGTACCTGCGCAACGTAGAGATGCAGCGCTTCATGCCCAAGTACCATGAGATGGCGGAGCTGGCGCCGCGCGACGTGGTGGCCCGCGCCATTGCCCACGAGCTCGAGGTCTCGCACCTGGCCGACCCGGTGGTGTATCTCGACCTGACGCACCTCGATCCGGACCACGTGGCAGCGCGATTCCCACGCATCCACGCCACGTGCCTCGAGTACAACATCGACATCGGCACCGAGCTGATCCCGGTGCGGCCGGCGGCGCATTACGCCATGGGCGGCGTGCGGACGGATTTGCACGGGCGCACCAGCCTACCCGGACTCTACGCCGCGGGCGAGGCCGCCTGTACCGGAGTGCACGGCGCCAACCGGCTGGCCAGCAATTCGCTGCTGGAAGGCCTGGTGTATGGCGCGCGCGCCGGCGCAACCATCCGCGAAGAAAGTCCTTCCGCGCGCGCCAAAGCCAACCATGTCGGCTCCAATGCTTGCAAGGTAGCAGGGGAAAATCCGGGAACCAGGGAAGGGCGCGGCGCCGAAGAGCTCATCCGGGCGGTGCGCGACCTGGCGTGGAAGAACATCGGCATCGTGCGCACCGGCTCGGGGCTGCGCGAGGCCATCGAACAACTGGAGCAGTGGCGTGCCTGCCTGCCGCCGATGACCGGCCGGCGGCAGTGCGAAGCCAACAACATCTTCCAGACCGCGCTGCTGATCGCCCGCTCCGCCCGGGCCCGTCTCGAAAGCCGCGGCGCGCATTACCGGCTTGATTATCCCTCGCACGATGATGCCCGCTTCAAGAAGCATTCGGTCGTGCGCGGGGAAGCGATACGGTTTGAGTGAATTGTTGTCAGTCGGCGCATCCGTATGTGCGGGATTGCCTCGGGTGGAGCAGGGCTTCAGCCTCGCATGATGGCTGCGCCAATGGCGTTCGGCTTTAGCCACTGAAGGACCGCGCTTTTATGCACAAAGTCGCCGTCCTCGTTGGAGAACTCCAGGGGCTGAAGCCCACGGTTCTTATAAAGGGTGGCATTAATGCAGGCCTGAAGGCCTGCTCCACCCCTGCAAATTAATCCAGATGGAAGAGAACAGTCAGGCCGACTCTGCCATCACAGCTCCGTTTTCGCCGGGAGCAGCAGCGACGCGATCACCGAAATCACCAGGATTCCTCCCACCACCGATAGCGCCACGCCAATTGAGATGTGCAGATACTCCGACGCCAGCATCTTCACCCCGATAAAAATGAGGATCACCGACAGCCCGTAATGCAGGTAGTAGAAGACCTCCATCATTCCGGCCAGGGCGAAGTAGAGCGAGCGCAGCCCGAGGATGGCGAACACATTGGAGGTGTACACGATGAAAGGGTCGCGGGTGATGGCCAGGATCGCCGGGATCGAGTCGGTCGCGAACATCAGGTCTGTGGTCTCGACCACGATGAGCACCACCGCTAGCGGGGTGGCGATCCATTGCGCGCCGCGCTTCACGAAAAACTTCCGGCCTTCGTACTGCGGCGCGATGGGCACGAACCGGCGGAACAGCTTCAGCACCGGGTTGTTCTCGGGATGAATCTCCGTCTCCTGCTGCCGGAAAAGGCGAATGCCGGTGTAGACGAGGAAGGCGCCGAACAGGTAGATGATCCAGTGCAAGCGGTTGATGAGGGTCACGCCGCCGATGATGAACGCCGCCCGCATCACCAGCGCGCCCAGGATCCCCCAGAACAGCACGATGTGTTGGTGCGAACGGTCGACGCGGAAGTAGCGAAAGATCAGCAGGAAGACAAACAGGTTGTCCATGCTGAGCGATTCTTCGATCAGGTAGCCGGTCACGAACTCCAGCGC
>JBIOFT010000181.1:0-7052 GCA_044447375.1 Terriglobales bacterium | reverse complement strand
GCTGGAGAGCGAGCTGTTCGGACACGAAAAAGGATCGTTCACCGGCGCCGTCTCGCAGAAGAAAGGGAAACTGGAGGTGGCCGACGGCGGTACCGTGTTCCTCGACGAAGTGGGCGAGCTGGCGGTGCCGTTGCAGGCCAAGCTGCTGCGCGTCCTGCAGGAGCGCGAGTTCGAGCGCGTCGGCGGCACGCGGTCCATCAAGGTGGACATCCGGGTGATCGCCGCCACCAACCGCGACCTGAAAGAAGCCTCGCGCGCCGGAAGCTTCCGCCAGGATCTTTACTACCGGCTGAATGTGGTCTCAGTGCGGATGCCGGCCTTGCGCGAGCGCAAAGAAGATATTCCTCTGCTGGCCAACTTCTTCGCGCTCCGCTTCGGCGAAAAGGTGAAGCGCCGCGTCGCCGGAATCTCCGCCAAAGCCCGCGCCTGCCTGCTGCGCTACGAGTGGCCGGGGAATGTCCGCGAACTGGAGAATGCCATCGAGCGCGCCGTGGTGCTGGGCTCGACCGAACTGATTCTGGTGGAGGACCTGCCGGAGGCGCTGGTGGAAGAGACCACCACGGAAGGGGAGCCGATCACGGCGTTGCACGAAGGGCTGCGCGAAGCCAAGAAAGCGCTCATCGAGCGCGCCATCGAACAGGCTGGAGGAAACTACACCGAAGCCGCCGGGATCCTGGGAGTCCACCCCAACCACCTGTTCCGGCTGGTCAAGACCTTGAACTTGAAGCCCAAGCGCCAGCGGCAGGCCTAGCCCATTCCTGCTATTGACAAAATATACTTATAGACGTATTTATGTATAAAGCAGAGCTAGGGCGTGCGCTCACATGGATGGGCTCAAGCCGGAGAGACCTGCGCGGCTTCCCGCGCCAGGTGCGGCGCGACATCGGCCAGGCTCTCTATCCGCCCAGCAGGGTGAAACCGATCCGTCGACGAAGGCTCTGAGAGGTTTCGGTGGAGGCTCTGTGCTTGAGATTATTACGGATCACCAAGGCGGCACATGGCGCGCTGTCTATACCGTCCGCTATCACGATGTGATCTACGTCTTGCACGCCTTCCAGAAGAAATCGAAAAGCGGTATCGCCACACCGAAGAAGGATATTGACCTCATCCGCCACCGCCTGGCTGAGGCCGAACGACTCCACAGAGAGGGACGGAAGTAACATGACAACCCGAACGCAAAAGCCTGCGCCGGCAGAGAAAAGCAGCGGGAACGTATTTGCTGACCTCGGTCTCCCCCACCCCGAACAGGAGCTTTTGAAAGCAAAGCTCACGCTGCAGATTTACCGTCTCGTCAAACGACGCGGTCTCACGCAAACCGAAGCGGGAAAGATCCTCGGCATCAAGCAGCCTCACGTCTCTGCCTTGATGCGCAACCGTTCCGGCGCTTTCTCGGTTGAGCGCCTCATGGACTTTCTCACCGCCCTTGGGCAGGACGTGGAGATTACTGTGAGGCCCACGCGCAGAGAACACGGCAAAGTATCCGTCGTGGCGTAACCAGCTATTCTGCCCCAAACTTACAGAGTAAGCGGCCATTTGCGGGCGGCGTGGAAGACGCGCAGGATTTGTACCGTCTGCCCGAGTACGCGATAGGGAACGATGTACGGCGTGCCGTGCACCACCAGTTCGCGTGTGCCTTCAACCCGGCCCGGCCTCCCCAAAGCGGGATAATCCGCCACCTGCGCCACGGCTCGCTCGATGGCAGCCACGACGCGGCGGGCGGCGGCAGGATTGTCTCGGGCGATGTACTGGGCATGGGCCTCAAGATTCGCCAGCGCTGTTCGCAGCCAGCGTACTCGCAGGGGCCTAACCGGCACGCCTCGCTCGCTTCCGGCCCGCCCACTTGCTCATGTTGCGGCGCACCTGCCGCTCGGTGGCGAAATCTCCCCGCTCCGCCTCTTTCAGCCCTTTCCTGATCTCTTCGATTTGCCACTCGTTGGCGGCCACGTACTCGCGGATGGCCTCGGCGGCGATGAAGGACCGGCTGCGGCGCTGCGCCTTGGCCAGGTGATCAAGCTGTTGCCGGAGCTCAGGTTCCAGCCGCAGCGTCATGACGGTGCTTGCCCCCATGATTCACCTCGAATACAAAAGAATACTTTGTATTCTAACACCGAGCCCTGATCGCACCCAAACCGCTACTCCCCGCCCTACTTCAGCCCTTTCACCAAATACAAGTTGGCCAAGTCGTGCTGGAAGGTGCAGGCGACCGCTTGTCCGTCGGGAGTCAGAGCGATCTGCCCGGAGGGGAAGAACTCAGCCCCGCCCTCCGGCACCTTCAGGACCCGCCACGGCTGTCTTTGCCGGCTGGCGAGATCCAGGCGGGTGATGCGGAGGGTGTCGCCCGCGACTTGTGCCAGAAAAAGAAATTTGCCGTCGCCGCTCCAGCGGACAACGGTCTCGCCAGTCTGCAGCCCGGTGATTTCCTTGGCGACGCCGCCGATTTCGCCGAGCAACAACTTGTGCGGATCCACGACTACGAAAGACCGCCCATCGGGCGACACCCGAGTCGCTTGAATCCCCTCCGGCGTGACGGGCCGCGGTTCCTTGCCCTCCAACTCATACACCCAACTGCGCACGGCGCTCCCGGACTGGTTCCCGGTGAACAGGATCCGTTTGCCGTCCGGGAACCATTCGACGGATTGGTAGTGCATGTTCTGGATCCCGAGAATGCGCGACTCGCCGGCGCCGGTAGCCAGGAGCATCAAGTCCGAGCGCGTCCCCTGGTGGTGGATGCACACCACCCATTTGCCGTCGGGCGAAAGCGCCGGAGAGTTGCCGTATCCCAGCAGCACCGCGGGAGATCCGTCGGTCTTGCGCAGGTAGATGGCGGCATTCCGCCCTTCCCCACCGCCGAGTTCGACGAACAACAGTGATTTTGCGTCGCGGGAGAGCGCGAAAGCCTCGGAAGCATCCAGCCAGGCGAGGTCACGCGGTGCAGACCCGTCGGGGGGAGCATAGAGGATGCCGAGTCGGGAATTCACGGAACTGAGCAACACCCGGCCATCGCGGGCTACATCCTGGGTCAACATAAAACCGGGAGCGCGCGCCAGCAGCCGTTGCTGGCCAGCCAGGTTGATGGCGTAGAGCGCCGGATCGCCGCCGGCGGCCGCGGCGGAAAACCAGATCTCATCCCCATTCGGCGACCAGCTCAGCAGGCCCAGGCCGCGCCATCCGCGCGACAGCACTTGCTTGGGACGATGAGGACCCACCACACTCAGCGAGTAATCTCCGACTCCGACGTCGTAATCGAAGAAGGCCACCAGCTTGCCGTCGGCAGAGACGCGTGGCGAGTCCGGCGGACGCCCATCTCCTTCGTGCAGCACGGTGCCGACTGGGTATTCGAGCCGGTAACGGCCTGCCGCCCCCCTTACCACTGCCAGCGACTCGCCGTCCGGCCCCCAATCGGCAAAATACACGTCCTCCAGGATCTCCCGTGGCGCCCCCCCGCCGAAAGGCACGCGCGCCAGCGTGCCCGCCGGACCATCGCCCACCAGAATCGCCATCTCCCCGGCCTCGGAGATCGACATTACCCTGCCGTTGGGAAGCTGCAGCTCCCGTGATTCGCGGTTTCCCGGCATCACCGAGTAAAGGGTGGAAGGACCACCGTCCCACTCGGCGCTGTAAACGATGGCGCCGCCGGGAGCGAACTTGGCGGAAGTTACGTCGCCGCGGCGGAAGGTCAACCTCTGGAACGAGGGCGGCTCCGCGCGCAGAAAGCGCGGCGCGAAATAAGCTGCCGGCAGGAGCACCAGCACGAGTGCCGCGAGCGCGCCGATGGCCATCCAGCGCGCGGCGCGACGCGGAGCCGTCCTGGCCGCCGTGCGGCGCGGCTGGACAGGGGCGATGCCGCTCGCGTCCACCTCATCCCGCAGCTCCTCGAGCGCGACCTTCACATCGGCCATGGTCTGCCAGCGCCGCTCGGGTTCCTTCCTCAAGCAGCGGCCGATCAACCGCTCCAACTCGGGATGGATGTCCGGAACTGCCTGCGATACCGGCTGCGGCTCTCGGTGCATAACCGCCGAAAGCATGGACAGCTTGGAGGAGCCGGGAAAGGGCTGCCGGCCGCTGACCATTTCGTAGAGCACCGAGCCGAAGGAAAAGATGTCGGAGCGGGCATCGATCTTCCTGCCGTCGGCCTGCTCGGGAGACATGTAGGCGACGGTGCCGAGAACCGTGCCCTCCTCGGTGTGCGGCGAGGCTTCCGCGTGCACCGTCTCGGCATAGGCATCGGTGTCGAGCGGCCCGGTCAGCTTGGCCAGGCCAAAATCCAGGATTTTCACCAGGCCTTGGGGCGTGACCATGATGTTGCCCGGCTTCAAATCGCGATGGACGACGCCGGCGGCATGCGCAGCGGCCAGGGCGTCGGCGATCTGGATGGCGTATTTCAGGGCCTCGCGTACCCGCAGCCCTTTGCGCCCGATCAGCTTGTCGAGCGTTTCGCCCGCCACGAACTCCATGGCGATGTACTGAACCGGCTGGCCATCCACCTCCTGGGTGTTGATGTCGTAGATGGTGACGATGTTGGGGTGGTTCAGCGAGGAGGCGGTCTTAGCTTCCTGAACGAAGCGCTTCTGCCGGTCAGCGCTGGCCAGCGCGGACGCAGGCAGAACCTTGATGGCGACCGGGCGGTCCAGGCGCGAGTCGACTGCTTTGTATACAACGCCCATTCCGCCGGCCCCGATCTTCGACTCGATACGATAGGACCAGAGCGTGGTGCCTACCATGGAGAGACCCATAGCCCCCGGGAGGCTCATTCTAACGCAAATTTTACAGATGTCACGGGTGAGCGATCACCATGACCGTCGGCGCCCGGTTGAGCACGCAATCCAGCGCCAGCCGCAGGTTCTCCGGGTCGAGAGCGGCAAAGCTCTCGTCGAAAATCAGAACGTCGGAGCCCTGCAGCAGGGCACGGGCGATGTAGAGCCGGCTGCGCTCACCGTGCGAGAGCTGCCATCCGCTTTCGCCCACCATCTGCAGCATTCCGGCGGGCATTTTCTCCAGCAGCGGTCCCAGGCCGAGCTCGCGGCAGATGGACTCCGCCTCCTCATGGTCCTTCTCGGTCAGCCAGCCGTCTTTGCCCATCAGCAGATTAAAGGAGAAGGTGCCGGTCAGCACGTGGTTCTCGTGGAACTGCGGGGCGGAAGCGACCCGCCGCAGCCAGCCCTGAGCGCCCAGCGTTTGGCGGTCCAGGCCGCGGGCCAGCAGCAGTCCGGATTCCGGCCGCAGCAACCCGGTGAGCAGCGACGCCAGCGTGGACTTGCCGCCGCCGGACGGTCCTTCGAGCAAGAGCCGGTCGCCGGCAGAGATGCTGAGATTGCAGCGCTGAAGTACAGGCTCCGAGTGATTGGGATATCGGAAGACGAGGTCGCGAGCCTCGATTACCGCTTCGCGCTCACCGGCCGACTCCATGGTCGCAAGCGCCGGGGAGCCGGGAATCTCTTCCCGCGCGGCGGCCTCGAACAGCGGCGCGACCTGCTTCCAGGCGATGGCAGCCTCGGTGAGGTTCCACATGCCGGAGGCGAGGCGCCGGAAAGCGCGGTACGCCAGCAGCAGGCCGCCCACGCTGACTGCCAGCGCCGCCGTCGGGCTCCCGGAAACGAAGGCCGGCGCCAGCCCGGCCACGCCGATCACCAGCCAGCCCCGCGGGACAACCGCCATCAACATTGCGCCGCGGCGGTCCACCGCTTGAGAAACGGTTTGATAACGCTCCAGCCCCTGATCTTCGGAATCGTGCCAATGCTCGCGCGGTTCCTGCGCCAGGCGGGTGCGATGGCCGACCATGCGTTCCACCAGGTCGTGGGTCATGGAGACACGCGATTCCGTCCAGCGACGCTCCTCCTGGAAGTAGCGCCAACCCAGAACGGCAGCCATGCCCACCCAGAGCACCAGCAGCAGCGCATGTCCGATGCCGCCGGTGCCCGCGCCCAGCACCACCGCTGCCAGCACCAGCTCGATTACCGACACCAGCGCCATGAACCCGCCGCTCAGCGCCAGCGACTCCAGCGCTTCCGACTCGATCACCCGTCCCAGCAACTGGCCTGCGCCTTGATGGTGAATCTCGTCCGGCTTCAGGCGGAGCGCGCCGCAGAGCAATCGTTCCTTCAGGATTCCGCCGGCGGTAATCGAAACCAGTCCTTGCAGCCAGGTGATGAGACCGCGGATGGGAACCAGCGTCAGCAGCAGCAGGGCCCAGGCCAGCAGCAAGCCGCGATCGAGGCGCCCTTCGAGCGCGCCCACGCCGACAATGAACCACGCCGCCAGCCAGAGCACGTATTGAATCAGATGTGCGCCGGCCAGCATGGCAAGCCGCCGCGGTACGCGCGCCAATTTCAGTTGCAGGGAAAAGCTGGCGCCGGGTGGAAGCCTGAGCAGCCAGGCATGGCCGATGCGCGTGCCAGCAAGGCGCTCGCGCAGCAGGGATTCACGCACACGCTCGCGGCGGCGCTCCGGGACGGCGGCTGCTTCCAGCAAATCGTCCAGCTCGTGGGAGAACGGCGCTTCGGCATCTGCGCAGAGTTCCGCGCAGATCACCTCCGTTCCCAGGTGATGGACCTCCAAATCCGGCCCGAGGACGGTTGCCGCGTCCAGCAAAGCCAGCAGACGGCCGTCGGAGCAACGCACGAGCGCCGGAGCGGCACACGCGAGCTTTCGTTCGAGATCGGCGTAGCGGAGCTCTTCCGGCTCGGCTTCAAGTCCGAGGGCACTGGTTGCCGATTCGATCCAGAGTCCCAGCCGGCGGGGATCATCGGCAAGATTCGTGGGCGGCGTGGGAAGCTCGATGGACTTGGGGCGCAGACCGCTCTTGCGCGCCAAAGCCTCCAGCGCTTCGCCGATCCTATTTGCCGGCCATGAAATCACGGTGACGCTCCATCGGTAATGAGATGTTGCCATTGTCCAGACGCAGCCGTCGCCAGGCCCCGCGCGACCATCCGCTGAGCTGCACGGCGCGCTCGGCGTCGAGCAGGGCGCGATAGCGCGAGGCCGGTTGCTCGGCCAGGGCGTCGGGATGGCCATCTTCGACGATCCTGCCGCCCTCGATCACCAGCACGCGGTCG
>JBIOFT010000180.1:0-7130 GCA_044447375.1 Terriglobales bacterium | reverse complement strand
GTTCAGCGCTTCCTCGCGGTGGTCGAGGGCGTACTGGATACTCTGCTTGAGCGTGCGCGCCACGCTCGCCATGAGCACCGGGCCCAGGTCGCGGCGGATGGCGTTGCCGCCGAGCGGCAGCGGCAGCCCGGTCGAGTCGCGCCACCACCTCCCCAGATCGACGATGCGGTGCAGCCCGGACTTGTCGTAGGTGAGCTGGCCCTCGTGGATGATCAGTCCGGCCTCATGCTTGCCGGCGAGCACCTCAGGAATGATCTTGTCGAAGGGCACGACCTCGGTCTCGACCTCGGGCGCGAACAGCTTCAACGCCAGGTAGGCCGTGGTCAGCTTGCCGGGGATGGCGATGCGCACGCGCTTGATCTCCTCCAGCGAGTGCATCCGCGGCGCCACGATCATCGGCCCGTAGCCCTCGCCCACGCTGCCGCCGCTCGCGAGCAGCGCGTACTTCTCCTGGATGTAGGGATAGGCGTGGAAGGAGACGGCGGTCACATCGTAGAAGCCCTCGAGCGCCTTGCGGTTCAGGGTCTCGATGTCGCACAGCGTGTGGCTGAACTTCAGCCCGCGGGCGCGCACCTTGCTGGTGGCCAGCGCATAGAACATGAAGGCATCGTCGGAGTCGGGGCTGTGAGCGACGCTGATCTCGCGCAGATTGATGGAGACTGCCGTACTCATCGGGCTATGCGTCTTTCCGAGGGGAGTGGTTGGGGCGTGGCGCACTCGATGCGGCGCGCTCAGCCCAGGTTTGAATCTGAGGTCTGCGTAGCGCGGGCAGGCCAGCGTGTGGCCAGCCCCGCCGCCGCCATCACCTTTACCACTTCCGCGAACACAAACGGATACAGTCCAAAATGCGCTGCCTGCCACCACGATCCGTGCGTCCACACGCTCAGCCAGGCCAGCCCTCCGGCGAAAAGCAGCACTTCGCCCAAAGCGGCGGCCACGGCGTAGCGCGGAAAACTCTTGCTACCGCGTTCGGCGATCCAGCCGCTGACGAACGCCACCAGCGGATAAGCCATCAGGTATCCGCCGGTCGGTCCCAGCAATTGCGCGATGCCCCCGAGGCCGGTGGGATTGAAGACCGGCAAACCGAACGCGCCTTCCGCAAGATACAGCGCAAGGGCCGCAAAGCCACGGCGGCTGCCCAGCGCCAGTCCCACCAGCAGCACGGCGAAATTCTGCAGCGTCAGCGGCACCGGTGTGAAGGGCAGCGGCACTGTGACCCGCGCGCACAGTACGACGAGGAAGCTGGCGCCCACCACCAGGGGGGCCTCAATCCACCATGCCGGGCTTTGCGCTCGGTCGAGAACTCCGGTTGCGGTCTTCATGAGTTCTTCTCCGTCATTCTTTGCTGACCCTCTGCTCCTGCTGGGCCTCGCGCAGGCCATGATCGGAAGAAGCCCGCAGGTGCCGCCGCACCCGCAGCAGGATGGCCACCGCCGCCCACAGCACCAGCCCGGTACCGATCACCAGAAGGACGTACAGGACCTTGATGGACACAGCCCGCTAAGGATACCAGAAGAGCGCTAGGGAGCAGCCATGGCGGCTTCGACTTCCTCGGCGGTGCGCGGCAATCCCGCGGTCAGCCGCACCAGGGTGCCGTCTTGTTCCACGTGGAACATGTCCTCGATCCGCACTCCGAGCCGTTCTTCGGGGATATAGATGCCCGGCTCGATGGTGAAAACCATGCCCTTATCCAGGGGGACTGACGTGCCGCCAACATCATGCACGGAGAGGCCGACGAAATGCCCGAGCCCGTGGATGAAGTATTGCCCCAACCGCTTGCCGTGCAGGTCCTTGCCGTGAGTGTTGATGTAGTTGTAAGCGACGCTGTAGAGCGTGTCGGGGGCGTCGCCGCTCATAGTGGAGTGGCCGGCGCGGAAGGCCTGGATCGCCGCCTCCTGCGCTCCCAGCACGATGTTGTAGATCTCGCGCTGGCGGGGGGTGAACTTGCCGCTGGCGGGCAGGGTGCGGGTGATGTCGGTGGCGTACATCGAGTACTCCCCGCCGGCGTCGATCACCACCACATCTCCGGCCTGAATGGTTGCCGAGTCGTCGGAGTAGTGGAGCACGGTCGAGTTCGGCCCCGCGCCGACAATCGGCGCATAGGCAGGACGCTCGCAGCCGCGCTTCTGGAATTCGTATTGCACCAACGCTTCGATCTGCCGCTCGGTCATGCCCGGCTTCATGCCGCGCATCGCCGCCCGGTGCCCGGCCATCGAGGCCTCGGTAGCTTTGCGGATCAGCGCGATCTCGCCTGCGTCCTTCACCCGGCGCAGTTCCTCCAGCATCGGCTTCACGTCTTGCAGCGAGACGTACACCGGAAAGGCGTTGGCGCGGTGCAGCCACTCGAGCGGCGTGGCCGAAGCCGATCCCTGCTGGAACGCCGGCAGATCGGAATACACCGTGGCATGCGGCTGCGGGAGCAAGCGCACCAGTTCCTCGCGCAGCTTGTCCAGCGCCTCCACGCGGTCGAAGCCGGTGAACTTCCGCGCCTCGGGATCCTCGGGCCCGAGCTTGGGCCCAGTCCACTTCTCCTGCGAATGATTGCGTCCCGGCAGAAAGAGGATTTCGGTGTAGGGGCGCGGGGAGCTGTCCCGCCCCAGCCCGCCAACGCCGGGCGCGCTGGGGGCCCCGGTTTCGCCGGCGATCTCCGGTGCGATGAGCAGGACCGCGCCGGGCTCGTTCAAGCCCGTGAGGTAATAGAAATTATTGTCCTGGCGGAATCCGTAGAGAGCGCTGGGACCCTCGGCTTCGACCGCCGCGAACAGCACCACCACGCCGCCGTTGGTCTTGCGCGAAAGTGCTGCGCGGCGTGCGCGGTAATCGGCGTTGGGCTGGCGCTCCAGCGCTGAAGCGGGAATGATCAGCAACAGCAGTAGCGTTGCTGGAAGAAATGCGGCCAGAGGCCGGGTCGATTTCGTTAGGGCCATAAGAGCGGGGATTTTAGCAGAAAGGCTCTTGACTCCTGGCCCGAAGTCCGAGCCCTTGTTACGGCGAGCCTCTTGAGCCGCCACGCAAAATCTTGATCAACAGCTATTTCTGCCGACGAAGCCGCGCTAGGATTTCCGCTTTTTCTTGCTCTAGCACGGTTATCTTGTCCGCTTCATCCAAGCTCTGATACTTCTTGCTCGTTAGGTACTCGTCGCGGAGATCGTAGCGGGAAGCGCTCGTCCCAAACGCGTATGTCCTGATTTTGAACCGATGTCGTGAGAAGTGGGTTTCTCCGTCGCCCCAAAGGTAATCTGCGGTCACAACCAGAGCCGTCCGAGAGATGCTGGGTTTCGTTCCATATCTTGTACTCGCCCTGCTCTGAAATTCTTACGTCTGGCAACAGATTCTCTAGGCTTCCATTCCGAATGTCCAAGAGAGCAAGCAGCGTCAGGCTCCCACTGCCAGATGCCGAAGCCACCGCGGTGAAGAGCAACACCTGTTGCTTTGGGCTGAGCTGAACGATCTTCGCCTCAGGAGAGAACCCAAACTGCGGCTCGCTATTGGGCGGTATAAAACACGTTCCAGAGGAAACCAAGCATATTTTCGCAGGTCCCTTTGGTTCGACACCATCGGGAGTAGTACCCGATTCAGTGATTTCAACCTTTTGCCCCTTGAAGACAAGGGCAGAACGGGTCATCTTCTGCGCAGATAACAAACTAGCAAGGACGACAACGAGCAGTGTTGCGAGTTTAGGCATCACGCGCATAGCCCAAGGAAATGCGAAACGCTTAGACGCCACTGCGCCTATAGAACGCCCAAGAGCCAACAGGCGAGGATCGCTTGCTACACCCCCACCGGAAACGGCTTCTCGTGGGCTTCGGCGGAACCGAGGGACATGCCTTCGAAGCGGCCCTGCAACAGCGACATCAGACCCGTGTACCAGAAGCCGAGCACGAACAGCAGCAGGAAAGGCACGGTGATGTAGTTCTCGTTAGTCATGGCGTAGACGACGGCGGCCAGGAAATATGTGCCGATGAGCAGTTCGACCCACGGCACCCATCCCAGGCGCCGGCGATACTTGGAGGCCTGCGCCCTGCCGGCCTTGCCTTCCACGCGGTACTTGGGCGTGCGCGCGAACGCTGACTGCTTGCCGACCAGCGCTTCCAGCACGGCGCGCGAGTTGGTCACCGTCAGCCCGATGCCCAGCGCCATCAGAAACGGCAGGAAGAGGAACGTCCGCGGCCAGGTCTTGGGGAACAGCTCTTTCTGCGACACCAGGTAGAAGCTGGAGATAGAAAACGTCGACGCCAGGAACAGGGGCAGGTCGATGTAGAGCATCTGGAACCAGCCCTGATAGAAGCGGATGATCATCGCCGGCAAGAGCAGCGTGGAGAGCACGATCATCAGCGGGTAGCTGATGTTGGCGGTCAGGTGATACCAGGCTTCGAGCTTCACGCGGAAGGGCACGTCGCTCGCGAGCACGCGCGGCAGGATCTTCTTCGAGGTCTGGATGAGCCCCTTGGCCCAGCGCGCTTGCTGGGTCTTGAACGCGGTCATCTCGATGGGCAGCTCCGCCGGGCACTCCACGTCCTGCAGGTAAACGAAGCGCCAGCCCTTCAACTGCGCACGATACGAGAGGTCGGTGTCTTCGGTGAGGGTGTCGTGCTGCCAGCCGCCGGCTTCTTCGATCGCCCGGCGCCTCCACATCCCGGCGGTGCCGTTGAAGTTGAAGAACACGCCCGAGCGCGAGCGCGCCCCGTGCTCGAGAATGAAATGGCCGTCCAGCAGAATGGCCTCAACCTCGGTGAGAAACGAGTAGTGGCGATTGATGTGTGCCCAGCGCGTCTGCACCATGCCGACGCCGGGGTCGGCCAAGTAATGCACGCTCTTCAGCAGGAAGTCTTCCGGCGGGACGAAATCGGCGTCAAAGATGGCGATGAACTCGCCCTTGGCCGACTTCATGCCGGCCTGCAGCGCTCCCGCCTTGAAGCCTTCGCGGTTGGTGCGGTGATGGTAGGTGATGTCGTGCCCCATCGCGGCGTAGCGCTCCACCACCGCCCGCGCCACGTCAACCGTCTCGTCGGTGGAATCGTCGAGCACCTGGATGTCGAGCTTCTCGCGCGGGTAGTCCAGGCGGCAGACCGCGTCCACCAGCCGGTCCACCACGAACTGCTCGTTGAAGATGGGAAGCTGCACGGTGATGCACGGCAACTCGTCGAAGCGCCCCACCGGCGCGCTCACCTTGTTTTTGCGGTGCTTGTAGTAGAGGTACACCAGCACGTAGCGATGCATGCCGTAGCTGGCCAGCAGGATGAGGACAACGAAGTACGGGATCAGCAGCGCCAGGTCGAAGGCGTTTACCTGGTAGAGGCCCTGGAACGTTTTGTCCAGGAAATGAGTGCGAAAGTAGTGGCCCATGCCGCGCTGGTCAAGCGCGGCCGCCATCAAGAAAATGGACGAGCAGACGTTCAGGCAAGTCTCCTGGGGGATCGTACGACAGCCGAACAGCACGTACTACAACCAAACTATTTTACCTGAATTTGGGTGCAGGCGCGGGGCGCGCAATCAGTGCCTGCGCTATTATTATTGAGCCTCGGAGTAGCTATCACCGTGGACTACAAGCGGCTTATCAATGAGGTTCCGCCGAAGGTGATCCGCTCGAAAAAGGAACATCGTTTCTATCTCGGCGCGTTGATCGAATTGACACGGCGGTGGGAGAAGCTTTCCCTTGCTGAGAAGGACCTCTACGAAACGCTCAAGGTTTTGATCGCCGATTTCGAGAGCCGCACCTACCAGATTCCAGCAGCTACGCCGATCGAGGTTATACAGGCCCTCATGGAAGCAAACGGGCTCAAGCAAAGGGACCTGGTTGGCATCTTCCCGACAGAAAGCGTCGTTTCCGAAGTGCTGAGCGGCCGCCGGCCGCTGCGGGTGGAGCACATCAAACGGCTCAGCAGACGCTCCAACGTCTCTCCCGCGGTTTTCTTCTAGCCAAGTCGCGGCTCAGTTGAGGAAATACATGCGGTAGAGCGTGTCGCGCTGCGCCGGACGGAAGCCGGCATCGCGGATAATGTGCCGCAGCTCCTCTTCCGTGGTGCAATTCGAGACGCCGGCAGCTTTCACCACGTTCTCTTCCAGCATGACTGACCCCACGTCGTTGCCGCCGAAGCGCAGCCCGAGCTGCAGCACCTTCAGTCCCTGCGTTACCCAGCTCGCCTGCACGTTGCTGATGTTGCTGAGGAACAGGCGCGAGATGGCCAGCGTCTTCAGATACTCGACCGAGGTGGCCTCGTCCCAGCCGCGCCCGCCCAGCGCCGTGTTCTGCGGCTGGAAGGTCCAGGGGATGAACGCGGTGAAACCGCCGGTCTCCTCCTGCAGGTTGTAGACGTGCTGGAAGTGGTTGACGCGGTGCTCCAGCTTCTCGCCGCAGCCGAACATCATGGTGGCGGTGGTGCGCATGCCGAGCTGGTGCGCGGTGCGGTGGACCCGAAGCCAGTCCTCGGTGAGGCACTTCAGGCGCGCGACTTTGTAGCGCACCTCGTCGTCGAGGATCTCGGCGCCGCCGCCGGGGATGGAGTCGAGCCCGGCATCGCGCAGGCGCGCGATGGTGTCTCGCAGCGGGAGTCCGCTCAGCTCGGCGAAGAACAGTATCTCCGACGCCGAGAAGCAATGCAGGTGCACGCGCGGGAAGCGCTGCTTGATGCCGCGCATGAGTTTTTCGTACCACTCCAGCGGCAGATCGGGATTCAGTCCGCCCTGCATGAGCACGCCCGTGCCGCCCAGCTCCACCGTCTCGCGGATCTTGTCGTAGATGACTTCGTAGTCGAGCACGTATCCCTTGGCGCGGCCCGGCCCTTTGACCGGGGCGTAGAAGGCGCAGAAGGTGCAGTACTCGGTGCAGAGGTTGGTGTAGTTGATGTTGCGGTCGATGACGTAGGTGACCACGCCCTCGGGATGCAGCTTCTTGCGCACCGCATCGGCCGCCATGCCGATGCCAATCAGATCGTCGGAGCGGAACAGGTCGAGGGCTTCTTCGCGGGTCAGGGACATGTGGAGCCTGCAATTTTAGATGACTTTGCTCCTGCCAACGCTGCGACATGTAGCGCCGGCATCTTGCCGGCTGTCTTGAGGGCATCCTGCCCTCAGGCGTGGGCAAGTTTCCGACTGGCCCGTGTGGGCGAGACGCCTACACCGACAGCCGC
>JBIOFT010000179.1:0-7137 GCA_044447375.1 Terriglobales bacterium | reverse complement strand
GGTTAACGGTGACTGTTTAATAACGCTCGCAGGCAAACCTCTGGGGCTGAAGCCCATGATTAGAGCGACCGGATTGCGGCATGGCTGAAGCCATGCCCTCCCGGTCTGATGAATCCTGATCTCAGAAGGCAGTTCTCATGTCTCAAAAGACCAAAGCCGCAACTCCAGCGCAGGCTGAGACTCAACCCGCCCAGACCACTTCCAACATCGACGTGCGGCCGCTGTACACCCCCGCCGAGCTACAGGGCTGGGACTACGACCGCGACGTCGCGTATCCCGGCGACTTTCCCTACACCCGCGGGGTACAGCCCACCATGTACCGCGGCCGGCTCTGGACCATGCGCCAGTACGCCGGCATGGGCGATGCCGAGGAATCCAACAAGCGCTACAAGTACCTGCTGTCGCAGGGGACGATGGGGCTGTCGGTGGCGTTCGACCTGCCCACGCAGATCGGCCTCGATTCCGACCACCCCATGGCCGTGGGCGAGGCCGGCAAAGTTGGCGTGGCCATCGATTCCATCGAGGACATGGAGCGCCTGTTCGACGGCATCAAGCTGGAAAAGATCTCCACCTCGATGACCATCAACGCCACCGCGTCCATCCTGCTCGCGCTCTACATCGCGGTGGCCAAGCGCCAGGGCTCGGACGTATGCAAGCTTCAGGGCACGGTGCAGAACGACGTCCTGAAGGAGTACATCGCGCGCGGGACGTACATCTATCCCATCCAGCACGCGATGCGCATCGTCACCGACCTGTTCGCCTACTGCAACCAGCACGTGCCGGAGTGGAACACCATCTCCATCAGCGGCTACCACATGCGCGAGGCCGGCTCGACCGCGGTGCAGGAGGTGGCGTTCACGCTGGCCAACGGCATCGCCTACGTGCAGGCAGCGATTGATGCCGGGCTCGACGTGGAGCAGTTCGCGCCCCGGCTCTCGTTCTTCTTCGCTGCGCACAGCAACTTCCTGGAAGAAGTGGCGAAGTTCCGCGCCGCGCGGCGCATGTGGGCGCGCATCATGACGGAGCATTTCGGCGCCAAGAATCCGCGTTCGCTCATGCTGCGCTTTCACACCCAAACCGGCGGAGTGACGCTCACGGCCCAGCAGCCGGAGATCAACATTGTGCGCACGGCGCTGCAGGCGCTGTCGGCGGTGCTGGGCGGGACGCAGTCGCTGCACACGAATTCGTTCGACGAAGCGCTGGCGCTGCCTACCGAGGAAGCCGTCCGCATCGCGCTGCGGACGCAGCAGATCATCGCCTACGAATCCGGCGTACCCAACACGGTGGACCCGCTGGGCGGGTCCTATTACCTGGAATCACTGACCAACCAGATCGAGCAGCGCGCCCGCGAGTATCTCGACAAGATCGAATCCATGGGTGGCATGCTCAAGGCCATCGAGCGCGGCTACGTGCAGGCGGAGATCCAGAACTCCGCTTACGACTTCCAGCAGGCGGTGGATCGACTGGAGACCGTCGTTGTGGGCGTGAACCGCTTCGCCACCAACGAGGCGGCGTCCGTTCCGTTGTACCGGGTGGACGAAACGCTGGAGCGCAAGCAGGTGGAGCGCCTGCGCGCGCTGCGCGCCCGCCGCGACCAGCAGAAATCGAAAGCCGCCCTCCAGACAGTCGAGGACGCCGCCCGCTCGGGTGAGAACCTTATGCCCCGCATCATCCATGCGGTCGAGAGCTACTGCACGGTGGGCGAGATCTCGGACAGCCTGCGGAAGGTGTTTGGGGAGTATAAGGAAGCGGTGGTGATTTAGGAGGCGGTTGTGGCGCCTTCAAATCGTTAGCCGGCGAGCGCGAGGCGCAAGAGAGAATCAGCACACGCTGAAGACGGGCAAGCCGTCGAGGAATTGATGGCGATGTTTAGGCGACACAAAAGCTGGCCGGAAGAAGGGGCCTGGAATCCAAGTAATTTCCGACGGATACTGGACATGGCCGATCAACATTTCGGCCACGCAACCGGGCATCACTGGTAAGTACCTCTTTTTTAGCCGAAGTCGAGCCAGGCTGATGAAACTCGGCAGAACGTTGCTCGAGAGGTATGGGCCTCCAAAAGCGAAGACGCAGGACTCCGGCAAGAATATTACGCCGGATTACGTCCTATGCGTTTACGACTCGGAGCCGAAACTAAGGTTGGAGCTTCGTCAGTACGCGGACGAGAAAAGCATTCGATACCGGTACTGGAAGTCGGACGAAGAGACGCTCTCGGGCAAGTATTCGCCGGAGTTCTTACGGCAGCTTCGAGGCCGCGACTACCAAGCAATGGCGGAGGACCGCGAACGGGAACGAGAGGCTGTCGCGTGGAGCGAGGGTCTGATTATCGACGCGATCGGGCCATCTCGGCGTCCTCGGCGGAAAGAGGGGTTGTCAAGTCATGCGTGAAGTCGTAATTGTTTCTTGTGTCCGAACTCCCGTGGGCAAAGCCTACAAAGGCACCCTCCGCGCCACCCGGCCTGATGATCTGGCGGCCGTCGCCATCAAGGGCGCGCTGGAACGCGTGCCGCAACTCAATCCCCAAGAGATCGAAGACGTGGTCCTCGGCTGCGCCATGCCGGAAGCCGAGCAGGGGATGAACGTAGCCCGCATTGCCTCGCTGCGCGCCGGCCTGCCGGTCGAGTGCGCGGCCATGACCATCAACCGCTTCTGCTCGTCCGGGCTGCAGGCCATCGCCATCGTGGCCGACCGCATCGCGGCCGGCGCATACGAGGTGGCGGTCGCCGGCGGCACCGAGTCCATGACCATGATCCCCATGGGTGGGCACAAGGTCTCGGCCAATCCCTGGCTGGTGGACCACTATCCCGACGCCTATCTCTCGATGGGCCTCACCGCCGAGCGGCTGGCCAAGCGCTACGGCATCACTCGCGAACAGGCGGACGAGTTCTCGCTGCACTCGCATCAGAAGGCCATTGCCGCCATCCAGGCCGGCAGGTTCGACGACGAGATCGTGCCCGTGCCCGTCAGCTTCACCACGCCGAACGGCGCGAAGCCCAAGCGCATCGAGATCGTCTTCAAGGTGGACGAAGGCCCGCGCGCCGACACCACGCTCGAAGCGCTCGCTGCACTCAAGCCTGCTTTCCATGTGCATGGCACGGTGACCGCCGGCAGTTCCTCGCAGATGTCGGACGGCGCGGCCGCGGCCGTGCTGATGTCCGCGGAGCGCGCCCAGGCGCTGGGCATCAAGCCGCTGGCGCGTTTCGTCGCCTTCGCCACCGCCGGCTATAAGCCGGAAGAGATGGGACTCGGCCCGGTGTTCGCCATTCCCAAGGCGCTGAAGATGGCCGGCCTGAAGCTCGAGGACATCGACGTGATCGAGTTGAACGAGGCCTTCGCGACGCAGTCGCTTGCGGTCATCAGGGAAGCCGGGCTCGATCCGGCCAAAGTAAACCCTAACGGCGGCGCGATCGCCCTCGGACATCCGCTGGGCTGCACCGGCGCCAAGCTGACGGCCACCGTGATTCGCGAACTCAAGCGCCGCAGCGCTCGTTACGGGCTGGTGACGATGTGTGTGGGCGGCGGCATGGGCGCAGCCGGCATTGTGGAGAACATTTAACGAAAATCCACCACGGAGGCACGGAGACACGGAGCAACTCGTTTTGATATCGCGCCGCCTTGCCCTCGTGTCATCTAATTCGACGATGTAAGACAGTCGAACGGCGCCGGTTCTGCATCAATAGAGGAAGGCCGGGCTTCCGCCGGCTGGTACAATCCCGAATCTGAGAGCCACGATGAACCAACCGCGGAAGTTGAGGCGTTTGGCGGGCGTGAGCCACCCCGAGCGCGACGAGGGGAGCGGGAGCCCGCCGGAGCCTGCCCCGAGCGCAGCCGAGGGGAAATCCCGAGCGCAGCGAGGGATCTCATTAGTCCTTTTCGCCCTTTTCGCCCTTTTCGCCCTTTTCGCCCTTTTCGCCCTTCTCGCCTGCTGCGCGCTGCTGGCGCCGTCGCGCCTGCGTGCTGAGGAGCGCGGTCCTTCCACCGCCGAAGAGCGCGCCAAAGTCATTGACCTGACCCGCAAACTCGAAACCGATCCCTTGAATCCGCAGGCGGACGAGTGGCGCGTTTGGCTGGCGAAATGGATCGACGAGGTACCGGACGTGGTGGTGCCCGTCTGTCCTCCCCTGCTGCCGCAACTGCTGCGTAGCGACCGCAACTACGCTCACGAACTCGCCATGCAGGTGGTCTATTCCAGCGCCGCGTTTATTGTCGAGCACCCCCAGCAGCAGGTGGACCAGCAAGCCGTGTTCCAGGCCGGCGTGGACGGTGCGCTCAAGGCCTACCAGGCCACCTCAAGGCAAAGCCGCGGGCACGCTGGTATTTCCTCGACAGCCTCATCCAGATGCGCGACAAGGGCGAACTGAAGGAGTACCTGCGCAAGCAGATCGACGACAACTGCGTCTCGGGATTGCCGGCGTAAGAACCAGTTGCCAGTAGCCAGTAGTCAGTTGTCAGTTCACCGAGGGGAAGAGACGCGGGAAGGCGATGTGGCTTCCGCACCCGTGTCCTCTGGAAACTGGCAACTGACAACTGGCTACTTCAGACTGCTAACTCCGCCAGCGCAGCGTCACCGGCCCCTGGATCGGGTGCTGCATCGGCTCCCCGGTGCGGCGGGATTCCAAGTACGCGGACTTCAGCGCGAAGTACCACTTGGCCGGGCGGTCGGCGTCGTCAATCAGCATCAGGCTGGGATTGTGCTTCAGGCCTTCGGCCTGGATCTCCATGGTGCGCTGGTCCTGGCCCATGAACTTCTCGCCGAAGAAGCGGAAGATGGGAAGCACGAAGGGCACGTGGCGGAAGAGGTTCCACGCCGCCACCACGTCGATGCGGCAGCGCTCGGCGGTCATGGGCGTCACCGTGGTCATGCTGGAGAACCAGTATTTGCCGGCGTGGATCTGCTCGTAGCGGCAATTGGGCAGCACGAAATCGATGGTGGTGGTAATGCCCTCGGCCTTGGCGTACATCCGCAGCAGCTTGTAAGGCGCGCTGTTCGACGACGGCGTGTGCGCGCTCATGCGGAAGCCCATGGGAATGGGCTCGAACGCCTTGCGCTTCTCGTGGATGCTGTGCCGCGTCCGCCACCACCATGCCTGGTGGACGAAAGGCCCGTGCGCCGGATCCATCAGCCCAATGATGCCGTGGTCCACGTGGCAGGGCAGTTCGGCCGAGAGATGGGTGATGGTGTAGCGGTCGCTGAAGGTGGGGAGCCGCGGCGCCTCTTCGCGCGGCTCGGCGCTCGAGCCCCGCTCCGGCACGTAGACCCAGAAGTATCCATCCTGCTCGCGGCAGGGGAACGCGCTGGCATAGATCTTGCCGACGTCGAGCTTGTCGTCGGGCATGAGCGAGGGGATCTCGCGGCACTGGCCGCTCACCGGCTCGAACTTCCAGCCGTGATACGAACATTCCAGGTGATGCCCGTCGAACCAGCCACGGGAGAGCGGCATACCGCGGTGCGGACAACTGTCGCGCGCCGCGAATGAGCGGCCTTCGGCATCGCGTCCCAGCACCAGGGGAATGCCCAGCAGCATGGCCGTTTTCAGCTTGCGTCCGCGCACGCGTTCGGTGCGCAGAGCGGGATACCAGAAGCCGCGCAGCAGGCCATCGTCAGAACTAGCCGGGTCAGGCATGAGCCGAACATTATAGGGGCTGCCACAGACGCCGGCATGTAGCGGGAACCGGCGCTTGTACTTCTTATCACTGCGTCGCTATACTTTTGCTTGAGGGCTCCCGAAATGCCGCTATCCGCGATGATTGTCGACGACGAGCAGCTCGCCCGCGACGAGCTTGCCTATCTGCTGAAGGGCGTGGGCGACATCGACGTCGTGGCCCAGGGCAAGAACGGCGTGGAAGCCGTCAATCTCATCAAGGAACACAATCCCGACGTGGTCTTCCTCGACGTGCAGATGCCCGGCCTGGATGGCTTCGGGGTGATCAAGAAGCTCATTGACCGGCGCGTTCCCCTGCCGCAGATCGTCTTCGCCACCGCCTACGAGCAGTACGCCATCAAGGCCTTCGAAGTGAACGCCGTCGATTATCTGCTCAAGCCGTTCGACAAGAAGCGGGTGGCGCAGTCGGTGCAGAAGGCGCGCAAGAACCTGCAAACCGAAGCCCCGTCTGCCGACAAGCTCGAGAGCCTGGTGCGGATGCTGGAATCGCAGAAGCCGCAGAACTCCAAGGTGCTGCTCAAGTCCACGGGCCGGCTGTTCCTGGTGGACCAGAAGGACATCTGCTTCGCCTCCATCGAAGACGGCGTCATCACAGCAGTGACCAGCGGTGGCATGGAGGGCCAGTCCAACTGCCGCACGCTGGAAGAATTGCTGGAGTCGCTCGATCCCAACCGGTTCTGGCGCGCGCACCGCTCGTTACTGGTGAACATCAACCGCATCAAGGAAGTCGTGCCCTGGTTCAAGAGCTCCTACCAGGTGCGCATGGACGACCGCAAGCAGACCGAAGTCCCGGTCAGCCGGGCGCAAACCAAGCGCCTGAGAGAATTGTTCAAACTCTGAGGGCGCCCTCTCCAAACTCAGTGCTGGTGCAGCAGTTTCAGCGTAAAGGGAATCCCGCGCTCTTCGTTCGCTTTCACGGTCGCGTAAAGATCCAGGGAATCGAGGGACACGATGTTCAGGCCGCCGTACGATGTCATATAGCGCAACTCGCCCTCCTCATCGATACCATAGTCAGTCACTTCAAACGACCAGCCGTTTGTGAAGACCAGCACCGGGAGCTTACGACTGGTGCCCACCGGCAACGACGATGGAACCACAAATTGTGGAGATCCATCGTCGAAGTCAAGCCAAGGCCCGCCGCCGCCGACAAATCCGAACTCCGAGAATCCGAAGAATCCGCGACCAAATCCGAACGGGCCAGGGAAAGTGCAGACAGGACAGAAGGGAGAGATGAGGTGCGGAGCGAACGGACAGAACAAACTGTCGGCTACCACCCCGACGCGCAATCCTGGCACGCTTCCGAAGCCCACAAACGTGGTGATTCGGGGGATGCCCTCCATGCGGCGAAGAGCTGAACCCGAGCTACCCATCAAGAGACCGCCCCTTGCTTTCTTGCCAGCCTTTCCGCCGCCATGGCGTCCGCCGAAGTGGAACCCATGTCCGCCGAAATGCCCGCCAGAGTGCCCTCCACCGC
>JBIOFT010000178.1:0-7194 GCA_044447375.1 Terriglobales bacterium | reverse complement strand
GGCGGGACCTGGAGCGGTGGCATTGTCCCGCTGCAGGAAGAGGAAGTGATTCAGGCGATCCGCATGCTCACCCACTTCAGCCAGGCGGCGCAGGATCCCAATGTGACCCCTGAAGTGTTGAAGGCCGAGATCAGCAAGGCGCCCGAAGGCGCCAAAGTCAATCTGGCGCAGCTGCTCGAAACCCTGGCCTCGCAGGTTTCCCACGACGAGAAAAGCGATACCCCGCTCTTGATGAAGGCCGCCGAACACATGGCCATTCGCTTTGCCCTCGACCGCTACTCGAAGGGTGAAGTCAAAGTGAACGCGGTGCACCAGATGATGGAGCACATGAGCCGGCAGATGGACACGCTCAAGCAGATCCTGCGGGTTCAGGAAGACAGGATGGGGAAGGCCGGCATCCTGGTGGAGTCCCACGCCGATATTCTCGACCGCATGTTCTGGTCCGAGGTTCCTGAAGCCGGCAAAAAAAGCGTCCTTCTCTCGGGCGAGGCCGCCTGTGTGCCGGCGCGCAACATTCGTCAGTTCGTGGAACTGTTGCTGGAGCGCGGCGACAACGAACTGGCCGCCAAGATCCTGACCAACTACGCCGGCTGCCTGGACGCGAAAGAAGTGGAGCCCCGGCGCAAGACCGCGATCGGCCTGGCCCAAATCGCCGATCTCTATGTCAGCGCCGGCAGCGAAGTCATGCCCAACGCCATCGCCAAGCTCGGCCAGAAGCTGGTCAAAGAAACCGACGGCGAGGTGCAGAGCTTTTTGATGGCGGCCTTCACTCGCTTTGGTCAGGAAGCCTGCAGCCGCAAACACTACAAGGCAGTGGCTGAGATTTGCGCTGCCCTCGACAGCGGGTCCAAGGAGCAGCCCCTCCTGATCCAGGACTTACGTCAGCGGGTGGGCATCGAGAACCGTCTGCCGGAAATCATCGAGGAAGGGATCAACGCTTCGGAGATTCGGGAAGATCTCATCAACGTTCTGCAACAGATTCCCAAGGCCGCGGTGGAACAGCTTTCCGACCGCTTTTTCCGCTCCCAGAAACGTGTGGAGTGTGATCGCATCGTGGAAATGGTTGGTGAACTTGGACAGCCGGCGGTCGCCGACCTGGCCGATATGCTGCGTCAGGGCCAGCCTCGGCAGGCTTCTTCTGCTGTGGGCCTGCTCAGCCGTCTCAGCGTCAGCACCCTGCTGGAATTGCTGCCCTCGCGCATTCCCCACTGCAACCGCTTCTACCAGGACGTGATCGTGCGCCAGATCGCTTACGGCGCCGCTCCCGACCGCGGCCGCACCCTGCTGGAACTGCTGGAACTGCTGGACCCGCTGATCCTGCCCGAAGCCATTGACGAAATCGGCATGAGCCTCGACCGCACTGCCAGCGCCCCCTTGATCGCTCTGGCCAGCGCGGGCGAGGCGCAATCGAGAACCCCTTTCGTGCAGCTCAAAGCCATCGAATCCCTTGGCCGCCTGCGCGAGCCCGATGCCGTTCCGGCGCTGCGCAACATCGTGGAACAGAAGAAGCTCTGGGGTCGCAGCCAACATCGCGAATTGCGCATCGCGGCCGCCCAGGCGCTCGGCAAGATCGATCCTCGCTTCGGCGCGCAGGTGCTCTCCGAGAGCGCCCTTGACTCGGCCGAACTGGCGATCCAACCTCTCGATCCCGCGCCCGCCTGCCCCTGGGTCCGGCAGCGGCGCTACGAACGCATCTTTCTGCCACGCACGCTCTCGGCCACGCTCGGCAGTTCCTGGGGCAAATCCAATGTGGTCATGCGGGAGATGAGCCTGGGCGGAGGTATGGGAACACGCAATGACAATCTGCGCGTCGGTTCCGAAGCCAACATTGAAATCTCGGTGGGGGTGAAGAAGATCCGCGGCCAGGTCCTGATGCGGCGCGCCCGGGTGAACGAAATCGGCTTCGAATTCGTCAACATGGACCTCGACAGCCGCTACCGCCTGCGCCGCGTCCTGGTCGAAGCTCTGGAAAAAAGTCCCGAAAACCGCGCCCCGACGTGGGACGGCGAGCGCAAGGGGTAGATGGGCTCTAGGCTTTGGGCTTTAGGCTTTGGGCTCTCGCTACTCGCCGCTCGCTTGCTGTACTCCTCTCACCCCCTGGGAATCAGAGTAGAGACGCAGCTTGCTGCGTCTTCCCCGGCTGAGACGCAGCAAGCTGCGTCTCTGCGAATCGATGTACCAACGGACATAAGAAAGGCCTCCACCGGGCAGAGGCCTTCCCGCGAACTCCGAACTGCAGCCTGCGTGCTCTACGCGACCTTCACGAAGATAATCACGAGCGTGAACAGCACCAGCGATTCGATAAACGCCAGTCCCAGAATCAGCGCCACCTGAATGCCGGCGCGCGCTGCCGGATTGCGTCCGAGCGCTTCGCACGCCGACGACGCGGCACGCCCCTGGCCTTGCGCCGCCAACCCGGCGGCGATGGCGATCGCGAAACCAGAAGTGATTGCCACCCAGTTGGTTGAACCCGCCGCGCCTCCGCCGGTCTGCGCGAACGCCGGGACCGCAAAGACAGAGGCCATCATCATCACGAACAACAACATCACGATTTTCCGCATTGTGTTTCTCCTTATGAATTTGCCGCCAGTGGGTGGTTGACGCCGCGCTCTTGGAGCCAGCGCCCTCACGCTAGACAGCAGGTGTCAGGTCTCAGGTCTTAGGTGTCAGGAAAATCGTTTCAGCTCTTCCTGACACCTAAGACCTGACACCTGAGACCTTCTCTAGTGCTCGTGCGCCACCGCCTCGCCCAGGTACACGCAGGCCAGCAGCACAAAAATGTACGTCTGGATCAACGACACGCCGATATGCAGGCCCTCGAATATGATCGGAACGCCCAAAGGTAGGAGCGAGAAAAACACCAGCGTCACCATATCGCCCGCGAACATGTTGGCGAAAAGACGGACGGTGAGCGACAAGACCCGCGCCATATGGCTGAATATCTCAATCGGGAACAACAGGAACGGCAAGAGGATCCGGACAATCAGCGGCATGCCTTCCTGGGGCCCGATAAAGTGCTTCAAGTATCCGATCGGCCCGTTCGCCCGCACGCCCTGAGAGTGGTAGTAGAACCAGGTGACCAGCGCGCAACCCAGCGGCACGACCGGCACCGCCGTCGGCGACTCCATCCCCGGCACCAGCCCGATGAGGTTGCAAGTCAAAATGAACATGCCCAGCGCCATCAAGTAGGGCACGAACCGTTCCGAATGGTGGCCGATGATCTCTCCGGCCATGTTGCCGATGAATCCGTGGAGACCCTCCATCACGTGCTGCAGGCCTCCCGGCCGCTCGACGGAGAGCCGCATGCGCACGGCCACGAAAAACACCGTCAGCAGCAACACCACCAGCACTTCCATCGCGACCGCGTTGGTGATCGGCGCAGCAGGGTTTTTCGGATGAATGTGCAGCCGCAGCAGCAGGGCCAGCACGGGGCCGCCAAAGAAGTGGTTGAGGAGTTGAGTGAACGCCAGTTGTTCCATACGATCAAGACCAGCTACGAGTTACGCGCTTCGAGCTTCGAGCCACCAGATTCAAGCTCGCAGCTCCAAGCTACTCCCGCCGGAAGGCTACGTAGGCCTCGATCCCCGCTTCGACCATCATGGCGGCCGCCGGCAGGCACAGGCCCCATAGGAATCCGCGGAAGGCCAAGGCAGAACTCTTGAATATAGCATAGGCGACCGCGCCCACCAACCCGTAACGCACCAGAAATCGCAGCACGATCTTGCGGCCTTTTTCCTTGCTTTGCCGGTTGACGACGCGGTCGGCCAGGCCCTCCACGCCCTGTGCCAGCGAGCGGAAATTGATGTAGGAAACCGCGGCTCCCGCCGCAAACCCGATCGCTCCGGCCCACTTGTAAGCCCAGAAGGCGGGCATGAGCAGCAGGACGCTCACCAGCAGCATGACCCGCATCATGCGAGGAATGGCGCGGGCGTAGAACTGCTCCGCCTGTGGGGTTTCCAGGGTGACACCGGCCGGATTCTGCTCGTCAGTCATCCTTGAACGCCGACGTCGCCATCTGGATCATCTGCCAAAATCCAACCACCGCGCCAAACAGCAACCCGACCAGGTAGAGCCACTTGGTGTGTAGCCAGTAATCCAGAAGCTTGCCGAGAATGAACCCGAGCAGGATCGCCGCCGGAATGATGAAGCCGATCTCGGAATAGCGCGCCAGCGAAACCAGCGGGTCTTTCTTCTCCGGGGGCTGGGGCGGCTCGGGCATGGGGAGGATTGTAAACCAGCTACGGGCTACGAGCTGCGGGCTCCGAGCAATCAAAATCACGTCCGGGCTTCGGTTTTGACTTGCCCGAAGCTCGTAGCTCGTAGCTCGAAGCTGGTCTCGCAGCCCGAAGGTCGCAGCTACTTCATCATCGCCGCTACGTGCGGGGCCTGCGCGATTCCCAGCGCCCAGTTCACGGTGTGGATAAAGGGCTCGGGAAAGACTCCGATCACGATCGTGGCCAGCGCCGTGATTCCGAGGGCGAAGCGCATACCCACACTTATGGGCAGCCGTTCGGTCTCCATGGACTCGCGCATGAACATGGCGTTCGCGATCTTCAAATAGTAGTAAAGCCCGAATAGGGCGTAGAACACCGCCAGCGACGCCAGCACGTAGTGGCCGCTCTCAATCAGGCTGAGGAAAATGTAGTACTTGGCCAGGAACCCGGCCATCGGCGGGATTCCCGCGAGCGAGAGCAGGAAGAAGAGCATGAGTACGGCTTCGACCGGGGCGCGCGAATACAGACCGGCGATGTCATCCAACTCGTCGCCGATCACGTTGCGGTTGCGCAGCGAGGTGATCACGGCGAACGCACCCAGATTCATGAACGTGTACACCAGCAGGTAAACCAGAATTCCCCGGAAGCCGTCGACAAAGCCCGGGGTGCCCGGTTCCGAAGTCCCCATGGCGACGAAGGCGAGCAGCATGTAGCCAACGTGCGCGATCGAGGAATACGCCAGCAGGCGCTTGGTGTTCGACTGCGTCAGCGCCGCCAAGTTGGCCCCGGTCATGGTGGCGACCGAGACAAAGATCACGAGCGGCGTGTAGATGGAGCGCAGCGGGAACAGGCCGTAGATCAAAATGCGAATGAGCAGCGCCCAGGCCGCCGCCTTCACCGCCACCGACATAAAGCCGGTGATGCTGGTGGGCGCGCCCTCGTAGGCGTCCGGCGCCCACTGGTGGAAGGGAATGGCGGCGATTTTGAACAGCAGCCCGACCATGGTCGTGAGCAGGGCGATAATCAGAACCGGATTGTGCGGATCCATCTTGCCAACCGCATTGCCAATCGCCAGCAGGTTCGTGCTGCCGGTCAATCCATAAAACAGCGAGAGACCGTAGGCGAAGATGCCGGAGGAAAACGCCCCCAGCAGCAGATACTTCAGGGCCGCTTCGTTCGAGCGCCGGTCGCGCCGCAGAAACCCCACCAGCACGTAGGTCGAGATCGCCATCAGCTCCAGGCCGATGAAGAGCAGCACGATGTCGAGCCCCGACGCCATCGACATCATGCCGATCACCGACAGCAGCATGAGCGCGTAATACTCGCCGTGGTGCTCATTCTCGATTTCCAGGTATCGCACCGACATCAGAACCGCGATGGCCGCGCCCGCCAGAAAGAGGTAGAAAAAGTAGATGGTGATGCGGTCCACCATCACGGTGTTCGAGAACCCGAGTTGGAAGTACCCTCCGCGTCCGCCGGTGGAGATCGCCTGCTGCAAGCGGCCAACGCTGACCGCGGCGAACCCCAGGCCCAGCAGGGCGGCGACGGCATTCACCCGCTTCCATTCCTTCGGCACCATCAAGTCAATCATCAGGATGCCGAGAGCAAAGATGGTCAGCTCCACGAACGGGAGCATGAGCAGGTAGTCGGTGAGGGGAAGTTTCACCGGTGGTTCCTTTTGGTTTCTGACTGGGCGGGCACTCCTGCCCGCCGGTCTTGTGCTGCTGGCACATATTGGGCGGACATTCCTGTCCGCCTTCCATCGATTTCAACAGGGCTCGGTGCCGGCGCGGCCTTTGCGTTCACCGTCGCATAGGGATTGGGATATCCCGGACGAACCGTCTGCACCAACTGGTTCACCGGTTGCTCCAGGATCTGGAAAAACGGTTTCGGGTAGAGGCCGATCCAGAAGGCCATGATAATCAGCGGTGCGAATGTCAGAATCTCGCGCGGCGTCAAATCATGCAGTTTCTCGTTCTTCGGATTGGTAACCGTACCGAAGAACACCCGCTGGTAGAGCCACAGCAGGTAGGCCGCAGCCAGGATCACGCCCGGCGCCGCCCACGCCGCCCACTTCCAATTTTCCATGAACGTCCCCTGCAGGATGGTGAACTCTCCGACGAAGCCGTTGAGCAGCGGCAGTCCCATCGAAGACAGGAACATGATCATCGTGATCGTCGCATAGAGCGGCATGACGTTCGAGATGCCGCCGTACTCCGAGATTTCGCGCGTGTGCCTCCGCTCGTACAGAATGCCGACGATCAAGAAGAGCGCTCCGGTCGAGATGCCGTGGTTGATCTGTTGCAGCACCGACCCGCTTAGCCCGAGAGGAGTCAGCACAAAGATGCCCAGCGTACAGAAGCCCAGGTGGCTGACCGACGAATACGCTACCAGCTTCTTCATGTCCTTCTGCATGAGCGAGACGAGCGCGCCATAGATGATGCCGACCAGGGACAGCCCGATCATCCAGCCCCGCACGCGCGAATCCATGACCACGCCGGGGAAGAACGGCAGCGAGAAGCGCACGAAGCCGTACGTCCCCATCTTCAGCAGAACGCCCGCCAGGATGACCGATCCGGCGGTGGGAGCTTCCACGTGCGCATCCGGCAGCCAGGTGTGGAACGGGAACATCGGGACCTTGATGGCAAATCCCAGGAAGAACGCCACGAACAGCCAGACGCCGGGGTGGAACGGAATCAACTTAGCCGTTGTGTACAACTCGGGAATACTGAACGTGTAAACGCCGGTAACCGTGTGGTGATGGAAGTACAAAAACAGGATGCCCAGCAGCATCAAGACCGAGCCCAGCAGCGTGTACAGGAAAAATTTGATGGCCGCATAGAGCTTGCGCGGCCCGCCCCAGATGCCGATCAGCAGGTACATCGGCACCAGCATCGCTTCCCAGAAAACGAAGAAGAGGAAGAAATCGAGCGCCATGAAGACGCCCAGCATGCCCGTCTGCAGCACCAGGAACCAGACG
>JBIOFT010000177.1:0-7211 GCA_044447375.1 Terriglobales bacterium | reverse complement strand
GCCGCCGCCGCCACCGCCGAAACCCCCGCGACCGCCCCCCGGACCGCCGAAACCACCAGGACCGCCCAACTCGCCGCCCTGCCGATCGCGCATCTCCTGCACGCGCTGGCGGAGCTCATCACTGCTCAGGCCGGACCATCCGGAATTGGCGGTGTTGCCGGTGATGGAGACGGATTCCGTCGCCGCTTCCGCCGACATGCCGGGCACCAGCAGGCCGGCAGGCACACCCTGTTCGGCTGCGTTGAAGCCACCGTTCTCGGTGTCGCCGCCCAGCCCCGACTGCATCACCGCCAGGCTCTGGAAGCCTCGGTTGGGAAGCGCGGCAGCCTGGCGCCGCTGTTGCTGTTCCGCCGCTTGCTGGGCGCGGGAGAGAAGCACCAGTTCCAGATCCACACGCGCGCTACGGTTTTCGGCGTTAATCACCACTTCGTGAGTGGCAGCGGCGAAGGCGGCCATCTCCGCGCGCACTACGTAGCGGCCGTTGGTCGTGAGGTGCAGCGCGTAGCTGCCGTCATCCCCCGTGGACGTGACCGCTTTCTGGCCGGTCAAGGTGTTGGCCGCGGAAACCGTCACGCCCGGCAAAAGCATGCCTCCCGATTTCACGACGCCGCTGAGGTTGCCGCCGGCCGCGGGCGGAGTCTGCGCTGCCGCCGATGCGCAGGCCAGCACCAGCGCAACGGCAGCGGCCATCATGCAGACATTTGCCCGGAGGCATCGAGGATGGTTCGGCCGGGAGTTTCGCGTCGAGGACATCAAAGGGGGTTGCCGGAGCTAGACGAATTCCCTGGCATCCGAATGACCTCAGTGCCGGTCAGGCGAGCCCTGGGGGCGAGGCATCTCCATCGGCTTGGGGTCACCCCAATTCAGCACGGCGGCAACGAAGGTCCCATTCTTGACCTCGCCGCGGCCAAACACGTGATCGCCGGGCTTCAAATCGGCTAGCGTAATGCTCTGCTCCTGCTTACGAAACGAGGTGTTCTCGTCCACCAGGATGGTCTGGGTCTGGCCATCGACGCGCAAGATAGCCAGGCTGGTGCCGTCGATCGCCTTGATTTCGCCGGCGATGAAGCGCTTGCCCAGACCCTCACCAAACTGCTGGCCAATCGAGCGCGTGGTGACGAAGCGTGCGTTCCAGGCGTTCTCCCCGGCGGGGGCGCCGGCCACCATCACCGTGTCGCCGACTTTGAAGTCCGCCAGCGCGGCCGGCTGCCGGTCTTTGCGGTACTGGGTATCGGCCGACAGAGTGACGGTCACGGCCTTGCCCTCCGTGGTTTTCAAGGAGAGCTGATTGGCTTCGATGGCGGTGATGGTACCCGCTACTCCCTGGAAGCGGCCGGCCCCGGGTCGATTCGGACGAGTTTGCGCCTGACCCTCGGCGGGTTTCGGCGGATTGTCCTGCGTCATCGCCAGCGCAGGAGCCAGCGACGCCATCACGATGATAGCCCAGCGCTTTAGCACGACAACCTCCAGGGTGGTCCAGCACACCCCGCACCCTATTTTAACCAAGCGCCGCAGGGCAGGCGGGTAAAGACTTCGTAAAGAAACGTCAAAGGAGCTTGGGCGGTAATGGCGCTGCGTCCAGGCGCGCGGTGGAATGAGGATCAGCGCAGCCGGCCGATGGCATAGTTCAAGGATGCCGTTTTGGCGCCGTAGTCGTACTTGGCGCTGGCCTCGTCGATGGCGGCCTGGGTCTCATTGAGCTGGGCCTGCTGCAACTCGACGATCGAACTCAAGCCCAGCTTGTAGCGAGCATCGGCCAGGTCGAGCGCCTGCCGGGCCTGGGCAAGGATCTGGGAGGTGAGGTCGAGGCGCTGATAGGCGGTGATCACATCCAGCCAGGCCACGCGCACTTCACGTGCAATGCTGTTTTCCAAATCCAGCAACCGCTGATCTTCCGCTTTCGCGCGCAAGTTGGCCTCGGCGTAGCGCGCGGAAAACAGCTTGCCGTTAAAAACAGGGATGGTGACGTTGAAACCGCCGGCAGCGTAAGAACTGCGAAAGGTCGTATCTCCCACCGGGACCAGCCCGAAATTTCCTGCGGCGCTGATGGTCGGGAACCAGAGGTCGCGTTCGGCGGTGGCGAAGGCTTGTGCTGATTGCACCGCAAACCGCTGGCGGACCAGTTCCGGCCGCTCCCGAAACGCTTGCGCGACCAGAGGAAGGACCTCGGGCGGAGGGGCCGCGGGCAGCGGCTCTTCGGCCAGCTCGAACTCGCGTTCATCAGAATAGCCGAGGGTGCGGGTCAGCTCCGCATAGGCAGCCTTGATCTCGTTCTGCGCCTGCACCAGAAGGAGCTTGGCTTGCCCGAGATTCACCTCCGCGAAGCTGACGTCGAGCCCGGACTTCAGCTTGGCGTTGGCCAGGGCTTGCACGCGGTCGGTGACGGTTTGCCGCTCCTTCACCGTCTCCTGGGCGACGGTCAGTACCGCCTGCGCTCGCAGAGTGCGGAAGTAAGCCTGGTCCACGAGCAGCAGGACATCCGCGCGGGTGACCACCACGCCTGCGCGCTCAGCGCCAGCGTGGAGTCCGGCGGACTGGCTGAGCCGGTGGGTGCGGCCGAAATCGGTGAGGAGTTGGCCGACCGAGAGGCCGCTGGCGAAGCGGTCGAGGATCAGGGGATTATTCAGCGCCCCGGCGGCCAGGCGCGTCCCGTTCTGCGCGTCGACGCCAGTGAGGTCCCCATATACTTGCGGATAGTAGGCGGAGCGGACCTCGGTGGTTACTTGCTCGGCAGCGGCGGCGGTCAGCGACGCCGCCTTGATCTGCGGATGATTCGCGATGGCAATGGTCTCCGCCTGTTTGAGCGTCAGCTTCTGCGGGGCAGGCGCGGGAGTTTGCGCGACCGCCGCGCACGAGAACCAAGCCACGGCGACGGACAACAGGGACAGGTGTCTTTGCCTCATTTATTGTGCCTCCTCGGCGGCTTCCGCCTCTTCGCCGCGGTGCATGAGCAGGTATGCCGACGGAACCAGGAACAAAGTCACCAGGAACGAGAGGCTGAGCCCGCCGATGATGGCGCGGGCCAGGGGGGCGTATTGCTCGCTGCCGGGTTCCAGGGCCAGGGCCAAGGGCAGCAGGCCCAGCAGCGTCGCCAGGGTGGTCATAGTGATAGGACGCAGCCGGACGTGGCAGGCGTTCTTGAGCGCCTCCACCAGCGGCTCACCCCGCCTCCGCAGTTCGCGGGCGAACTCTACGATCAGAATGGAGTCCGACACCACGATGCCGATCATCATCATCACTCCCATCAGGGACATGATGTTCACCGTCGTCCTGGTGATCAGCAGCAGCAGGATCACGCCCGTGAATCCCGGCGGGATCGCCAGCAAGATGATGAAGGGATCTTTGAACGAGGCGAACTGCGCCATGAGGATCAGGTAAACCAGAACGATCGACAGGATCAGGCCGACCGTGAAACTGCGGAAGGACTGCCGCATGCCTTGCACGGAACCGTGCAGGGCCACCCGCACATTGGCCGGCAGCTTGGCGGAGTCGATGATCTTCTGGACCCGCTTGGCCAAGCTACCCAGATCCTGGCCCGACGGCGAAACGTAGATGTCGAACACGCGCTGGAGCTGATAGTGATCCACCTCCGTAGGCGTGTTTATGGTCCTGACATTGGAGACAGCCTCGAGCTCGGTGGGGTTCTGGTTGCCGGAGGCGCGCAGGGGTATCTCCTTCAGGTCGGTCATCGAGTGCACCTGCGTGTCCAGATACTGGACGGTCAACATGTAGTTGTTGCCATTCTTAGCATCGACCCAGTAACTGGGCGCGATCATGCCATTCGAGGAGAGGGCGGTGATGACGTTGTCCACCACCTCCTGCGACGACAGCCCCAGGCGCGCCGCCATCTCGCGATTCACGTCGAGCTGGATGCCGGGATAATCCAGATCCTGGGGGATGAGGACATCGCTCACCCCCGGCAGATGCCGCACCTGCTGCGCAATTTGGTCGGCGGTGCCGAGGGCTGCCGGCATGTCGTTGCCGCTGACCTGGATGTCGATGGGCGCGGGCAGGCCCAGGTTCACGATCGAGTCCACCAGACCGCCGGTCTGGAAGTAGGTCGAGAGCTCGGGCAGATCGTTGTCCAGCCTCTTCCGCACCCGGTCCATGTACTCGTAACTTCCGCCCTTGTGCTCCTCCTTCAGGTTCACCTGCACGAAGGCAGTGTGCTGGCCGGAGTTGCTGGTATAGATCGCGGAAAAATCCGGGGTGATGCCGATGTTGGAGACAATCATCTGCAGGTCACGCGCCGGGACTACCTCCCGGATCTCGTTCTCCACCGCCTTGATGTACTGGTTGGTGAGTTCGAGGCGGGTTCCTGTCGGGGCCTTGATGTTGATGACGAACTGCCCTGGGTCGGTGCGGGGGAAGAAGGAAACGCCCAGCAGCGGCGACAGCGCCAGGCTCACCAGGAAGACTCCCATGATGCAGGCCACGGTGAACTTGGGACGGGCCAGGCTCTTCACAATGGCGCGGTCATACGCCGCCAGCAGCCGGTCGTAGAGCCGGTTGAACGGGCCGACAACCCGTTGCAGCAGGCCAGTATGTTCTCCCTCGCTGTGCGCGGCATGAATGAACCTGAAGCAAAACAGCGGCACCACACTCATGGCGACGAAATAAGAAGCCGCCAGCGACAGCACCACCCCCATGGCCAGCGCGGTGAACAGGAAGCGGCTCACGCCGTACAGGAACACTACCGGGAAGAAAACGATGGCGGTGGTGATGGTGGCGGCGAGCACCGCCAGGGCCACCTCGTGGCCGCCAAACTCCGCCGCCTGTTTGGGGTCGTCGCCCAGCTCCAGGTGGCGGAAGATGTTTTCCAGCACCACCACCGAGTTGTCGATCAGTCGCGAAAGCACCAGCGCCATGCCCCCCAGCACCATGGTGTTGATGGTCCCGCCCACCATGGCCAGCGCCAGGAACGTGGCCAGGCAGGAGAGCGGGATCGAGAGCATGACTGAAAACGTACCGCGAATGCTGCCCAGGAAGATGAGGATCATCACCGCAGTCAGCAGCAGTCCGATGCCGCCTTCCCGCAGCACATTCCAAATAGCGGTCTTGACGTAGATGGACTGGTCGAACACCACATTGGCGACCAGCGTTTTAGGGACATCCAGAAGATCCTTAATGCGGTCCTTGATGCCGTTTACGATGGCGATGGTGTTGCTGTTGCCCCCCTGCTTGAGGATGGGCAGGTACACGGATTTCTGCCCGTCCACGCGCACGATGTTGGTCTGGATGGCGGCCGCATCCGCGGCGTGCCCCACGTCGGCCACCATCAGCACGCTGTTGCCCTCCACCTTCAGCGGAAGCCGGTTGATTTCTTCCGTGGTGGGGAGCTGGCTGTTGGTGTAGATGTTGTAGTCCTTGGGGCCGATGCGCACGTCACCCGCGGGCAGGATGGTGTTGGCGCTGTTGACGGTGCGCACCACGTCCATCAGGCTCAACTGGTGCGCCTCCAGCTTCACCGGGTCCACATAGACCTGAATTTGGCGGTACTTGCCGCCGAACGGCTGCGGAATCGAGGCGCCCGGGACGTTCGCGATCTGGTTGCGCACTGTGAACTGCCCGAGATCATGCAGCTCCGTCTCGTTCAGCCCCTGTCCTTTGAGCGTGATTAGGCAGACGGGCAGACTCGAGGCATCGAACTTCAGCACCACCGGAGGCAGCGTGCCGGGCGGCAGCCGGCGCAACTGCGCCATAGCGAGATTGGAGATGGTGCTAACCGCCGCATCAGGATTGCTGCCAGGCTGGAAGTACACCTTGATCAGGCTGACGCCGGTCAGCGAACGCGATTCGATGTGGTCAATGCCGCTGCCCAAGGTGAAGAAGCGCTCGAAGGGATTGGTAATGTTGGCTTCGATCTCCTCCGGCGGCATGCCGGCATAGAACGTTGCCACCACCACCACCGGAATATCGATGGAAGGGAACAAGTCCACCGGCATGCGCGCCATGGTGACCACGCCCACCACGGCGATGATCAGGCACATCATGATGATGAAGTAGGGGTACTTAATGGCAAAACTCGACATTAGTCCGGGCCCCCTTCATCCACCTTGACGTTGGCCATCCGGCTGGGCCTGGGATCGACGCGCTGTCCCGGCTGAAAGGCGCCCAGATTGCCCACGATCACGCGATCCCCCGGGTCCAATCCCGCCAACACCTCGACGCGGTTGGGATCTTCGATCCCGGTGCGGATCTCGCGTACCTGCACGCGGTTGTTGGCATCCACCAGCAGAACCGTCCTTTTGTCGTTGCTGTACGAGATCGCTTGCACCGGGACCGTGATGGCATCGGCCCGATTCTGGATCTCCAGCACCACGTCGGCGTACATGCCCGGAGACAGTTTGTAGTCCGTGTTGGGCACATCGAACTCCACCTGCATGGTGCGCGTGGAGCGGTCGAAGGAGCTGGTGAAGCGCGTCACCTTGGCGGTGAAGCGCTCGCCGGTCGCCTGCACGCGGACGTTCCCCATCGTGCCGATATGCACTCCCTCGGCCATTGATTCCGGCAGGGGAATGCGCAGGCGTAGCAGGTTCACTTGCGCCAGCTTGACTACCGGCGCCGAGTTCGCGTTGGAGGTGCCCGACTGGATCAGCGCCCCAGTATCGGAATAACGCCAAGTCACAACGCCATCGAAGGGCGCGACGATGCGTGAATAGTCCTGCATGGCCGTGACCTGCGTGTGCGCGGCCTTGGAAACGTCGAGCTGCTGCTCGGCCGCCGCCAGCGCCGACTTTGCCACCTCCACCTGCGCTTCCGCGGCGAGGTCCTTGGCCTCGGCATCGTCGATCTCCTGCTGCGCGATCAACTCCGGCCGCTGTTTCGCCACCTGCTCCAGACGTGTGGCCTCCGCGTGCAGCGCGTCGCGGGTGGCTCTTGCGCGCGTGACCTCGTTCTTCGCCCTCTTAATCTCTTCCTTGCTGTGGCGCACGCCGGCGTCGGCGCCCTCCACTTGCGCATTCAGTTCCGGCACTTCCAGCACCGCCAGCACCTGCCCGGTTTTGACCCGGTCTCCGATATCCACGTTGATCTTGCGGATGTATCCGGAGACCTTGGCATGGAGTTCCACATCCTGGTAGGGCAGAAACTCGCCCGCAATCGAGAGCGTGTTGGTAACCGCCTCCCGCTTCACCACCGCGATGGCGGCGCGAGGAGCAGCGCTGGCACTGCCGGACTCGCGGGTGGGATCGGCTTGCACGCGGCGGAGG
>JBIOFT010000176.1:0-7242 GCA_044447375.1 Terriglobales bacterium | reverse complement strand
GGACCTAAGTAACCACTGTTTTTCCGCCCCGACCGCAACTCTTCCCGCGAATTCGCGTAAAATTACAATGACACCCGCGGGATGAGTTCGGCATCCAACCGTGGTGGTATTTCTGTCTCCTTTAAGGACCTTGATGATTACCGGTAAGCCTGCCGTTGTCGTGCTTCTGCTTGCCTCGCTGGCGGGTGTCGCGCAAACCGCTCCTGCGAAACCCGCAGGGCCTCCCGAGCAATTGTCCCCACAGACCGAACCCAAGCAAGGCAAGAAAGCCGACCACGCCGCCGCCTACTACCACTACGCCATGGCGCACATGTACGAGGAACTGGTCGCGATGTACGGCCGTCCTGAGTACGCCAACAAGGCGATCGACGAATACCGGCTGGCGATCGAGAACGACCCCGCTTCCGAATACCTGAATGCCGGCCTGGCCGAGCTCTATGCCAAGACGGGACGCATTCGCGACGCCGTCGTGGAAGCCCAGGAGATCGTCAAACGCGATCCCAACAACCTGGAGGCGCGCAAGCTGCTGGGGCGCATCTACCTGCGCTCGCTGCCGGATACGCAGGCGGGCTCGCAATCGCAGGAGATCCTGAAACGCGCGATTGAGCAGTACGAGGCGATCGTCCGCATCGAGCCCAAGGTGGTGGATAACCACGTCCTTCTCGGGCGCCTTTACCGGCTGAACAATGAGCTGCTGAAGGCGGAGAACGAATTCAAGACCGCGGTCAGCCTGGAGCCCGGATCGGAAGAGGCGCTCACCACGCTCGCCTACCTCTACAACGAGGAAGGAGATTCCTCGCGGGCGGCCGAGGTGCTGAAGGGCGTTCCCGAATCGCAGCGCAGCGGCAAGCTCTACTCCGCGCTCGGCTACACCTACGAGCAGCAGAAGGACTACAAGCACGCGGTGGAGGCTTACAAGAAGTCGGTGGATATTGACCACGACAATCTGGACGCGGTACGCGGCCTGGCGCAGAACCTGATGAACGACAACCAGACCGAAGCTGCGCTGGAGCAGTACAAGACCATCGTCGAATCCGATCCGCACGATGTGCAGAGCCTGATGCGCATCGCTGAAATCCAGCGCCGCAGCGGCAAGTTTGACGACGCGCTCGCCACCCTGAAAAAGGCGGAAGAAGAGGTCCAGGACTCGCTGGAAGTCCCGTACAACATAGCGGTCATCTACCAGGCGCAGGGGAAGTTCGACGATTCCATCCAGGTCCTCGACCGCCTGCTGCAAAAGAGCGAGAAGGCGGACGTCAATTACACGCCCGGCGAGCGCAACAACCGCGCTGTGTTCCTGGAGCGGCTGGGCGGCATTTATCGCGATACCGGGAAGACGCAACTCGCCATTGACACCTTCCGGAAGATGCTGACGCTGGGCGACGACAACGTCACCCGCGGATATCAGCAGCTCATCGACACCTACCGTGAAGCCAAGGAGTGGAAGGAAGCTACGGCGGTGGCGCAGGAAGCGGTGGCGAAGGTGCCGAAAGACCGCAACCTGAAGCTGGTGCTGGCCGGGCAGTTGGCCGATACCGGGCAGGCGGACCAGGCCCTCAGCGTGACCAAGAGCATGCTGAAGGGAACGGCCGAGGATCGCGAGGTCTACATCGCGCTGGCGCAGATGTACAGCCGCCTGAAGCGCTGGCCGGAAGCGGAAGAGGCGCTGGCCAAGGCCGAACAGTTCTCCGCCAAGGCGGAAGAGAAGGATTACGTCAGCTTCGTCGCCGGCTCCATCTACGAGCGGGAGAAAAAGTACGACCGCGCCGAGGAGATGTTCAAGAAGGTGCTGGCCACCGATCCCAACAACGCCGTCACCTTGAATTACCTTGGATACATGCTTGCCGACCGCGGGGTCCGGCTCGAGGAGGCCTTGGGATACGTGAAAAAGGCCATCCAGCTCGACCCGCAGAACGGCGCGTACCTGGATTCGCTGGGCTGGGCTTATTTCAAGCTGGGCAAGTACGAGCTCGCGGAAGAGAACCTGCGCAAGGCCATGGATCGCACCCAGAACGATCCCACCGTGCTCGACCACATGGGAGACCTGCTGCAGAAAACCGAGCGGCTGAAGCTGGCGACCGCGTACTGGGAGCGCGCCCTGACGGAATGGACCAAGAGCGTGTCTGCCGAGGTGGACACCACCGAGGTCGCCAAGGTGCAGAAGAAGCTCGACACCGCCAAGGTCAAATTAGCCAAGCAGAACGAGCGCAAAGCGGAAGCGGTGAAACCGTAGTTTCAGTTTCGAGTTTCAGTTTCAGTTGGCCCGGCCGAAGGATGGCCGGGCTTTTCTGCTTCATCCGGAGCGACCTGATTTCGTGGCGCAGCCGAGAGTGCATCCTGGACATGGAGGAGACCCATGGCAAATGCAAAGCAGAGCAAGAGATGGGTTGCGAAGGTAAAGACAGCTTCAACTTATCCACCTCCAGGGCTGTTCACCAGGAGCGCTGCCACAATCGCACGGTCGCTGGCGTCGAAAGAGGTTTCGCCGAAGGGGCCGGCCTCGGGAATGAGAATGCTCACGTACTTCATCAACCGGGCGGGCTGCGGATTAAGCGCGGAGCGGCGCGCCGAACTGGAAAAGGCGAAGGCTCTCCTCTCCAAGCGGGTGCGTCGGCAAAAGGAGTCGCGTTCCGGCAGTTAAATGAATGCTTGCAAGTAAAAATGGGAAACTGGAAACTGTCTCCATGCCCGCTCCCTACGCCGCGCGCGTCGAACAAAGCCGCGGGCGGCGTCATCCCGAAGCATCGCATCCCTACCGCAGCGACTACCAGCGCGACCGCGACCGCGTTATCCACGCGCGCGCCTTCCGCCGCCTGGAAGATAAAACCCAGGTATTCACCCGCCGCTACTCCGACCACTTTCGCAACCGCCTGACGCACACCATCGAGGTCTCGCAGATTTCGCGCACCATCGCCGGGCGGCTCGGGCTGGAGGTGGACCTGGTGGAAGCGCTCGCACTGGTGCACGATCTCGGGCATCCTCCCTTCGGCCACGCCGGGGAGAAGGCGCTGGACGCCGCCATGCGCGTCCACGGCTCGTTTTTCGACCACAACCTGCACGCGCTGCGCATCGTCGAGGATTTCGAGCAGCGCTACGCCGCCTTTCGCGGCCTGAACCTGACCTTCGAGGTTCGCGAGGGCATCATCAAGCACTCGCGCGATTACAGCCCCCAGGAATTCCCCCAGCTTTCCGAGTACCTTCTCGACCAGCGCCCGCCGCTGGAAGCGCAGCTCATCGACCTGACCGACGAGATCGCCTACAACACCGCCGACCTCGATGATGGCTACGAGGCACACATTCTGAAGCTCGACGACATCCGCGCCGGCGTGCCCGTGTTCAATCGTTTGTACGAGCAGGCGGAAGCGCGCTACCCCAAGGTGCGCGAAAAATTGAAATTCAACGAGGCGCTCAAGGCCATGCTCGACCGCATGGTCTCCGACATGATCGCCACCACCTGCCGCCGCATCAGCGACAGTGGGATCCAATCACTCGCCGACGTGCGTGCCTGCCCCACGCGGCTGGCCTCGTTCAGCAACGAGGTGAATGGCGAGCGCGGGCAGGCAAAGTCGTTTCTCTACGAAAAGCTCTATCTCAGCGCCGACCTCCAGCCGGAGAAGTCCCACGCCGAACGCGTGGTCACCGATCTGTTCGATCATTGGACGTCGCATCCCGAGGCGCTGCCGCCGAGCTATTGCGAGCAGACGGCCCGCGAGCCCGTGCACCGCGTGGTCTGCGACTACATCGCCGGCATGACCGACAGCTTCATCCTGCGCAAACATGAAGAGCTGTGCGGCAGCGGGTAGATGACAGTCGGCCGCGTCGCTTCAGCTAAAATTAAATACGGATGAAGCCCATACTCGCGTTTCTGCTGGTTTTCGCCGCCATTTCACTTTCTGCCGCCGCCGACAACGACACCGCCGTCCCCATTTCCCAGGAGCCGCACCACCACCTCGTGCTGGAGAATGAGTACACGCGCGTGTACGACGTCACCGTCCCGGCGCACCAGTCGACCCTTTTGCACCGTCACGACAACGACTACCTCGCCGTCATACTCGATCCGGCGGAGATGCAGATCGCCGTGCTGGGACGCCCCGTGACCAAGGGGCACGCCGGCAAGGGCGAGGTCCGGTTCGCAGCGGCCCCGGTGATCCACCGCCTCATGGACAGCGGCGATACGCCGTTTCGCAATCTCATCATCGAAATCCTGAAAAAGAAATCCGGCACGCCCAAGGAGACCACACCAGAGCGCGGCCTCGACGTCGGCCACGGCGGCCTGATTGATACCGTCGTGGACAACAGCCAGGTGCGCGTGCAGGATGTGCAGATCGCTGCCGGCGGCATGCTGCACAAGCACACCCACAAGTTTCCGTTTCTGGTGGTCGCGCTCAGCGATCTCGACCTGCACAACATGCCGCAGGGCAAGCCGGCGGCCATGGTCCATCAGAAAGCCGGCGAAGTGAAGTGGATCGGCGCCGGCTCCACCCACGAGATGATGAACGCAGGCAAGCAGCAAGCGCACTTCATCGAGGTGGAATTTAAATAACAAAGCCACGGATCGCACGGATTCTCACAGATCGTTTTCTTGATCCGTGCTCATCCGTGCAATCCGTGGCCAATTTTTTCCTGCTTTAGGTCACGCTGCTGCCGGTGGTCGCGTCGGCCACGGTCTTCAGCCCGCGCTGACCACCTCCGGCTTGTTCTTCGCCGCCAGCAGTTGCCGCAGCACGAATTGCAGAATGCCGCCGTGCTTGTAGTAGAGCGCTTCCTGCGGGGTGTCAATGCGCAGGATGGCGCTGAACTCGCGCACCGTGCCCTCGGGGCGCCGGGCGCGGACCGTCACATTCCGTCCTGGCTTGTAGTTGTCGATCAGATCGCGCAAGCCGGTGATTTCGTACGTCTCCTCGCCCGTAAGCCCGAGCGTTTCGTGATCGTCGCCGGAGGCGAACTGCAGCGGGAGCACGCCCATGCCCACCAGGTTGGAACGGTGAATGCGCTCGAAGCTCTCGGCGATGACGGCGCGCACGCCCTGCAGCATCGGTCCCTTGGCCGCCCAGTCGCGGGACGACCCCGAGCCGTACTCCTTGCCCGCGATGATGACCAGCGGCACTTTCTCCTGTTTGTATTTCATCGCCGCGTCAAAGATGGTCATCTCCGCGCCGCTGGGCAGGTGACGCGTGAAGCCGCCCTCGGTTTTGGGCACCAGCTTGTTGCGCAGGCGGATGTTGGCGAAGGTGCCGCGCATCATGACCTCGTGATTGCCGCGCCGCGAGCCGTAGGAATTGAAATCCTTCACATCAACGCCGTGCGCGATCAGGTACTTGCCCGCCGGGCTGTCGGGCTTGATGGAGCCCGCCGGCGAAATATGGTCGGTGGTCACGCTGTGGCCCAGGACTGCCAGCACGCGCGCGCCGGTGATGTCGGTCACCTCCGGCGGGTTCGGCCCCATGCCGTCGAAATAAGGCGGGTCCTTGATATACGTGGATTTCGCGTCCCAGGCAAAGGTCTCGCCCGCGGGCACGTCCAGCGACTGCCAGCGCTCGTCGCCCTTGTACACGTCGGCATAGCTGTTGCGAAACATGCCGCTGTCAATGCATTTTGCGATGGCCTCGCCCACTTCCTTCGAACTCGGCCAGATGTCGCGCAGGTACACCGGTTTGCCCTGCTGGTCGCGCCCCAGCGGCTCTTTCGCCAAATCAATGTCAATGCGTCCCGCCAGCGCGTAGGCCACCACCAGCGGCGGCGACATCAGGTAGTTGGCGCGGACCTCGGAATTAATTCGTCCTTCGAAATTGCGGTTGCCGCTCAACACCGCCACCGCCACCAGCTCCTTGTCGTTGATGATGTCGGAAACCTCCGCCGGCAGCGGCCCCGAGTTTCCGATGCACGTGGTGCAGCCGTAACCGACCAGGTTGAAGCGCAGCTTCTCGAGGAACGGCGTCAGCCCCGCTTTCTTGTAGTACTCGGTCACCACCTTCGATCCCGGGGCCAGCGAGGTCTTCACCCACGGCTTGGTCGAAAGCCCGCGCTCCACCGCCTTTTTGGCGAGGATTCCCGCCGCCATCATGACCGACGGGTTGGAAGTGTTGGTGCAACTGGTGATCGCGGCAATGACCACGCTGCCGTGCCGCAGTTCTTTGCGCAGGTCCACCATCACCGGCTTGTCGGCCGAGGGCGATTCGGTGTCTTCGACGCCGACCGCCGTGCTGCCGCCCTCGCCCTCGAAGCGCCCGATTTGCTTGTCGCCACTCTTGCTGCCAGGGCGCAGCAGCGTGGGCAGCGTCTGCCGGAATCCGTCGGGAACATTGAACAGCCGCACCCGGTCCTGTGGCCGCTTGGGTCCGGCCACGCTCGGCTCCACCGATGCCAGGTCGAGTTGCAGGTAGGTGGAATAGTTCGCTTCCGGCGAATCCGGCGTGTGGAACAGGCCCTGCTCCTTGCAGTAGGCCTCGACCAGCGCGACCTGCTCCTCGCTGCGCCCGCTGAGGCGCAGGTAATTCAGCGTTTCCTTATCGATGGGGAAGATGCCGCAGGTAGCGCCGTATTCCGGCGACATGTTGCCGATGGTGGCGCGATCCGCCAGCGCCAGCGTGTGCAGTCCCGGCCCGTAAAATTCGACGAACTTGCCGACCACACCTTCGCGCCGCAGCATTTCCGTGATGGTCAGCACCAGGTCGGTGGCGGTGGAGCCTTCTTTCAGCTTGCCCGTCAGCTTCACGCCCACGACTTGCGGGATGAGCATCGAGACCGGCTGGTTCAGCATGGCGGCCTCGGCTTCAATGCCGCCCACGCCCCAACCGAGCACGCCCAGCCCGTTGATCATGGTGGTGTGCGAATCGGTTCCGACCAGCGTATCGGGATAGGCCAGCGGCCGATTGCCATTGTGAGCGCTGCCGACAAAGACCACCCGAGCCAGGTATTCCAGATTTACCTGGTGCACGATGCCGGTGTCCGGCGGCACGATTTTCAGGTTCTCAAACGCGCCCTGGCCCCAGCGCAGGAACGCGTAGCGCTCCTTGTTGCGCTGGAACTCCAGGTCGGCGTTCACCTGGAACGCCCACTGGGTGCCGAATTCGTCCACCTGCACCGAATGGTCGATGACCAGCTCGGCCGGCAAGATGGGATTGATGCTCCCCGGATCGCCGCCCAGCTTCTCCACCGCCTCGCGCATTGCCGCCAGGTCAACCACCGCGGGGACGCCGGTGAAATCCTGCAGCAGCACGCGGCTGGGCGTGAAGGCGATTT
>JBIOFT010000175.1:0-7349 GCA_044447375.1 Terriglobales bacterium | reverse complement strand
GGTTCTGAACGAGAATCTGACAAAGTGCGCATTCTATGCGGCTTTCTGAAGAACGAGGAATTGGGTCTTGGTGACGGCCAGCCGCTGCGCTTTGAGTAGCAGATACTTCATATCGCGGTAGCCGCGGCCACGACGTAACAGCGCCTTGATGTTTCCGTTGACGGCTTCCACCACGCCAAACGGCACCTTGATTCGGCAGTAGTTCAAGATCCCTTCCAGATGGTCCACCAACATGTGCGCCAGCTTCTCCACGGGCTTCAGCCGCTGCCAGCGCAACTGGTCAATCCAGCTCTGCAGGCCACCTCCCACACCCGTTGCCGCATCTCCCGCTGGACCTCCAACAGCTGCCGCGCCACCTGCAAGTGCAGCGACGCCAGAAACCGCCAGAAGGTGCACTGTGGTGGCAGCTGGCCCACCTGCAAGATCCCGGTGAGCATGGGTTCACGCATCAGAAAGCGCACATGATGCAGTCGCGAAAATCCGACGTAGACGGCCAGCACCATCCCCAGCACGAATTGGTACATGGACATCGCTCGCGTAACTCGCCGGACCGTGAGCGTGGCTTCCACCAGCGCCTGAAAGCCTAACTTCTCCAGCATCGTCGCCACCGGCAACAGACCACCGTAGGCGGTCAGATTCTTGCCATCGAAGTCGTAGGGCGTGGAAGCCCCGATTTTATTGAGCGGTGGAAGCCCTGCTGGCGAGGCTTGTGGAACGTGCTTTTCCTGACTATCCTGATGGCTGCTACTCACCATTTGGGTGACCCCTGGAAATCGGCTCGCGAAGCAGCAGCTTCGCGGCCTCTCTGTTCTACAGCAGGATTTCCAGGGTCCCCAAGTGGGTCCCTTCTTTAGCCGCTCTCAGCCGATTCAGAATCTCTGCATAACTCAGGTGTCACAGTGCACCGTTCTGAACCGCGCTTTACAAAAACTCGGGGCTGCCTCGTACCCGGGGATACCTGTGGAGTGGTAACTGTGCCCGCCTACGCCATTACTTGATCTCGGATGGTCAGCCTCGAACTGTGCAAATGCGCTTTGCCGAGCGGCAGGTACCGCAAGTCTTCGCGGTCAACCCAAAGCAGATCGAAGGCGTAGAACCGGGGCTCGCCGCGCCGGAACCTTAGGTCGCGGAACTGCGATTTGCCATTGGAGTCGCGGCGCACGTTGGTACGTTCAACACCGCGCGGACCGGATGCGGAGTTCGGGGGGATGGCCTCAGGCTGACAGCAGCACTCTTTCTGGCAGCGGGCCTATATAGCCGCATCCGGGTCAGCAAGCGTTGGGCCCACGTGGGCGGGGATGGAGACACCAAGACCAAGGCTGCGGACGGGTACGTTCCGATGCACTCGATCTTGGCATACCACCTTCGCCAGTGGCTCAACGAGACGCCCTATGCGAAAAGCACGGATTTCGTGTTCCCGAGCTTTAAGAAGCACGGCAGAGTGCCGCTCAGCGCCTCGTCGTTCGTCAAGGATCATCTCCGTCCGGCCGCAATTGCTGCCGGGGTGGACATCCCGGAGGGCTACCGTTTTGGTCTGCACAACCTGCGCCATTCGCTCAGCACGTGGCTCGCGAATAAGGCGAAGGTTGACCCCAAAACTGTTCAGGGAATGCTCCGCCACTCGAAGATCGAGACGACGATGAACCTGTACATGCAGGATGATCACGAAAACAAGATCGATGCACAGGGCAGGTATCTTGAGGCGCTTGGCGTCGAGTCGGAGAACGTCCAGTGATCTGTGGGTTCAATTGTGGGTTGGACTTTTTCGGGCGGAGACGCTTCAAGCCGCTGAAAAGAAATGGTAGGCACGTGGGGACTCGAACCCCAGACCTCTACCGTGTCAAGGTAGCGCTCTAACCAACTGAGCTACGCGCCTACTGCACTTGATTTCCACAATCTCCGGTTGCTGGATTCTAGCAGAGGCCCAACTTGCTTATCAATTTGCCGCACCCAGGCGATCCGCAGAACAGCCGTTTTCTGTAATTAATCATAAAAACTCTTGACAACGGTCGGCGGAGTGGGCAAACTGCCCGGCCATCCAGCCTCTGTAAGCACGTATGCAATTGCTTCCAGGAGAAGCAAGTGAGTGCTCACAGATTGGATGTTGTCGTGGCTGGTGGATTTACCCGAAGGGCCAGTCGCCGCCGCAGAACCAGTCAACCCATACGCTCGGACGTTAACCGACCTCCGACACCAACTGAACGCCCGCTAACCAGCACGTAACCACCACATTTTGAATGGGTTAGGTCACAGCAGCCCTGTAAGTGACAGGGCGAAGCTGTAAGCACGGTACTCGCTGTAACACGAGGCGATGATCATGTTTCCAGTCGCTCACACCAGCCTCTCGGACAACGCCCGCCTGGGGAGCTTCAACGGTCTCTCGCTGCCCCCGGCTCCGACGGTGTTGTTCCGGTCCCAAGCAACGGCCAGCGATCAACTTCGGTGGTATGCCGTCTACACCAAGTCCCGCCACGAGAAGCGGATCAAGGAACAACTGGACAGCCAGTCGCTGGAATCGTTCCTTCCGCTTTATGAGGCGGTTCACCGCTGGAAGGATCGCCGGATGCTGGTCCGCCTGCCGGTATTTCCCGGCTACCTCTTCGTCCGGATGATTCTTCCCGAGCATCGCAGGCCGGTGGTCACCGTCCCTGGGGTGGTGAACCTGGTGGGAAGGCCTGGCTGCCCGACACCGATCGAAGACCATGAGATCGAGGCCTTGCGGCTTTGTTCGGTTCTAGGGCAGAGCATGATGCCGCACCCCTATCTCACCGCCGGCCGGCTGGTGCGCGTGCGCCACGGCCCTCTCGCCGATATGGAAGGCATTTTGGTTCGCCGGAAGGGGAAGTCCCGTTTGATCCTCTCGGTCAATTTGATTGCCCGAGCGGTCGCCGTCGAAGTTGACGCCGGCGACGTAGTTGCTGTCGGCCACCAGCATCGCAATCCCTCTGCGGCTTGATCCATTCAGGCCCCCGGGCCGCGAACGCGGCCCCACGAGGCGGTAATGTCCACATCTGCCACTAGAGTTCTGCAGTCCCGCGCGCGCGTCCTCAAAGCCGCCACCGCGTTGTTCGCGGCCAAGGGATTTCACGAAACCTCCACTCGTGAAGTCGCTCGCAAAGCCCGCGTCAACGAAATCACCATTTTCCGGCACTTCAAGAACAAGCAGGAGCTCTATCTCCAGGTCCTGAATAGCAAACTGGGACTGATGGTGCCGGAATCGTTGCTCCCGCTGTTGCGATCGTCCGGCAACAGCGAGGAGGTGTTCCTCTCGCTGGCGGAGCACTTACACCAACTGCTGGATCCGGTGTTTCTGCGCCTGGTGTTCTACGCCGCGCTGGAAAAACCGGAGCTGCTCAAGAAGTGCTACAGCCCGCGCCTGATGTCGTTTCACGAGATTCTGGGCGAACACATGCGGGAGCGGATCGACGGCGGGGTTCTCCGCAACGTGGATCCCATGCTGATGGGACGGGCGCTGGTAGGGATCATTGCCTATCAGCAGATCCTCTCCCAGTTGTTGGGAGGCGGCGATTCCCCGGGGTCCAGCCCGCCCAATCCCGCCAGGACTTACATGGATATCTGGCTTCGTGGAGCTTTGAAACCGGACTCGCCGGCTCGCCGCCATTCCCCCGATGAATCATCGACCCCGGCGCAAGAAACGGCGGCTTGGCCGGCGCGCCTATGAGTTCGCAATTGGACTTCAAACCCTGCACAAACGGTGGCACTGAGGGCTGCATGGAACAGTCTCGCCGGGCGCAGTCCTGCCGAACGCTTTGTGCCTGATGACAGGAATTGAACATGAGTACAGTTACAAAAATTCGCACAATCGGGCCTCGAACCCTTCTCGCTCTTGTTTTGGCGCTGCTGGGCTGCGCCGCCATGTGGGGCCAGCAGGATGACTCGGAGACTGGCTCCGCCCGCAGGAACAGAAGCGTTCCCGACCATGCTCTACAGCCCGACCCGGCTCTGCAGGAAGAACCAAGCGGCGAGCCTGAAATGGAAAGCGATGCGCTGCCGGCGGAGCGCATCATCGAGATTCTCAATCAGAAGCCGGAGCTGCTCGATCGAGTCAAGGCGGCGGCGTTGCAGCGGATGCAGGATGAGGGACGTGCGGCGCCGGAGACCGAGCTCACGGATGACGCGCTGTTCAGCCGCATCGAGCAGGACACCTCGCTGCGAGTGCTGTTGACACGGCAATTGCGAGAGAAGGGATTTCTGACCCAGTCCGATCTCGAATCTCTCGCGGCCGCCAAGCCGGAGCCCGCGTCCCCCGCGCGGACGCGGAGAAAGGCCCCAGCCAAACCTGCCGGTAAAGAAGCGGAGCCCGCCGGCGATCAGAACCAGCCGCCGACCACGGCGCGGCCAAATCCCTATCCCGGCCTGCCGGCTCTGCAGGACCTGTATCGCCAGATTCCCAGCCAGAAAGGCATCCTGCAACGCTTTGGCGGGGACATCTTCAAGACCGGAACCGGGAACCTGGAAAGCCTGCCCATGGATCTTCCCGCAGGTTCGGACTACGTCCTCGGACCCGGGGACGGGTTGAACATCACCACCTGGGGGAGTGTGTCCCAGCGGTTGACGCGCACCGTCGATCGCCAGGGAAAAGTATCGTTGCCGGAGGCCGGCGAGGTGGTGGTCGCCGGACAATCGGTGGCGGATGCCCAGCGCATCATCGAGAAGGCCTTGCGGGTGCAGTTCCGGGACATCAATGCCGACCTTTCGCTGACGCGCCTGCGGAGCATTCGTGTGTACGTCGTGGGTGACGTGCTGCGGCCCGGCGCCTACGACATCAGCTCCCTTTCCACACCGTTAAACGCGTTGTACGCGGCCGGCGGACCGACCCCACGCGGCTCCCTGCGTACAGTTCGCCACTACCGCGGCAACCGCCTGGTGCGGGAGGTAGACCTCTACGAGCTTCTGCTGCGAGGAGTCCGTTCCGATGTCGCACGCCTGGAGCCCGGCGATACCATCCTGGTGCCTCCGGTTGGTCCCCAGGTCACGGTAGCCGGCATGGTCCGCCGTCCCGCCATTTACGAGGTGAAGGGGCCCACCGAGCTCGCGGATGTGCTGGAGCTGGCGGGTGGCGTGCTGGTTTCCGCCACTCTGCGGCAAATCAACGTGGAGCGCATCGAGGCCCACGAACGCCGGGTCACGCTGAGTGTGCAGTTGCCCGGTCCCAACGACAAGCAGGTGGTGGAGCGAGCCGTGGGCGGCTTCCAGGTCCAGGATGGCGACCGCGTCACCATTTCGCCCATCCTGCCGTACAGCGACCAGACCGTCTACCTCCAGGGGCACGTGTTTCGGCCGGGCAAGTACCCGTACCATGCGGGCATCCAGATCTCCGAGCTCATCCGCTCGTATCAGGATCTGCTTCCCGAACCAGCGGACCATGCGGAAATCGTTCGCCTGGTGCCGCCCGACCATCATCCGGTGGTCATCGAGTTCAAATTGTCGGAGGTGGTGTCGGGGGATGATCCCATCGACCTGCAGCCCTTCGATACCATCCGCATCTTCGGACGCTACGAAATCGATCCGCCTAAAGTCTCCATCTACGGTGAGGTGCTTCGGCCCGGTAAATACCCGCTGGCGGACAAGATGACGGCCAGCGACCTGGTGCGTTTGGCGGGAGGATTCAAACGCAGCGCCTACATCCAGACCGCCGACATCGCCAGCTACGTGGTGCAGCACGACGACCGGGTTCTGACCCGGCACAAGACAGTGGAGATCGCCAAGGCGCTCGCCGGGGACCACGACCTGGATGCCGTGCTCAAGCCGGGCGATGTGCTGACCATCCGCCAGTTGTCGGGATGGAAGGACATCGGCGCGGCGGTGGCCTTGAGCGGGGAAGTGCTCTTCCCCGGCACTTACGGGATCGAGGACGGGGAGAAGCTGAGCACGTTGCTGCGGCAGGCCGGCGGCTTCCGCCCGGAAGCCTATCCCGAGGGCGCCGTGCTGGAGCGGGTACAGGTGCGCGAGTTGGAGGAGAAGAGCCGGCAGGAGCTGATGCGCCGCATCGAGATGGAGGGCGGCAACACCAAACTGGCGGCCAGCGAGACCGGGGCCGATCGTGCCGCCTTGTTGCAGACCATGACGCAGCAGAAGGAGAACGTTCTCACGGCGCTGCGCAAGCAACCGGCGGCCGGGCGCCTGGTGATCAAGATCAGCGCGGACATCGAGCGTTGGCAGAACACCGCCGCCGATATCGAGCTGCGCGCCGGCGATGTGCTCACCATCCCCAAGCGCCCCAGCTTCGTGCTCATCAGCGGCCAAGTCTACAGCCCGTCAGCTATCAGCTACGCTCCCGGCAAGAATGCGGGATGGTACTTGCAGCAAGCCGGCGGCCCGACCACCTTGGCCAACCGGAAAGATATCTACGTCATTCGCGCCAATGGCTCCGTGGTCGGCGAGGGGAGCGGATCGGGATGGTGGAAAGGCAACGTGTTGAGCGCCGTCATGCGGCCCGGCGATACCGTCGTCGTTCCCGAGAAAATCATCAGCGGCTCCAACGGCTGGAAGAATGTACTCACCACGGCGCAGTTTGTTTCGTCGATGGCCCTCGCCGCCGCGGCCGTGCACTCCTTCTGAAGCCATGACAGGGCGCCGATGCGGTGGAAGATCAGAAACAGTTTCGTTCTCGCGCTCCTAACCATGCTGGTGGTCGCCACAGGCCGGGCGCAGGATTCCGCGGAGCCGGAGGAACCGAACCCGGGGGGCGCAGCGGCGGTGCTGCACCGTCCCTCGCGGGAACGGGATTTTGTTTTGAACATCGCTTCCGACCAAAAGTCACTGTGGACCACCCCCAAGCAGATCCGGCTGGAGGACGCTGACTGGCTGCTGCCTCTGGGAGCTTTCAGCGCGGGGTTGATCGCGAGTGATACCTCGATCGAAAAGAGATTGCCCACGAGCACGACGTTGATCCAGCACAGCCAAAGCCTCTCGAATTATGGCGTAGCTTCGTTGATCGGCACGACCGGCACATTCTACTTCTGGGGGCGCGTCACCCAGAATGATCACGCGCGCGAGACCGGCTTGCTGGGCGGAGAAGCGCTGGCCAACGTCCTGATCGATACCTCGCTGCTGCAGTTCGCCACCGGCCGGCAGCGCCCGCTCGAAGGCAATCGCAAAGGACAGTTCTGGCACGGCGGCCAGTCTTTTCCCTCCGATCACGCCGCCGCGGCATGGTCGATCGCGAGTGTTGTGGCCAACGAGTATCCCGGGCCGCTGACCCAGCTTCTGGCCTATGGCACCGCCTCGGCGGTGACGGCAGCCCGTGTCGTCGGGCGGGAACACTTCGCCTCCGATGCGGTGGTGGGCAGCGCGCTGGGCTGGTGGATGGGACGGCAGGTCTACCG
>JBIOFT010000174.1:0-7357 GCA_044447375.1 Terriglobales bacterium | reverse complement strand
TTCAGGTTCGGATTCCAGTAGTCCCTATAGCTGCCGTAGTACACGATCAGTCCTCCCTCGACCTTGTTGGGGAAGTGATAGTAGACCTTGGACTCCCCGATCCATTGAGGAACAACCACCCCGGAGATCTGGGTGGCGGCGAATTGCAGGTTGCCAAGCGCTGAGGGAAACAGACCCGACGGATCGAACATGCCAGATGAAATCAAGAACTGATTGCCGAGCAGGGCCGCATCGGCTGGATTGACGTCCGGCCGCATTCCGCTGCGTGAGGAGTTGTAGGTGAGCCTGAGATTTAGCCCCAAACGCCGCTTAAGTGTGTAGGTCGAGTCGCCCCAGTACGCTTGCGTGATCTGTTTGTAGGGGACGGCGGGCTCGTCCAACACGTATCCGGTGGCGCTATCGTTTTGAAACGCCATGTAGGTCGTCAGATTGTTCTGCTGGTAGGAATATCCCAGTCCCAGGTTCCAACCCGGCACCAAGCGCAAGGTGGCGCTGGCCGTCTCCGTATAGAAACGGTTGCGCCGCTGAAAAGTGGGAGGCAGGCCGGCGATGTTTATGCCGAATAACGGCGAGAACGGCGCCGGAGAGGGGGACACGCCGGGGGTGTTCGGGAGTGGAACGGCCGGAAAGTCGTTTTGCACGATGATGCTGATGTCGTTGCTGAAAACCAGCTTTGGGGTCGGGGTAAACCACAGATCGGCGAAGCTGCGGTTGTTGCTCTGCGGCACGATTAAGTAGCCGGGGTCGTGCGTGCCCGTCCATTCGTATCCCGCGCGCGCGCTCCAGCTCCCGCGATCGTGATAGCGCAGCGCCAGCCCTGTAGTGTTGCTGAAGGAAGAAGGCACCACGGAGGCCAAGTCCGTGTTGTCGACCGAGTACGATCGCCCAACCCCGAAAGGCCCGACTTGCCACAGGGAGGCATTGGATCGAGTAATTCCGCTGCGTTTGTAATGGACCTCTACATCGAAGCCTTTGGGCAATTCGTAATCCGCCCGCAGGCCTTCCCAATGGTTGTGGTACGACACATTGCCGTACAGACTGTAGAAAGGCGTGAATTTGTTGATCTGGTTCTGCTGATGGTAATCGGCGGTCACCCGCAAGCGGTCCAGCGGGCGCCAGCTCAGGGTCTCGTCCGAGTCAAAGCTGTTCTGCGGATAATTGGTAAAGGTGTCGCGCAAGCGCGTGTAGCTCACGTTTCCGTTGAAAGTGAGCTTGGGGGAAGCCGTCCAATTCAACCTCAAGGTGTCCGACGAATACTGGTTGGGAGCGGGAATATTGAGGAAGTAATTCCCGGGAGGGACATCACCCGGCGTGGGGCCCGATTTAGGGAGATTTGCACTCGAATACCCAAAGTTGTCGGCCTCCGGGGTAAACGGCCCGGTGAACGTACCAGTCGGGAAGATCAGCCGGTCATTGAAGCTGCTGAACTTGTGTTCCCAGGTGAGCCGCACCGGCCCCAGGTCAACATCCGCCCCGCCGGCAATGTTGCGAGTCGTATAGTTGACCTGTTGCAACTGAGAATTGAGAGAGCCGCCGCTCTGGAAATGGCATTGGGTGCCGCAGGTTGTACCGGGAGGAGTGGTGTTCTCATCCAGATATGCAAGCTGGCTTAGCCCCGCCCTCGCCTGCCAGTCCCCCTTCACGAACAGGTGGACCGGCACCTTCGGCACTTTGAGCCGCGCGTAGGCGTTACCCATCCTCCTCGTCACTCCAAAAGTACTGTGAGAAGGGATGAGGTCGGTAGTGCTGTCAGCAGGTCCAGAACCAGGGATGCGGTCCAGCACTGGAAACGCATAGAAAGGATAATTGTCTTGTTGCTGCACGAAGCTGCGCATGTCAACCCCGACCTGCAGCCGGTCGCCGACCGTGAGCTGAGAAGCAGCGGAGTAATCGTCGCCAGTCAGGACATTGGCTCGCGACACCACGGTCAGGTGGCTCTGGGGTAAGACGTAGGCAGTGACGGCATCGGCTCCGGCCGACTGTTGCAGGCTGTCATACTCGCCAACCCGGCCCAAAAAACCCGAACCGTCGACAAAGCGGTAAGAGCCCGGAGTGAGGGAGTAGTACGAATTGCCCGGAGCGGCTTCCTGGCCGGCGGGATCGCTGCTGCCACTCCACATGTTCCCACCCGAGAACGGGGCTGCGGATCCGGAGGACAGCATCCCCAGGGCCCCGCTGGCCGCGCCTACTCCATAGGTTGGCACGTGCGAGGGAACCGGACGCACCATCGAGGCCGACATGGTCGCATGAGAAGGCATACGCGCCGCCCCCGCCCCGCCGGACCTGAGCAGGTCCACCTCGGAAGGCCCTTTGTCGATGAATCTGCTCCCACCGCTCGGGGTTGGGGTATCGGTGCCGTGAATCGACCCGTGACAGTTGGTGCAGCGATCAGCCAGCGGCAAACTGGCGCCGTTGTGGTGGCCGGCATGGCACTGCAAGCACAACGCCGGCTCACTTATCTGTAACAGATTGGTGTTGGGTGAGCCATGGGCGGTGTGACAAATCATGCAGTTTTCCGTTACCGGAGGATGCTGGTAGGCAAATGGCCCGCGATACTGTGCATGGCAGCCCAGACAGAGCTGACTCACGTTCGCCGTTCGCAGATTGTTGCCCGCCGGCCCGCCGTGCGGGTCGTGGCAGTCCACACAGCTCATCTTGCCTTCGCGCAGCGGGTGATGATAGGGCATGCTGAGCTGCGCGCCCTCGGTCTGGTGACACTTGAGACAGGCGTCGTTGGTCGCCGACCGGGGCCGCAGGATCACGTTGGTTTCCGGCGACACCGACCCCGCCACGAATGCACCCCGAGTTGCCGTATCAAAGCTGATGCGGCTTTCATTCGCAGCTCTGAGTGCGCGGTCGTGAATCTGGTGACAATCGACGCAGCGCAGATGGTTGGCGGAGTGCGACCCGCCCGACCAGTGCCGGACTTTTTCGCCTCGCGCGTGGCAGCCTAAGCAAACGCCGTTCGCGGTCTGGACCGGGCGTTTCGATAAGCTGACGATCTTCGCGACGTCGCCGCCTCCCTCAACGTGAAGGCTGCCGTTGCCGTGGCAATCCTCGCACTCCACTCCCTGTTGCTTATGGAAGGCGTGCTGAAAGTTCTTGGAGGTCTCCGCGTGACAGCCCGTGCAGGTGTCGCTGCCCACGCTGGATGCGCCGGGGATATCAACGTAGGCGCCAAACCCATTCGCGCGGGCGCGTCCGTCACTCGCCGAAAGCTGTGAAGCGAAGAGGACGGGGACAAATATAAAGAAACCCAGCAGCGATGCACGAATGCGCATGGCAGCCTCCTGCTATTTCGGGATAGCCTATCGCCGGAGGTGGCGTACGGATGTGACTCCGAACACATCGCCTTGTGATGGACGGAAAGTATGAATCAAGTAAGAGTTCGGTTCTCTCAGTGGAAAGTCCGAAATACTTGCACCGAGTGAAGCCACAGCACGGAGTCTCTGCAGGCTCGGCTTGCTTCCTGAGGCACGGTTGAGAAGAGGCCTGATCGAAGCGCCACCGGCCGTAAACTTTCCGGGATTTACTTCTGCGCGTTGCCGGTGGAGAGCCCGCCGTTGTCTTTGACCTTCAGCACCATCAGGACTTTGTCGTCCACGTGGGTGCCGCCGCGGGAGAACTCATCCACCTCCGCCAGCACCGCGTCCACGATCTCCTGGGCGGGCCGGTGCCGGTTTTTCAGGATGCTGGCCGCCAGGCGCTCGGTGCCGTACTCGTCATCCTTGGGGTCCATGGATTCGACAATGCCATCGGTGCAGCACACCAGGATGTCGCCGGGCTTCAGCCGCGCCGAGCCGCGCGAGTATTCCGCGCTGGGGAACAAGCCGATGACGGTGCCGCCTTCTTCCAGCAGCTTGTACTTGCCGGTCTCGCCGTCGATCAGGATGGGAGGCACGTGCCCGCCGTTGATGTAGTGCAGGCCGTTGCGCCGGGTGTCGATCAGCCCCAGGAAGATGCTCAGGAACTTCTTGCTGCGGGTGTCGTTGTACATCATCTCGTTCAGCGACAGGGTGAGCACCTCGAGCGAGTGCAGGTGCATGACCAGCGCCCGCAGCGTGGCCTGCAGGTTGGACATCACCATGGCCGAGGAAACGCCCTTGCCCTCCACGTCGGCCACCACCAGCAACAGCGACTGCGGGCCCAGGTTCAGGAAGTCGTAGTAGTCGCCGCCCACCTCGTAGCACATCTGGTTGACCACGGCGATGTCATATCCGGGGACCACCGGGGGAGAATCCGGCAGCAGGCTGCGCTGGATCTCCGTCGCCAGCGCCACCTCGCGCTCCAGGCGCTGCTTCTCCACCACTTCGCGGTGCAGGCGCGCGTTCTCCAGCGCCATGGCCATGTGGGCGGAGAGCTTGGTGAGAAACTCCTCGTCCTCGCGCTCGAAGCGGCCATGGACCTGGTTCAGGAGCTGGATGACGCCCACGATTTCGCCGGTATTGTGGCGGATGGGCAGGCAGAGCAGGGAGCGGGTGCGGTATCCGAACTTCTGGTCGAAGCTGCGGTCGAAGTACTCGAGGGTGTAGGCGTCCTCGACGTTGATCGTCTCGCCGGTCTCGGCCACCCGTCCGGCGACGCCGCGCCCATAGGGGACGCGGATTTCCTGGTGGTCGAGGCCGGAAGCCACGATCGACCACAGCTCGTGCTTCTTGCTATCGGCTAGAAAGACGGAGCCACGCTCGGCGTGGCACTCGGTGCAGGCGATCTGCAGGATGCGGTCCAGCAACTCCGCCAAGTCGAGGGTCGAGTTCAGCAGCAGGGTGGCTTCGAAGAGCCGCGAAAGCTGGGTGATGGCTTTCTGCGCCTGCTCCGGCGACAGTGTCTGATTCTTGGAAGCGGTTGCGTCCACGCGCGCCTTTCCCCCGACCGCCCCGCCGCCCGGCGGCTTCTGACAGCAGCGGCGCGGGACATCAGAGCGGCGGCGGTCCCTGGGGCCGAGTCCGCCTACTATATGCACCCGTGGCGGATTTGTAAATACGGGGGAAAGAGGCAGTTGTTGAGCGCCAGCAAAAACTCTCTGCCAATGTCATTCTGAGCGAAGCGAAGAATCTGGACAGTGTGTGTTGTGCCCAGAACGTTGGCGCTTGCCGCACGGCCACGGCGCTTCTGGCATTCCCAAGATCCTTCGCGCGCAACAGCGCCGCGCTCAGGATGACATTCACTACGGAGCCGCATCCCACCACTTTGGCGGAGAGCGACTTGGCCATCGAGCCGGCGCGGCGCGCGGGCAGCCGGTTGACCTTGGCCAGGATGTGATGCTAAAATATATCACATGAAAAAAGCGTCCGTCCGCGATCTGCGCTATGACTTCGCCAAGGTTGAGCGGGCACTTCGGGCCGGCGAAGAAATCCAGATTACGAAGCGCCGGCGAGTCATCGCCCGGCTGGTTCCGGAACGCGCCAAGCCCAATCTTCCTGATTTTGCCGGCCGCCTGCGCGCGATCTTTGGCGACACCAAGCTTGCCATCACGGGTGCAGAATTGATTAGCGAGGAGCGCAATGGGCGGTGAAAGCCTATCTTGATTCGAGCTTCCTGTTCTCACTCTACGCGGCGGATGACCACTCGGCCACGGCGATTGCGGACGTCAGGCGGTTTCGCGGCGAGCTAGCTCTCAGCGCCTTGACTGAATTGGAACTCATGAACGCGCTCGAACTCCGTATTTTTCGCAAGGAACTGACTCGTGTGCGGGCGGATCAAGTGCGGGCTGCTTTCGACGGGGATGTCAACGCCAGAGTTTTGACGGTATTTGATTTGGAGCCCGCCACATTCCTGCGCGCCGGGAAGCTTATCCTGCAAACCACGTCTCTGCTCGGCTGTCGCACGGCTGACATCCTGCATGTCGCAGCCGCACTCGAAGTCGGTGCCGACCGATTCTTCACCTTCGATCAGCGCCAAAAGGCGCTGGCCCGCCGCATGAAGCTAGGAACGAACTGATCTGCACCGTCCTATTTTTGGTAATGCAGCAGCGAGAACACGTCGTACTGGCCCAGCTTCTCGCGGCCTTTCAGGAAATCGAGTTCCACCACGAACCCGCATCCCACCACCTTGGCGGAGAGCGACTCGGCCAGCGAGACGGTGGCCTGTGCCGTGCCGCCGGTGGCCAGCAGGTCGTCCACGATGATTACCCGTTGGCCGGGCTTGACGGCGTCCTTGTGGATCTCCAGCGTGTTCTTGCCGTATTCCAGCTCGTAGGAGATCGACGCAGTGGCCGCCGGCAGCTTCTTGGGTTTGCGGATGGGGACGAACCCGGCATTCAGGCGATAAGCGACCGCCGGCCCGAAGATGAAGCCGCGCGCCTCCAGGCCCAGCACCAGGTCGATCTCCTGGTCGATGTAGTGCTCGGAGAGCGCGTCGATCAGGGTGGCGAAGCCGCGCTTGTCCTTGATCAGGGTGGTGATGTCATAGAACAGGATGCCCGGCACCGGGAAGTCGGGCACTTCGCGGATCAGCTTTTTCAGCGGCTCACAGTCGAAGGTTCTCTTGTGCACTTACCAGGCTCCTTCAATGCGAAATGTATTCAGGCCGGGGATGGGCCGGGCCTCGGATTCATCGACCGCGTCGACGCGCGCGGCGCGAGGCCCGTCGCGCAGCCGGCCGCGCAATCCCATCAGTTGCTCGCGCGAGCCCATGGCCAGGACTTCCACCGTGCCGTCGGGATTGTTGCGCACCCAGCCGGCGACGCCCAGCATGTGCGCCTCGCGCTCCACAAAAAAGCGGAAGCCGACGCCCTGCACCCGCCCGCGCACGACGTAGCGGCGGCACTGCAGGTCGGATTTGGACTGCGAATCGGCCATTCAACCAGTCGCCAGTAGTCAGTCGCCGGTCGCCAGTAAAACAGTTGCCAGTGGTCAGTCGCCCCCTTGGCAGCCAACCCCAACTTGTGATCGCTGGCGACTGGAGACCGGCGACTGGGGACTAGCTACTGCTTCACCCGCTCCATATACACGCCCTCGGCCGTATCCACGCGGATCTTCTCTCCCTGGTTGATGAAGGGCGGCACCTGCACCACCAGGCCGGTCTCGGTTTTCGCGGGCTTCTGCACCGAGGATGCGGTCGCGCTCTTGAGGCCGGGTTCGGTCTCGACCACCTCCATGTCCACCGTGGCCGGCAGCTCGATGCCGATGGGCTTGCCTTCATAGAATTCCACCTGGAGGTGCAGGTTGGGGGTCAGGTAGTCCACCGCGCCCCCCAGCACTTCGCGCGAGATATGGGTCTGCTCATAGCTCTCGGTATTCATGAAGTGGAAGTCGTCGCCGTCGCGGTAGAGGAACTCCATGGTGACCTCGTCCACGGTGACGCGGTCCAGGGCATCGGCGGAGCGGAAGCGGTGCTCGTACATGGCGCCGGTACG
>JBIOFT010000173.1:0-7548 GCA_044447375.1 Terriglobales bacterium | reverse complement strand
GCATTGGGACTATCGGACACATGTGCCTACCAAGGACATTTTCCGAGGAAAAACCGTCGTATTTACCGGAACGCTTGCTCACTACACCCGCGATGAAGCGCGGTTGCTCGTGGAATTCGTCGGCGGCAAGGTGGTCGGCTCGGTCAGCAAGAAGACCGATTATGTTGTTGCCGGCGCCGAAGCGGGTTCCAAGCTGGACAAAGCACGCGAACTCGGGGTAAATGTGATCAACGAGAAGGGCATGGAAGATCTTCTGGGGGTGGGGTAAATGCTCCTGTTGCTGTCGATGATCCTGGCCGTGCTGCCGCTGCTCGGCATCGCAGGGCTGATTTATGTCAACCCCGCACTGACGGTTGACAACCTTTTCATGTCGCTGATCCTGCTGACCATCTCGGGGATCTTCGGCATCAACGTGCTGCTGGAGTTGCGCGACCGCGGCCTGCCCATGCCATTGCTGGGCAAGAAGCGTGAGCCGGGCATGGTTGCCGTCAGTGCCGGGCGCGCCTACGTGGTGATGCCCACCGGCGAAGTGAAGGAATCGGGCGTGGTGGAGAGCGTGGCGTATTACGAGTCGGCCATTGGGCAAACCAACCGCTGCGTGGTGACGCTGCGCGACGGCGCCGGCCCGCGCATGCTGGTCTTCAAGGGCGACGTGCGCGACCAGTTTCCCCTCGGCGGGCGCGTAACCGTGACCTACCGTAGCAGCGAGGAGGGCGCCGACCTGCTGGATAGAAAGCTGGCCTAGTTACGATCGAATAAGGTCCCTCAGCTTCGCTTCGGGATTTCGGCAGCGTGCTCCCGCTCCGCTCACGCACGCTAAGCGCCTCAACCTTAATCGATGGCCGCGATTTTTTTGTCCAGCTCCGACAAAGACCGCTGGAGCATTTGCGTGTAGCGCGGGTTCTGGCTCGATGCGAGTTCGTGCGCCACCTTGGTGCGGGCCAGCTCCAGGGTTCTTTTTTCCATGATGTGCTGGACTTGATCGGTTGTGCGGGTATTCACCGGTCTCGCGATCGCTTGTGCTTTTTCCTCAATTTGCGCTTCTACAGATTTTGATTCCCAGCCTCTCGCCATATGGGTTGATTGTACCGCGATTCCGGGCATTCCTGGCTGAAATTAAGCATCGTGGGACGATACAATGAAATCATTTGTGATTTGGCGGTTATGAATCACCTGCTCGCTCAATCGCAAATCACAAATCAAAAGTTACTCATCACAAATCAGAACAGTCTTTCCTGGCGCCGCAGCGTGCCAAAGGTCCCGACATTGGTGAGCGACAACGAAAACCGGAACTGGTTTTCATTGCGCACCGACCCCAGCGCGAACCGCCGGTATTCGAAGCTGGCGCCGCAGCAATCCCAGTTGTAGCTGGCCTGGAACGCCGAGTACTGCAGGAACCCGGATTCGATGTCGAAGCCGACATTGGCGGCGGCGCTGATGCCGCGCTTGTTGGGATGGCCGTAACCGACCAGCCAGCGAAGCTGGTTGAACTTGGCAGGTCCGGTGACCGGTGTGGGAGAAAGAATCCCTCCCGGCACGTTGAGATAGGCATGGCTTCCGGCCACGAAGAAATCGGCGAAGCGGTGCGTCACCAGGGTGGTGCTGGCGGTGATGAAACCCTTCTTGGTGTCGTAGTCGAGCTTCCACTCGACCTCGGTGGCGCGGCCGGGGTAGGCGCGCAGCCGCGAAATCACCGGCGAAAACCGGCGCGGGTCGGTAAGAAAGGCGATCCCGCTGAATTCCGCGGTGGTGGTAAACACGTTGCGCTGGCCGGGGACGAGCGCGTTGCCGAATGTCGGATCGAAGAAGTATTTCTGCGCGAATTCCCAGCTCAACACCTCGCGCGACACCGGCGGGCCGGGCTGGCAGGCTCGCGGGGCGGCCACAGGTCTCCGCGGATTCACTTCCGGGGCGGCGGGCAGCGGCACCGTCAGCGGCGCCTGCTCGGGCTGCTGCTCGGCGGAGTTGGTGCATTCGGTGGACTTCGTCCCTTTGGCGTACAAGCGTTGGATGATGCCGTATTCGATCTCGTTGGTGTTGCTGAGGATGTCGCGCGCGTCGAAGCGGATGATGGCAGGCAGGTTGTCCACGCCGGCTACGTAGCGATAGACGATACGCGGCTCGATGGTGTGCTTGATGACGTGGTCCTTCACGGTTTTCTGAAAAATACGCGACAGCGAGGGCGGGCGTACCTCGAGCGAGGTTTCGAGGGCGCGCCGGTTTACGTCTGCGTCAAGAATGGCGCCGATGCCGCTGCTGGGCACGGTGGAAGTCGCCAGCCGCTGCGTGTAGTAGGTGTCGCGCAGCGCGATCTCGGGCCGGAAGCTCCATCCGCCGGCGACCAGCGGCATCGCCAGGCGCGGCTCGACGTCCACCCGCCCGACCAGCGGCGCGGTCACGAACTGAGGCTCGCGCCGCGACACGCCCTGCACCGCCGCATCGTAGGACCAGTAAAACGGCGAGCGCCCAAGCTGATGGTCCACGCTCGACAGATCGAGTGCGGGCGCGTGCAGGATGGTCACCAGGTCGCCGCGCTGGGTGCTTTCGAAATTCTGGTAGCGCGAGAAATCGAGATTGAAGAAGTACCCGTTGTACGCCTTGGAAAGAAACGCGTTGGAGCGGACTTCGGAATTCACTGCCAGCGTGAAGGTCTCGGAGAAGGCCAGCCGGAAAACGAACGAACTGAGGTAATCGATGTCGGCGACGGCGCGGAAGCCGTGCGGCAGCTGGACTTCTCCGTTGGCGCGGATCTCCTCGCCGCCCTGGTCCACCTTGGGCGAGCCGGTACCGCGGTCGAGCACGCCGAAGTAGGTCACGTTGAAGTAGGAAGTGTCGCTGGGGCGGGCGCGAAAGCTGGCATGCTGCGCCCACCCGCGGTGCGAGAAGTACTCGGCGCCGATGGTGGCGTCCATTTCCCGGTTGATCGCCCAATAGATTCCTTCACCCAGGATCGTGCCCTTCACCGAGGATTGCCCGATGGTGGGAATCAGGAAGCCGGTCTGCCTGCCCAACTGGTCCACCGGGTGCTGGACCCAGGGAAAATAGAAGATCGGGATGCCGCCCAGGCGGAAGGTGCTGTGGTACATGCGGGCTTCCTCGCCCACATCCACCGTGATTTTCTGCGCCGCGAATGTCCACTTGGGGTGCGGCAGTTGGCACGAAGTCACCACGCCATGGTGAACCACAAAGTGGTCGGGGCCGGTTTTCTCCACCAGCGACCCGCTGAAGAAGAAAGGGTTCGAGGAAGTCAGGACCACCTGTTTGCCGCGAAAGCGAGCGCCGGTGGTGCCGCGGACATCGTAAAATTTGCCGCTGTCGGTGCGGACGTTGTAGGTGGCGTGGTCGGCTTCGAGGTGCTCATCGTGAGGACCGCCATCGAAAACGACGTGCCCGGTGGCGGCGATATCCCCGGTCGCGGTGTCGTAAGTCACGTCGTCGGCGCGCAGGACAAACCGGCGGAAGCGGATGTCAACGTCGCCGCGGAGGTGATAGATGTCGCCAGCTTTTTCCTGCTGCTGCGCCTGGATGGTGACGTCTTCGCCGGGTTCGTCAGGGCCGGCGAGATGGGACTTTCCGGTCGACGGTCCCCTCGACTGCGCTCGGGACAGGCTCTGGTCGGCGGTCGCTGGCGGATCTTGTTGAGGCGTCTGGCTGACGACTGACGACTGGCGACTGGCGACTTCCCCCAGCGCCTCGCTGGTTACTACCCGGGGAAGCAGCAGCAGATGACAAACCAGCACTGCCGTGGTAAGGATTCGGGAGCGGAGTGTCATCAGCCGTCTGTCTCGGGTCAAAAGGCAAGGTACCACGCGAGCCGCGCGAAGAAAAGATTGTCTGGCGCGGAGGTTGGGAACCGGCCCGTGAACTCCGCCGCTCTCGGCCTTCTCCAACCCGGCGATGTCGTGTCCCTTGTGCGGCGAACGGTCGACGTGTTCCCACGCGGGCGCGGCCTCTTCTCTCATCGATCCCGAAGAATATGACTTGAGCGAGGAGCGGTTCTCCGCCAGCCTTGCCGAGGTCGCGGCCGAGCGTGGATCCGGGGGGACGGCACGCGGACGGCAGCGCGAGCCGGAGTGGGAGCTGGTGGCGGCGGTGGCGAATGCGCCTCCCACATCCGCCAAAGGCGGGCAGATGTGGGGCACCGAGCTGGCGCGATCGGAATCGCGGGAGGCGAATCGGGGCGTGGACGAAGGGGCATTCTGGCGAAACGAAGTGGCGTCGCGGGTGGAGAGCTACCGCGCGCGCCGGCGGCGTCCCATTCGCGAACGGTCGCTGCCGCTGGATTTCGAGCGCGCCGTCAACCGCGAGATCACCAACGGACAGCTCGCCGACAGCAGGGAAGAAGAATTCGCAGCCGAAAGTCGCGACTCAGGTTGCGACGCGGCGGCGTACTCACCAGCCGCCTCCCCTCGGGACTCGGGACTCGCGACTCGCGACCCGGAGGAGTGGCCGGAACTGGAGGATTCCCAGGAATCCAAGATCATCGAGTTTCCGCGCCAGGTGATGCTGCCGGTGATGCCGCCGTCCATCGAGGAACTGGCGGAGTCGATCATGGACCGCCCTCGCATCCTGGAAGCGCCGGAAGAGGTCGATACCGCTTCACCGCTGTCCGATATCAGCGTGGCGCCGGAACAAGAGCAATATCCGGCGGTCGAATTCGAATTGCCGCTGCAGGTCGCGCCCATGTCGCGGCGCGTCTTCGCCGGCCTGGTGGACGCCTTGATCGTGTTGCTGGGAGCGGCAGTGTTCGTCTTGATCGTCCTCAAAGCGGGGGTGCCGATGCCGCCGGCGAAAGCCGGGTTCCTGTTCGCCATGGCCGCGTCCTGCGTTTTCTGGGTGATCTACCAATACCTGTTCCTGGTTTATGCCGGCATAACGCCGGGCATGCAGATGGCGCGCCTGCGGTTGATCACGTTTGACGGAGGTCCGGCGCGCCGCCACGCCCGCCGCGGCCGCTCCGTCGCCATGGTGCTTTCAACCCTGTCGCTCGGACTCGGGCTGGTCTGGGCCCTGCTCGACGAGGACACACTCTGCTGGCACGACCGCATCACGCGAACCTACGTAGTCGCGGGCAGCTAGTGGCTGACTCGCAACTCGCTTGCAGTTTCCCTTATCCGTCATTTTGATTTCTAATGCATCCAAGGAATTCGCCAGGAAGCTGATAGTCACGACTGCATGTCGCTAGCCGAGAATTCGAAGATCAAACGCCCGGCGATTCCGGTGTTCATCGCCACCACGGTGATGCTGAGCTTCATCAGCTTCTGGCGAGTGGCGGCGATCGTGCTCTCCGACCTCGCCTCGTCGGCCTATTACGCCGGCGGCGACGCGGAGAAGGTGATCGGCAAGAGCGCGCCCTGGTTCATCCTGGCGGTGATGCTGTTCAGCTACGCCGTGCGCGCCATCTATATCGAATCCAGCAGTATGTTCGTGCGCGGCGGCGTGTACCGCGTGGTGAAGGAAGCCCTCGGCTCCAAGCTCGCCAAGCTCTCCGTTTCCGCGCTGCTCTTTGACTACATTCTCACCGGCCCGATCAGCGCGGTATCCGCCGGGCAGTACCTGGCCGGCTTTGTCGTGGATGTCGCCAAGTACGCCGGCCACAGCGTCAAATTCAACGAAGACTACTTCGCCGCCGGCTTTGCCATCATTATCTGCGTGTACTTCTGGTGGAAGAACGTCCAGGGCATCCACGAGTCCAGCGACAAGGCGATGCAGATCATGAAAATCACCACCGTCATGGTGGTGATTCTCATTGTGTGGTCGCTGATCACCATCATCAGCCGCGGCTCGCACCTGCCGCCGCTGCCCTCGCTCTCCAACTTCAAGATGGAGAAGGAAACCTGGGGCTGGCTCACCGGCACCTGGGCGCAGCACATCACGCTGGTGCTTGTGCTGGTCGGCTTCGGACACTCCGTGCTCGCCATGAGCGGCGAGGAAACCCTGGCCCAGGTGAACCGCGAAATCGAGAGCCCCAAGCTCAAGAACCTGGAACGCGCCGGGCTGGTGATCTTCCTGTACAGCCTGCTGTTCACCGGCCTGGTTTCGTTCTTCGCGGTGATGCTCATCCCCGACGACGTCCGCCCCAACTTCTTCGCCAACCTCATCGGCGGCATCACCATGTACCTGGCCGGGCCGGAGTTGCCCAAGCTGATCTTCCACGGCTTCGTCGTCCTGGTGGGAGCGCTCATCCTGTCGGGCGCCGTCAACACCGCGATTGTCGGCGCCAACGGCGTGCTCAACCGCCTGGCCGAAGACGGCGTCCTGATGCCCTGGTTCCAGCGCCCGCAAAAGCGCTATGGCACCAGCTTCCGGCTGATCAACATGATCGTCGGGCTGCAGATCTTCACGATTCTCGCCAGCCGCGGCAACGTCTACCTGCTGGCCGCGCTCTACGCCTTCGGCGTCATCTGGAGTTTTGCTTTCAAGGCGCTGGCTGTCCTCGTACTGCGCTATACCGAGCCGCAAAACCGCGAGTGGAAGGTGCCCGGCAACCTGCACATCGCTGGACGCGAGGTTCCACTCGGCCTGATCGGCATTGCGCTGGTGCTGTTTGCCACGGCCCTGGCGAATCTTTTCACCAAGCAAGAGGCGACCATCGCCGGCGTCGCCTTCTCGCTGGTGTTTTTCGGCATTTTCACCTTCAGCGAGCGCTTCACGCTCCGCCAGCAGAAGGGCAGGCACGGGGCGCTCGAGCAGTTCCGCGTTTTTGCCGACCCCGAACTCGATAACCAGCAGGTCCGCGTCCGCCCCGGCAACGTGCTTGTCCCGGTTCGCGATCCCAGCCTCTACTACCTGCGCGACATCCTCCGCCGCACCGATACCCCCAAGCAGGACGTGGTGGTGATGACCGCGCGCCTCTCCCCGCGCGAGCACTCCTTCAGCGGCAACCGCATGTACGAGGCCAAGGAGATCTTCGATACCTACGAGCAGGAGTTGTTCTCGCGGGTGGTCGCCGTCGCGGAAAAAGAGGGCAAGCCGGTGTCGCTGCTGGTGGTGCCCGGCACCGACGTCTTCGACACCATCATGCTGACGGCGCAGCGGCTGGAAGCTTCGAAAATCGTCTGCGGCCTGTCCACCAGGCTCACCGCCGACCAGCAGGCCAAGCAGCTCGGCGACGCCTGGGAGCGCCTGCCCGAGCCCAAGCCGCGCGCCACCGTGGAGATCATCTCGCCCGACGGCAGCCGCAAGGAGTACCTGCTTGGCCCGCACTCGCCGCGCCTGCGGGATGAGGACCAGGCGCTCATGCATCAGCTCTGGCTGCAACTGACCGGCGATGCCGGCTATTCCGGCCTGCACCACTATGACGTGGTCGGCCTGGCGCTGAAGGAACTGGAACGCGAGTTGACCGGCCCCGATCGCGACCGCCTGCTGGCCCTGCTCCGCCAGGAAATGGATAAACGCTCCGGCGGCGGCCCGGGATCGCCAACTGACAGCTGATAATCGGGTCTTAGGTTTTGGGTTTTAGGCCTTAGGTGTCGGGGCTTCGCATTCCGGCCTAAGACCTTAAGACCGAAAACCTAAAACCTGCCGCCTGAAGCCTCCGTATAATAT
>JBIOFT010000172.1:0-7554 GCA_044447375.1 Terriglobales bacterium | reverse complement strand
CCCATGCCTTAAAAGGGCATTGCTCTACCAACTGAGCTACGCGCCCACAACCCTATCAATCTAGCACAAAGGGAAGGGCTTAGTTGGCCCTCGAGCAGCGGATGTGCTCGATGCTGGTAGCCGTCGCGCTTAAGAGGCAGCCAACCGGGAATGGGACCTGCGCATCGAGGACAACAACAAAAAATGACCGAATCTTTGCAATTCTTTACGGAAAATTGTGGTTCCATTGCTGAAGGGCCTCATCGTATGTGGCAGCCTCGTCCGGTATGACGGTCGATTGTTGACGCGTGGTCCTGATACGGGCTCTTGCACAAACGAAGTGCGGTGTCATAAATTGCCCGTAGCGCTTGAAAGAAATCAACACTCGGGATAGGCACCACTCAGCACACGCCGACAGGACGCGTTTTCGTACTCATGAACAAACCCACTTTTACGCCCACCCAACACGAAGAGCCTCCCCTCCTCACCGACGATCGGGATAGGGAACACGCGGCACGGCGTTGGCCGCGCCGGCGCTGGCTGTGGTTAACCGCCGGCATCGTGCTGGCCGTAGTTGTCCTCTATTTCCTGCTCCGCAGTCACCAGAGCAGCCCGGCGTTGCAAGCCGGCGCTGGACGAGGGCCGGCGGCCGTGCCGGTGACGGCGGCGAGCGCTCACAAGGGTGACATCGGCGTGTATTACACCGGCCTGGGCGCGGTGACGCCGCTTTACACCGTGACGGTGAAGAGCCGCGTCGACGGCCAACTGATGAAGATCTACTACAAGGAAGGCCAGACGGTGCGCCAGGGCGCGCCGCTGCTGGAGATCGACCCCCGCCCTTTTGAAGTGCAGTTGACGCAAGCCCAAGGACAGCTCATCAAGGACCAGGCGGCGCTCCAGAACGCGCGCATCGATCTGGCCCGTTACCAGGAGCTGATCAAACGAAACGCCGTCGCCGAGCAGCAACTTGCGACCCAGCAAGCGACGGTCGCTCAGGATGAAGGGACGGTCAAGACCGATCAAGGCCTGATCGACAGCGCAAAATTGAATCTGGTCTATTGTCACATTACTTCCCCCATCGCCGGCCGCGTGGGATTGCGGCTGGTCGATCCCGGAAACATCGTTCACGCCGCCGACGCGAATGGCCTGATGGTCATCGCCCAAATCGAGCCCATCAGCGTGATCTTCACCATCTCAGAAGACCAGTTGCCGCCCGTGATCAAGAGGTTCCGCGCCGGAGAGCGGTTGCAGGTGGATGCTTACGATCGCGATCTGAAGAAGAAGCTGTCGCATGGAACCTTGGCGACCATGGACAACCAGATCGACCAGACCACGGGCACGCTGAAGCTGAGGGCGATCTTCGACAACAAAGACGACGGGCTGTTTCCCAATCAGTTCGTGAACGCGCGCTTGCTGGTGGAGGAAAAGCACGGCGTGACCCTGGTGCCCACGGCGGCAATCCAGCGGAACTCGCAAAAAACCTACGTGTACCTGGTCAAGCCGGACCAAACCGTCACCGTGCGCAATGTGACCCTGGGCACGACGGAAGGAGACGAAGCCGAAGTCGTTTCCGGCCTGGTTCCCGGAGATGTGGCGGTCACCACCGGGGTGGACAAACTGCAGGAAGGAAGCAAAGTGAACGCGCAGGTCACCGACGGCAATGTTCCGAGGCCGGGTTCATGAGTCCGTCGCGGACCTTCATCCTCCGGCCCATTGCCACATCCCTGCTGATGGTAGCCATCATGCTGGCCGGCGCGGTCGCCTATAAGCAGTTGCCGGTCTCGGCCCTGCCCGAGGTGGATTATCCGACCATCCAGGTGGTCACGTTTTACCCGGGGGCGGGCCCGGATGTTATGGCGTCGTCGGTGACGGCGCCCCTGGAGCGCCAGTTCGGCCAGATGCCCGGGCTGCAGCAGATGACCTCGACCAGCTCCGACGGCAGTTCCGTCATCACCCTGCAGTTCCTCCTTAGCTTGAGTATCGACGTGGCGGAGCAGGAGGTGCAACAGTCCATCAACGGCTCGGGCACGTATTTGCCGGCGGATCTTCCCACGCCTCCGCTCTACAGCAAGATCAATCCCGCCGACACTCCCATCCTCACCCTGGCGCTCAGCTCGAACACCCTTCCACTCTCCAAAGTCGAAGACCTTGCCGACACCCGGCTGGCGCCTAAAATCTCGCAGTTACCCGGGGTAGGCCTGGTCAGCATCAGCGGCGGACAGAAGCCGGCGGTGCGCATCCAGGCGAATCCCACCCAACTGGCGTCTTACGGTTTGAACCTGGAGGATCTCCGCAGCGCCATCATCGCCAGCAATGTCAATCTGGCGAAGGGCAACTTTGATGGCAAGCACCAGAATTACCAGATCGGCGCCAACGACCAGCTGCTGTCGAGCGCCGAGTACGCTCCGCTGGTGGTCGCATACAAGAACGGCGCCCCGATCAAGCTGTCGGATGTGGCCACGGTGGTGGACGATGCGGAGAACGTCCGCCAGGCCGCCTGGATGAACGATACGCCCGCGGTCATCATGAACATCCAGCGGCAGCCTGGCGCCAACATCATCGCGGTTGTCGATCGCATCACCAAGCTGCTGCCGCAGCTCACCACCGCGCTGCCCAATTCGATCCAGGTCAAGATTTTGACCGACCGCACCACCACCATCAGGGCGTCGGTGACGGACGTTGAATTCTCCTTGATGCTGACCGTGGCGCTGGTGGTGATGGTGATCTTCCTGTTCCTGCGCAATGTGGCCGCGACCGTGATTCCGAGCGTGGCGGTTCCGTTGTCGCTAGTCGGCACTTTCGGCGTGATGTACGTGCTCGGCTACAGCCTGAACAATCTGACCCTGATGGCGCTGACCATCTCCACCGGTTTCGTGGTCGATGACGCCATCGTCATGATCGAGAACATCTCCCGTTTCATCGAAGAAGGTGAGCCCCCGCTACGGGCGGCGCTGAAAGGCGCCGAGCAGATCGGCTTCACCATCATCTCGCTGACCATCTCTCTGATTGCGGTGCTGATCCCGCTGCTGTTCATGGGAGACATCGTCGGCCGGCTCTTCCGCGAATTTGCCGTGACCCTGGCGGTCACCATTCTGGTCTCGGCGGTGGTGTCGCTGACGCTGACGCCAATGATGTGCGCGCGGCTGTTGCACCACATTCCCGCGGAAAAGCAGGGGCGCTTTTACCGGGCTTCGGAGCGGGCCTTCGATAAGGTCATCGCCTTCTATGGCCGAACCCTGCAAACGGTGCTTCGATTCCAGACCCTGACCCTGCTGATCGCCGCTGCCACCTTTGTCTTGACCATCTTTCTTTATTTCGTGGTCCCCAAGGGATTCTTTCCCATCCAGGACACCGGGGTGATCCAGGGAATCTCGGAAGCCGCGCAGACGGTCTCGTTCCCGGAAATGTCCGCATCCCAGCAAAAGCTGGCGGACGTCATTCTGAAGGATCCTGCCGTCGAGAGCCTGTCGTCCTTCATCGGGATTGACGGCACCAACACCACCCTGAACAGCGGCCGCATCCTGATCAACCTGAAACCGCTGAATGAGCGCAAGATCAGCGCCAGCGACGTCATTCGCCGTTTGCAGCCGCAACTGGCCCAGATCTCGGGCATCACCCTGTTCATGCAGCCGGTGCAGGACATCACGGTCGAAGATCGCGTGAGCCGCACCCAGTTCCAGTACACGCTGGAAGATCCCAATGTCGACGAGCTGAATGCGTTCGCGCCGCAAATGCTCGCCAAACTGCAACAGCAGCCCGAGTTGCGCGACGTCACCAGCGACCAGCAGGCACTGGGGCTGCGGGCCAAGTTGGTATTCGATCGCGACACCGCCTCGCGCCTGGGTATCACCCCGGCGGCGATCGACCAGACGCTGTACGATTCCTACGGGCAGCGCCAGGTCTCCACCATGTTTACGCAGTTGAACCAATATCACGTGGTGCTGGAGGTAAAACCCACCTTTGACAGGAATCCAACCGATCTGCGCGACCTCTACATTCGGTCCGGAGCTGCAGGCAGTGCTGCTTCCAGCGGACTAGTGGCGGGGGGGACGGCCACCTCGCAGACATTTGGGCCTTCGAGCACACCCTCGGCCAATGCTGCCGCCTCGTCCAGCACCTTCGCGGCCGCCTCGGCGGGATCTTTGACCGGCGGTCCGATCGCGTCGTCGCAGGTTTTCGCCAGCGGCAGTCAAGTGCCCTTGAGCGCGTTCACCCACTGGGAGGCCACCACCGCTCCGGTCACGGTCAATCACCAGGGCCAGTTCCCGGTGGTCACCCTGTCTTTCAACCTGGATCCCGGCGCTTCGCTGGGCGAGGCCGTAAAAGCGGTGAACCAGGTCAAGCAGGAGATCGGGATGCCGGCCAGCATTCAGAGCGGGTTCCAGGGCTCGGCGGAGGTCTTTCAGACGTCCCTGGCCAATGAGCCGCTGTTGATCCTGGCCGCGGTGGTGACGGTCTACATCGTATTGGGGGTTTTGTACGAAAGCTACATTCATCCCCTCACCATTCTCTCGTCGCTGCCCTCGGCGGGGGTGGGCGCGCTGCTGGCGCTGCTGATCTGCCGCATCGATTTCAGCGTCATTGCCTTGATCGGCATCGTGCTGCTGATCGGCATCGTGAAGAAGAACGCCATCATGATGATCGACTTCGCGCTGGAAGCGGAGCGCAAGGAAGGCAAAACCCCGCTCGATGCCATTTATCAAGCCTGCCTGCTGCGCTTTCGCCCCATCATGATGACCACCATGGCGGCCCTGCTCGGCGGCCTGCCCCTGGCCCTGGGCAGCGGGACCGGATCGGAACTGCGGCGGCCGCTGGGCATCACCATTGTGGGCGGCCTGCTGCTCAGCCAGTTGCTGACGCTCTATACCACGCCGGTGATCTATCTCTGGTTCGACCGGCTGGCCCGGCGCTTCTCCAAGCGCGGCAGTGAAGACCCGGGTACGGAGCTGGTGCCGGTGAAGTAGCCATGAACGTTTGTGAACCATTCATCCGCCGGCCGGTGGCGACCACGCTGCTTATGGTCGCCATCGCCTTGGCGGGAGCGGTGGCTTTCCGGCTGCTCCCGGTATCGCCGCTGCCGCAGGTGGACTTCCCTACCATTTCCGTGAGTGCGCAGTTGCCGGGCGCGAGCCCGGAGACGATGGCCTCGTCGGTGGCCACCCCGCTGGAAAGACAGTTCGGGCGCATCGCGGCGGTGACTGAAATGACCTCGTCCACCACTCTGGGGGCGAGCTCGATCACGCTGCAATTCGATCTGAACCGCGACATCAATGCTGCGGCCCGTGATGTGCAGGCGGCCATCAATGCGGCGCGCGGTTATCTCCCCGCCAACCTGCCGAATAATCCTAACTACCGCAAAGTGAATCCGGCCGATTCTCCCATCATGATCCTGGCGCTGACTTCGGACACGCTCGGCAAAGGGCAGATGTATGACGCCGCCTCGACCATCATGGCGCAAAAGCTGGCCCAGGTGAATGGTGTCGGCCAGGTCGTGGTCGGCGGCAGTTCATTGCCCAGCGTGCGCATCGAATTGAACCCGACCGTTCTGAACAAGTATGGCATCAGCCTGGAGCAAGTGCGCAGCATGTTGAGCAGCACCAATGCCAACATGCCGAAGGGAAACTTCTCCGATGGCCATCGCATGTGGCAGGTGGGGGCCAACGATCAACTGCTGAAGGCGGTCAACTACCAGCCTCTGGTCGTGGCCTACCGTAACGGATCGGCGGTCCACATTTCCGATGTCGGCCAGGCCGTAGACTCCGTCGAGGACCTGCGCAACGCGGGTTATGCCAACGGCAAACCTTCGATCCTGATTATCATCTTTCGCCAGCCTGGGGCGAACATCATTGACACGGTGGATCGCATCCGCGCCGTGGTCCCGCAACTGCAAGCCGCCATCCCGCAAGCGATCAACGTCGCGGTGGCGCTGGACCAGACGGTCACCATCCGCGCTTCGGTGCATGACGTAGAGCGAACGCTGATCATTGCGGTGATGCTGGTCATCCTGGTGGTCTTTTTCTTCCTGAGAAGCGCGCGGACATCAATGATCCCGAGCATTGCTGTTCCCCTGTCGCTGATCGGAACGTTCGGCGCCATGTATCTGTGCGGCTACAGCCTGGATAACCTGTCGCTGATGGCGCTGACCATTTCCACCGGGTTCGTGGTGGACGATGCCATCGTGGTGATCGAGAACATCACCCGCTACCTGGAGCAGGGCGCGACTCCGTTCGAGGCGGCGCTGAAAGGTTCCAAGGAGATCGCCTTTACCGTCCTGACCATCAGCATTTCGCTGGTCGCGGTGTTCATTCCCTTGCTGCTGATGGGTGGCATCGTGGGCCGCCTGTTCCGGGAGTTCGCGGTCACCATGTCGGTGGCGATCGGCATTTCCATGGTGGTGTCGCTCACCGCGACCCCCATGATGTGCGCCCATCTGCTGAAACAGCACGAATCCCATGGCAGGATTTATGAGCTCAGCGAGCGCGGCTTCCAGTGGGTGGTGAACATGTACGGCCGCACGCTCTCGAGGGTGCTGCGCCATCCCTGGATAACGTTCGCGGTACTGGTGGCCACTATCGGGCTGAACATTTTTCTCTTCATTCGCGTCCCCAAGGGATTTTTCCCGCAGCAGGATAATGGCCGCATGGCGGGGTCGATCCAGGCCGACCAGGACACTTCGTTCCAGGCAATGAACAACCTCCTGTTGCAGATGATCAGTATCGTCAAGGCCGATCCCGCGGTCGACACTGTCCTCGGCTTCACCGGCGGTGGCGGCGGCGGGACCACTACCAACACGGGACGCATGTTTATCGCTCTCAAGCCACTGAGTGAGCGCAAAATCACCGCCGACTACATCATCGCGCGCCTGCGGCCTAAACTCGCCAAGGTTCCGGGAGCGACGCTCTACTTGCAAGCCATGCAGGACGTACGCGTCGGCGGACGGTTGAGCAACGCGCTCTATCAATTCACCATGCAGGGCGACAATCTGGACGATCTCACCAATTATGCGCCCCGCATGCTGGAAGCCTTGCGGCATGTCCCGATCATTACCGATGTCAGCAGCGATCAGCAAAACAACGGGCTGCAGTCCCTGGTGCAGTACGATCGCGCCACGGCGGCGCGCTTCGGGATCTCGCCGCAGTTGATCGATAACACGCTCTACGACGCGTTCGGGCAGCGCCAGGTCTCCACCATGTACACCTCGCTGAACCAGTATCACGTGGTCATGGAGGCGGCGCCGCAGTTCTGGGAGAATCCACAGTCCCTGCGCGACACCTGGGTGAAGGCGCCGAACGGGCAAGAAGTTCCCCTGAGCGCTTTTGCCCGCTACGGCCCGGCGATTGCGCCGCTCGCCGTGAACCACCAGGGCCTGTTTCCGGCGGTGACGGTTTCGTTCAATCTGGCGCCGGGCGTCGCCCTGGGTGACGCCGTAACCGCCATTCACAAGGCTGCGCTCACGGTCGGGTTGCCCTCGACCATCCATACCACGTTCTCCGGGACGGCGCAGGCCTATCAGGATTCGCTCGGCAATGAGTGGCTGCTGATCGCCGCCGCGCTGGCGACGGTGTACATCGTGCT
>JBIOFT010000171.1:0-7600 GCA_044447375.1 Terriglobales bacterium | reverse complement strand
CCCCCAGGTGCATGGTTGTATCGCAGCTCTTGGGTGGGCCACCCGCCGACCTTATTGGAATCCAACGCGACCGACAAATTCCGAAATTCCTCTTGAGCTCGTTGCCGGACTTAGCTACTGTAAACCCTCAGTTTTGGATAACGTCGCTTTTGATAGCCGAATGTAGGTCTTGAGCGTATCTGGGTCGAGAATTCTCCTTTCGGGCGTTTCGTATGCGAGTAGCGGTCGTCCAAGCATGGTGACTTCGCCGCTCTCGCGGTTCGGCCAATACACTCCATAGGGAACTACGTTCATATGTTCGTAAATCTTTACCAGCTGCGGGGGGCCCCCGATGCTCGGATAATCTCCGCTTCTGATCATGTCCCTGAGTACCTCAAAGGGTTCCATATCGAAACCACCGCTGGAAATCTTCCCTGCCGCTCTCAGCTTTTCGATGAGAAGTTTCTTGGCCTCTGGGACGTGGTCTCCCTCTATTGCTACTTGCTTTCTCCCGCTTGCCCTCCAGGGTGTCACGGGGTGGAAGACGAAGGCTTTGGAGTAGGCATTAAAGTGGAGGACCCATATGGCGAACTTTTTCTTTTTCCAGGAGTAACCACCAAGGATGAAGCGGGTGTCCGGAGGGTCAGGGCTCTCGCGCCCGCTCGGAAGGTCGCTGATCAAGCTGCGCATCTTGTTAAAAACCCTAAGAGTGTGCCCCTTGAGGTCGAAAACGTCGAGTGCTCGACTCCGCGACTTGCCATAGTGGGCTATGGCGGACGACAGCTGTAGCATTAGCGGATACGCGTAGAAGGTATCGCCCGCGAAACAGATTGCGACATCTGAACGCGGCATCAACAGGACCTTTGGCCCACAATCCCACGCACACCCAAAACGCAGCCTGCTGTCGCTCGCCATCAGCAGCTCCCTTGTTTTTCCGACTGACCGCACCCAAGAAAGGGCTAATGTCATTTGTCGTCCCTCGCAAGTCCCGCAGAACACGGGCGCGGTCAGGGTACCAAGAAATTGCGTCGTCAACGCAAAAAATGCCGCTTCTTCCGGAAAACGGAACAGTGCACGTCGCGTCCCCGCATTGACCCCCTTTTCCCCACGCCTGTAATATCGAGGGTTGCCCTCACATCACGAATCGAAACTGATGCCTCACGAACTTCCCAAAGCCTACGATCCGGGCGCCATCGAGGCGCGCTGGGCCGAGTACTGGGTGAAGGAGCGCCTGTTCGAGGTCCCGGCATCCGCGGTCGGGCCGGGAAGGCCTGTCTTCTGCATGCAACTGCCGCCGCCCAACGTGACCGGCCGTCTGCACATGGGACACATGCTCAACCACACGCAGATGGACATCATGGCGCGCTGGCACCGCATGCGCGGCTTCGCCAGCATGTGGCTGCCGGGCACCGACCACGCCGGTATCGCCACCCAGATGATGGTCGAGCGCCAGCTTGCCAGCGAGGGCAAGCAGCGCCGCCAGATGGGGCGCGAGGCCTTCATCGAGCGGGTGTGGGAGTGGAAGCGGCACTACGGCGGCGCCATCGTCGAGCAGATGAAGCGCGTCGGCGATTCGGTGGACTGGTCGCGCGAGTACTTCACCATGGACGAGAACCTGTCGCGCGCCGTCCGCGAAGTCTTCGTCCGCCTGTACGAGGAAGGGCTGATCTATCGCGGGAAGTACATCGTAAACTGGTGCCCGCGCTGCATGACCGCCATCTCCGACCTGGAAGTCGTTCACGAGGAGACGCCGGGCAAGCTTTACGAGATCAAGTACCCGGTAATCGGGACTAGCGAGTTCATCACCGTCGCCACCACCCGCCCGGAGACCATGCTGGGCGACACGGCGGTGGCCGTCAATCCGCGTGACGGGCGCTACACCCACCTGCACGGCAAACGCGTGCTGCTGCCGCTGATGGAGCGCGAGATTCCCATCATCCTCGACGAGCTGGCACAGCCGGAGTTCGGCACCGGCGCGGTGAAGGTGACGCCGGCGCACGATCCCAACGACTTCCAGGCCGGTCTGCGCCACAACCTGCCGCAGATCGACATCATGGACGAGACCGCGCACATGAATCAGAACGCCGGCGCCTATGCCGGTCTCGACCGCTTCGAGGCGCGCGAGCGCGTGGTCGCCGACCTGCAGCAGCGCGGGCTGCTGGCGGCAGTGAAAGACTACGTGGTGCCGATCGGCAAGTGCGACCGCTGCAAGACCATCGTCGAGCCGCGGCTCTCGACGCAGTGGTTCATGGCGATGACCAAGCCGGGCAAGAACGGCGAGCCCAGCCTGGCCGCGTGCGGGCGCGAGGTGGTGGAGAGGGGCGAAGTCCGCTTCACGCCGGAAAATTACAAGACCATCTACCTGCACTGGATGGAGAACATCCACGACTGGTGCGTCTCGCGGCAGCTCTGGTGGGGACACCGCATCCCAGCGTGGTATTGCGCCGAGCACCAGCACATCACCGTCGTGCGCGAGACTCCGGCGAAGTGCGAGACGTGCGGAAGCACGAGCCTGACGCAGGAGTCAGATGTGCTCGATACGTGGTTCTCCTCCGGCCTCTTGCCGTTTACCTCGCTGGGCTGGCCGGAGAAGACGCGCGACCAGGAGATCTTCTATCCCTCGACGCTGCTGATTACCGCCTACGAGATCCTGTTCTTCTGGGTGGCGCGCATGATCATGTTTGGCTGCCACTTCATGCGCGATCACAAGCAGGACGCGTCGATCAAGCAGGCCAGCGGCTTCGCCGACCGCGCCGACGACACCGTGCCCTTCCGCGAGGTGTACATCCACGCCCTGGTGCGCGACGCCGAGCGCCAGAAAATGTCCAAGACCAAGGGCAACGTCATAGACCCCATTGAGATCATCGGAAAGTACGGCACCGATGCCACCCGCTTCACGCTGGCGGCCATGGCCTCTCCGGGGACGGACATCGCCTTCAATCCCGCGCGCACCGAGGGCTACCGCGCCTTCGCCAACAAGATCTGGAACGCGGCGCGATTCATCTTCATGAACATGGAGCGCGCACCGGGCACGCTGCCGAACGGCTTGCCGCAAGCTGCAGTGCAGGTGCTGGAGGATCGGTGGATCGTCTCGCGCTTTCACCGCACCGCGCGCGAAGTGAACGAGGCGCTCGAGGCCTACCGCTTCGACGAGGCTGCGCACCGCGTGTATACGTTCTTCTGGGGCGACTTCTGCGACTGGTACATCGAACTCTCGAAGCTCCGGCTAAACGCCGAAGAGCCCGCAGTCGCCCAATCTGCGCTCGCCGTGCTGACCACGGTCTTCGACGGCGCGCTGCGGCTGCTCTCGCCCTTTATGCCCTTCATCACCGAGGAGCTGTGGCACGCGCTTTATGATGGCAAACCGCCGCTGAAGTCGATCGCACTGGCGGCATTTCCCGAGCACGACGATGCGCTCATCAGCGAATCTCTGGAGACGGAGATGTCCGTGCTCCAGGACCTGATCGTCAGCGTGCGGCAGGTTCGCCACGATCTGAAGGTCGAGCCCAAGGTGAGCACACCTATCCGCGTCTTTGCGGACGACGGCGTGCGGCGCTTGATCGAAGAGAACCGCGAGGCGGTGGAGCGGCTGGCCAACGTCAGCGGCATTGCGTTCGTCGATTCGGAGCTCTCGAAGGTCGCGAGCGCGCGGCACACGGCGCGCTTCGACGTGGTGGTCGAGTACGAGAAGAAGGTGGACGCAGCCGCCGAGCGCGTCCGTCTGGAAAAAGATCTGGCGAAGATGGAGGCCGAGCAGGCCAACGCCCGCCGCCAGCTTGCGAATGAGCAGTTTCTGGCCAAGGCGCCGGAGAAGGTCGTCGAAGGCCTGCGCAAGCGCGCCGGCGAGCTGGAAGTGCTGCTCGAGAAGGCGCGGGCGGCGCTGGGCGCCCTGGGATAGTACCAAGTAGCAAGTACCAAGTATCCAGCCTGACGGTCTTGACTCGGTACTCGGTACTTGGTACTTGGTACTGTCATGGATTGGCACAGCCGCCGCATCACCGGCATCCTGGAGAACGCGTTGCGCGAGGACAGCGTCACGCGCGACGCCACCACCTATGCCTGCGTCGATCCGCGCCAGGTAGCTGCGGCCACTATCCTGGCCAAGCAGGACTGCGTGCTGGCCGGGCTGGGCCTGGTGGCGCGCATCTTCGACGTGTTCGCCGCGCTGGACGGCGCCGTGCTCGAGCATCCCGAGGTCACCAGCCATCCCGAGGTGTTCGACGGCGTGCGCCTGCACCGCGGCCAGAGCGTGGCTGTCATCCGGCACAACGCGCGGGTGATTCTCTCCTGCGAGAGGGTGATCCTGAACTTCATGCAGCGGCTGAGCGGGATCGCCACTCTGACCCGCCGCTTCGTGCACGCGGTTTCGGGGACGCGCGCCCGCATCCTGGACACCCGCAAGACCGTCCCCGGGCTGCGCGTGCTGGACAAGTACGCGGTGGTGTGCGGCGGCGGCTTCAACCACCGCCTGGATCTCTCCGACGGCGTGCTCATCAAGAACAATCACATCGCGGTGGCCGGCGGGATCGCGCCGGCGCTGGAGCGCGCGCAGCGCAACCGCCGCGGCGAGCAGGTGATCGAGATCGAGGTGCGCTCGCTGAAGGAACTCGAAGAAGCGCTCACCCACGGCGCCGAAGCCGTCCTGCTCGATAACATGTCGGTGGAGGACGTGAAGAAGGCGGTCGAGCGCGGCGCCCAGCACACGCGCCGTGTGCCGCTGGAATGCTCCGGCGGGATCACGCTGGAGAACGTCCGCGCCTACGCTGAGGCGGGCGTGGATTACATCTCCGTGGGCGCGCTGACCCACTCCGTGGCTGCGGTGGACATGAGCCTGCGGGTGGAGCCGGATTAGGGCATTCACCACAGAGGCACGGAGACACAGAGAGATTCTTTTCATAGTTCTCTGTGCCTCCGTGGTGGGTTTGCGTCCGGGCTAGCTACGGAAATTACTTGGGCAGAGCACGCCGAGTCCCTCATAATCCTCCCATCAAAACGCCCGCGAAAACCCGCCGATTGCGCAGCCGTCGCGCAGCACCCGAGCCGGAGGCGCGTACCGATGGCCGCATCGAGCGCATCGTGCGCCTGCTCACTGACCACGCTATGGTGGTAGTCAGCGGGACCAAGCTGGCCGAGGAGATCGGCGCCAGCCGGTCGGCGGTGTGGCGATTCGTGCAGCAGTTGCGTGGTCTGGGCGTCGAGATCACGGGGCACCCGGCGACCGGATACCAGCTCAAGTCCGTCCCCGATCTGCTGTTGCCCGAATTTGTGAAGCCCCTGGTGAAGGGCACGCTTTTTGCGGAGCGCCTCCACCACTACTTCCGCGTCGGCTCGACCAATGCGGAAGCGATGAACGCCGCGGCTCACGGCGAGCCGGAAGGCAGCGTCTTCATTGCCGAGGAGCAGACCGCGGGGCGCGGCCGTGGCGGCCATTCGTGGCTCTCGGAAAAATCCGCCGGCGTTTATTGTTCGGTGGTGCTGCGGCCGGAAATCTCCCCCGCGGACACGCTGGCCATCTCCCTCGCCGCGGGCCTGGCGGTGCGCTTGGCTGTGCAGGAGGTCACCAGCCTGGTCGCCGATCTGCGGTGGCCGAACGACGTTCTGCTGGCGGGGAAAAAGTTCTGCGGCGTTCTCATCGAGATGAATGCCGAGCCCACGCGGGTGCGCTACCTGGTTCTTGGCATCGGCCTGAACGTGAACCAGAATTCCTTCCCTGCGGCACTGGAGAATGAAGCCACTTCCTTGCGGATCGAGACCGGCAGAACGTGGTCACGGGTGGAACTCGCCGCGGCTTTGCTAAAATCCCTCCACCGCGAGTACCGCGCGCTGGCGCCCGGCCGCGGCACACACGCCGGCAAGCCGATGGCTGAGATCATTCGCCGCTTCGAAGACGCATCGTCGTCGTCGCGCGGCCGGCAAATGCGCGTCGAGGAAGAAGGCGGCTACGAGGGCGTTACCGAGGGCCTCGATGCCAACGGTTTCTTGCGGGTGCAGACGGCTACAGGGCTGCGGACGGTGATCTCGGGCGGAGTGAGGGAGATTGATTCATTGAGTCATTGAAAGACCGGGCCCAATGAATCAATGGCCCAATTCTTATGCTTCTAGTCCTCGACGTCGGCAACACCAACACGGTGCTGGGAGTTTTTGCCGGTGACGGCCACAGCAGCGAGCTGGCCGCGCACTGGCGCGTCGCTACCATCCAGACGCAGACCGTGGATGAGTACGGGGTGCTGTTCCGCAACCTGTTCGCGATGGCCGACATTAAGGTTGCGGCCATCAAAGGCATCATCATTTCGTCCGTGGTGCCGCCCATGGACTCGGTGCTGCGCGAAGTCTGCGAACGCTACTTCCACAGCAAGCCCCTGTTCGTCGAGCCGGGCGTGAAGACCGGCATGCCGGTGCAATACGACAATCCGGCGGAGGTCGGCGCCGACCGTGTGGTCAACGGCGTGGCCGCCTTCGAGAAGTACGGCGGGCCGTGCATCATCGTGGACTTCGGCACCGCCACCACCTTCGACGCGGTCTCGGCCAGGGGAGAATACCTGGGCGGCGTGATTACACCCGGCATCGGCATCTCGGCGGACGCGCTGTTCGAGCGCACCGCGCGGCTGCCTCGCGTCGATATCCGCAAGCCGCCCCGCGTGATCGGCAGCAACACCGTGGGCAGCATCCAGTCCGGGCTTTACTACGGATATCTGGGACTGGTGGATGCGATTTTGGAGCGCATGCTTGCCGAACTCGGCCCCGAGACGAAGGTGGTCGCCACCGGCGGACTGGCGTCGCTGATCGGCGAAGGGTCGAAGTACATCAGCGCGGTGGATGATCTACTCACTCTCGAGGGCCTGCGGATCATCTGGGAGCGGAACGTCAGGAAACCCAAAACCGCCGAGGACGCAGAGGACGCCGAGGGAAGAGCTAAAGGCTAAGAGACCATCCCGCCGCAGTCCGCATGGAAAACTACTTCAACAAGCCGGTTTGGCGGGTAAGTTGTTGGTTGTTCGGGGAAGCAGGTGTCTGTTCCGGTACGTTCCGGGGCATTGTGTGCGGCAAAGTGTGCAGCGGCTCCGAAATTCTCAGTTAGTGATAACGCCTGTTTACAACAGTTATCCCCAGCGGATGCGGCATTCAGGCGGGAATTAGGTTCTTACCGTCCGGGGTTTCGGCGCTTGCGGGAGGGACGGGGCGCGGCGTTAGCGGTCACAAACTTGTAGGCCATGCCGAGCAAGTCCCGTAATATAGCGGGATTGACGCGAGATAGGCGAACCAGAACGGCATCATAGTCGGCATAGTGGTCTGTCACGTAGTAAACGTCCGGTGCAGCAGCAAGTAGTTCGGCGCGCTCATCGAAATTGACACGAACGACAAGCGAACCCGGTTCTGCCGACGGATTAACCGGTACCCACGCCAGCAGTTTTCCATGGATTTTCAGCGCTGGCGAGCCATACGCAGTGCCTTCTTCCACGCCGGGGAAAGCAAGTCCGATGTTCCGTACCGTATCGAAATTGATAGTGCTTCTCGGCATTGCTGGTTTTGGGACAATTCCGTTGGTTTTAGATGCGAACTTCGCGCCAGAGATTCGTTACTCGCGACGTTCGTAGCCGACTGCGCCAACTCACCAGTCTGG
>JBIOFT010000170.1:0-7606 GCA_044447375.1 Terriglobales bacterium | reverse complement strand
TTGCTGGCCTGCTTGTAGTACTTCATGGCATCGAGGCCGTCGCCCATCTTGTTGCGCCGCTGGTAGAGCGTAGGACACGGCGAGATGATCTCGATGAAGCTGAAGCCCTTCTTCTTGAAGGCTTCCTGCATGGAGCGCGCCACCTGACGGACGTGGAAGGTGGTCCAGCGCGCCACGTACACCGCGCCCGCCGCGTCCACAAGGTGCGGCAGGTTGAAGCCCGGCTCGAACGTCCCGTAGGGATTGGTGGAAGTGGTGGACTCCGCCGGCGTGGTCGGCGCAGTCTGGCCGCCGGTCATACCGTAAATCAGGTTGTTGACGCAGATCACCTTCAGGTCGATGTTGCGGCGCGCGGCGTGGATCAGGTGATTGCCGCCGATGGCCGAGAGGTCGCCGTCGCCGGCGTACACCACCACCGTCAGACTGGGGTTGGCCAGCTTCAGTCCGGTGGCGAAGGGGATGGCGCGTCCGTGGGTGGTGTGGAACGAATCCAGCTCCAGGTAGCCGGCCACGCGCCCGGTGCAGCCGATGCCGGAGACCACCACCAGCTTGTTGAGGTCAGCCTTGGAATCGATGAGGGCGCGGGTGAAGCAGTTGACCGTGGTCCCGATGCCGCAGCCCGGACACCAGATGTGAGGCATGCGGTCGCTGCGCAGGAAGGGCTCGACCGGGTTCGTACACTCGGCGCAATCGAAATCGACTTCTTCACTCATCGCAACGCCTCCTGGATGGCTTTCAGGATGTTCTCGGGCCGGTGGACGCCGCCCCCGGCGTGCGGCACCAGAACCGTCTTGACGCCGGCTGCGGCGCGCTCGACCTCGCGGGAAATCTGTCCCAGGTTGAGCTCGGGTACGACGAACGCCTTGGCGCGCTTCGCCAGTTTCTTGATGAGCTGGTCGGGGAAGGGCCACACGATCTTCAGCCGCAGCTTGCCGACCTTCAGGCCCTTGGCGCGGGCCGCGTCGATGCCGCGCTGCGCCACGCGGGAGGTGATCCCGTAGGAGACCACCACCACGTCGGCATCGGCCGTGCTGTCCTCTTCCACCAGCACCAGATCGTCGCCAGCCTTGCGAATCTTGTCCTGCAGGCGTCCCACCAGCTTCTGCTGCGCGTCTACCGTCATCGCGGGATAGCCGCGCTCATCGTGGGTCAGTCCGGTGATATGGAACTTATAGCCTTCGCCGGCATGCGCCATTTCCGGAACCAGGCTGCCGTCGCCGTTGCACTCATACGGCTTGTAGGTGCCGAGAGCCTTGTGCGTCTTGTGGCGCGGCTCGACCTCGATCTGGTCGGCCGGCGGGATGATCACCTTCTCGGTCATGTGGCCGACGCATTCGTCCATCATGAACATCACCGGCACGCGGTATTTCTCGGAAAGATTGAAGGCGGTGATAGCGAGGTCGAAGCACTCCTGCGGCGAGTTGGGACACAGCGCGATGACTTCGTAATCGCCGTGCGAGCCCCAGCGCGCCTGCATCATGTCGGATTGCGCCGGCAGCGTGGGCAGCCCGGTGGAGGGGCCGCCGCGCTGCACGTCCACAAACACGCACGGGGTCTCGGTCATGATGGCGTAGCCGATGTGCTCCATCATCAGCGAAAAGCCCGGCCCGCTGGTGACGGTGAACGCTTTCGCGCCGCCCCAGACCGCTCCTTGAATCGCGATCGACGATGCCAGTTCGTCTTCCATCTGGATGAACGTGCCGCCGACCTTAGGCACGCGCGCGGCGAAGCGCTCCACCACTTCCGTCGAAGGCGTGATGGGATAACCGGCGGCAAAGCGCGCGCCCGCGGCCAGCGCGCCTTCACAGCAGGCGTGGTCGCCGTCGAGGAAGTGGACGCCGGTCAGGACGCCCGCGGGATCAGCTTTCATGAGCGGCCTCCTTCGGCTCGCACTTCTCGCCGGCCTTATAGCCGAAGATGGCGAAGTCCGGGCAGTACATGCCGCACAGATCGCAGCCCGAACACTTTTCCGGGTTGACCATGTGCGGTGGGTGATAGCCCTTGGAATTGAACGCCGGCGAAAGCGCCAGCACCTTGGTGGGACAGAACTCGACGCAGAAGCCGCAGGCCTTGCAGCGTTCCACCACAATCTTGACCGTGCCTTTTGCCATGAAAGCTCCTTTCGCTCCGTCGCACCCGACGGCGGGCGAGCCGGAGGCCCCAACATCGGAGCATGTTTGGATCGGAAGGCCTTGCGGGTAGCGACCACACACGGTCGAGCCAGATTGTCGCCCCAGAGACAGGCGTGAGGGAGTGACGGCTGTCACATAGCTGCGTGAGGAGTGAACCGAGGCAGGAGGCAGGAGGCAGGAGGCAGGAAGCGGGAAGCAGGAAGCGGGAAGCAGGAAGCAGGAAGCGGGAAGCGGGAAGCGGGACGCAGATGCCCCTGCTCCTCCGTGCTGCCCCCTGCCCCCTGAACTGCGCCATATTCCCCGAACGGCATCGGCTTCTCAACCATTAAACCCGAATCCGTTCCGGAGTCTGTCGCTAACTTACTAATTAGATGTTGGTTAGCTAACGCGTCCGATGGCAGCCAGCGTGCCGTTCTCATCTTGGCCAGGGAATCGGGAGTGGTCCGCCGATTCCAGGACCAGGAGGCGACCATGATTGCCGATACGACACAAAACGCCGCCCTGCTGGGCGTGCTGGGATGGCGGCTGGTGCGGCTGATCGAGACCCACTCCGACCAACTGGCGCGGGGGCTGCTGGATCGCATCGAGAACAGCGAGCGCTGCCGCGAGTTCGTCCAGAAGGTTCCGCCGGAAGATTTGAAGCAGAAAGTTTCCGAGATCTACCACCACCTGGGACAGTGGCTGCTGAAGAAGACCGAGCACGACGTCGAGCATCGCTACATCGCCATCGGCGAGCAGCGGGCGGCGCAGGGCGTGTGCCTCAGCCAGTTGATGTTCGTCATCGTGGCCACCAAGGAGCACCTCTGGGAGTACGTGACCAGGGAAGCGATGGCGGATCGCCCGGTGGAAATCTTCCAGGAACTCGAGCTGTTCCAACTGGTCGAGCAGTTCTTCGATCGCGCCGTGTATTTCGCCGCCATCGGCTACGAACGTCATCAGGTCGCCCAGAAGAAAGTGGCGAGCAACTAGGGAAAGGCCCTTATGGCGTGGATGGACTCATATCGCACCAAGGTGATGTCGGCGCGTGAGGCGCTGCGCTGCGTGGAGTCTCACATGCGGGTGTACATCCAGCCCGGGTGCGCCGAGCCGGAAACCCTGGTGGGCGCCCTGATCGAGCGTGGGCCGTTCGTGCGCGACGTGGAGATCGTGCACCTGCTGACCATGGGCCGCGCCGATTACATCGCCCCGGAGATGGCCGGGCACTTCCGCCACAACGCCATGTTCATCGGCGCCAACGTGCGGGAGGCGGTCAACGACGGTCGCGCCGACTACACTCCCATCTTCCTCAGCGAGATCGAGTCGCTGTTCGAATCGGGCGAGATGGTGATCGACGTAGCGCTGATCCAGGTGTCGCCGCCGGATTCGCACGGCTTCTGCAGCTTCGGCGTGGGCGTGGATACCACGCTGACCGCAGCCAAGAAGGCTCGCTTCGTCATCGCCCAGGTGAACGACCAGATGCCGCGGACCTACGGCGACAGCTTCATCCATGTCAGCGACATCGACGCCATCGTGGAAAGCTCGCGGCCGCTGTGCGAGTTGCCCAAGCACGAGATCACCGACCTGCACCTGGCGATTGCGCGCAACGTGGCTACGCTCATCGAAGATGGTTCCACGATCCAGACCGGCATCGGCGGCATCCCCGACGCGGTGCTGCTCTACCTCAAGGACCGCAAGGACTTGGGCGTGCACACTGAGCTGCTCAGCGATCACATCATCCCGCTGATCGAGTCGGGCGTGGTCAACGGCCGGCGCAAGACGCTGCACCCGCGCAAGGTGGTGCTGGCCTTCGCTCTCGGCACCCGCAAGCTGTTCGACTTCGTCAACGATAACCCCATCTTCGAATTCCACCCCAACGCCTACACCAACAATCCGATTCTGATCGCGCAGAACGACCACATGGTGGCCATCAACTCGGCGCTGCAGATCGATATCACCGGGCAAGTCTGCGCCGACTCCATCGGGACGTATTTTTACAGCGGAATCGGCGGGCAGGTGGATTTCATCCGCGGGGCGACTCGGTCGAAGGGCGGCAAGCCCATCATCGCGATACCTTCGACGGCGAAGAACGACACCATCTCACGCATCGTGCCCACGCTCGATCCCGGCGCCGGGGTGGTGACCTCGCGCGGCGCCGTGCACTATGTGGTCACCGAATTCGGCGTCGCTTATTTGCACGGGCGCTCCATCCGGCAGCGGGCGGAAGCGCTGATCCAGATCGCTCATCCCGACTTCCGCAACCAGCTCTACGAATACTGCGAGCGCACCAAATGGCTGCAAAAGAACCACGCGTTCGCCGAGGTGAGGTGAGAGACATGGCCGAACCACGCGGGTCTGTCGAGATCAACCAGGACGAGTGCAAGGGCTGCGGGCTGTGTGTGGACTCCTGCCCGCCGGAGTGCCTGGAGCTGCTCACGGGACTGAATGCGTACGGCATCCATCCCGCGCACTACACCGGAGAGAAGTGTACCGGCTGCGGCATCTGCTTCTACTGCTGCCCGGAGCCGGGCGCGATCACGGTGTTGCGGGCGGTCCAAGCCAAGGCGATGGGCGAGGAGGTTTCCCGTGCGGCAATTATGTAAGGGCAACGTAGCGGTGATCAAAGGCGCCATCCAGGCCGGATGCAGCGCCTATTACGGGTATCCCATCACCCCGGCCAGCGAGATCGCCGAGGCGGCGGCGCTCTACCTGCCGCAAGTGGGCGGCACCTTCGTGCAGGCGGAGAGCGAGGTCGCTTCCATCAACATGGTGTACGGCGCGGCTTCGGCGGGCGTGCGCGTGATGACCGCATCCTCGGGACCGGGTATCAGCCTGATGCAGGAAGGCATCTCCTATATCGCCGGCTCGGAGCTGCCCTGCGTGATCGTCGATGTGATGCGCGGCGGTCCGGGGCTGGGCAACATCGCGCCCGAGCAGAGCGATTACTTCGCCATGGTCAAAGGCGGCGGGCACGGCAACTATCGCAACCTGGTGGTGGCGCCGGCTTCGGTGCAGGAGATGGCGGAGCTCACCATGCTGGCCTTCGACCTGGCCGATAAATATCGCAATCCGGCCGTCGTGCTCACCGATGGCTTCATCGGCCAGATGATCGAGCCGCTCGAGATCGAAGAGCGGCAGGTCCCACAGCCGAAGAAGCCGTGGGCGGTCACCGGCGTTCGCGAGACGCGGAAAAACCTGGTGAACTCCATCTATCTCGAAACCGACGAGCTCGAAGGCCACGTCCGCCATCTCGAGGACAAGTACCGCAAGGCGCAGGAAGAAGAGCCGCGCCACGAGCTCTATATGGCGGACGACGCCGAGGTGCTGGTGGTCGGTTACGGCATTGTGTCGCGGGTGCTGCGGTCGGCGGTGGAGCAGGTGCGCAAGTTCGGGCTGCGCGCCGGACTATTCCGCCCCATCACGTTGTGGCCGTTCCCGTCGAAGGCGCTGGCCGCCGCGGCGGCGCGCTGCCGCTCCGTGCTGGTAGTGGAGTTGAGCACCGGAATGATGGTGGAGGACGTGCGCCTGGCGCTCGATGGGCGCGTGCCGGTGGAGTTTTACGGCCGCAGCGGCGGCAATGTGCCGGGGCCAGATGAGATCCGCGATCGGCTGCTGGCTAAGGCTGCCGACCTGGTGGCGATCGGGTAAGTTGAGGCGTTTAGCGGGCGTGAGCGTCCGGGGTGGAGGAGCGGGAACCCGCTGCCGAAATCCCGAGCGCAGCGAGGGACCTCAAGGAGGAAGCGTGCCGGAATATCAGGTGGTGCACTCGAAATCGCCGGTCTTTTTCGATCACTATGAGCGCAAGTCCGACTTGCAGCACCAGACGCACTACTGTCCTGGGTGCGGGCACGGCGTGGTTCACAAGCTGATTGCCGAAGCCATCCAGGACCTGGGCGTGCAGGATCGCGTGATTTTCATCAGCCCGGTCGGCTGCTCGGTGTTCGCCTACTACTACTTCGACGTGGGCAACGTGCAGGCGTCGCACGGGCGGACGCCGGCGGTGGCCACTGGAGTGAAGCGCGCGCGGCCCGACAGCATCGTGCTTGCCTACCAGGGAGACGGCGATCTGGCGGCCATCGGCACCGCCGAGATCGTGCATGCCGCCAACCGCGGCGAAAAGATCACCTGCTTCTTTGTCAACAACGCCATCTACGGCATGACCGGCGGGCAGATGGCGCCAACCACGCTGGTGGGCCAGATCTCGACCACGTCCCCCTGGGGCCGGCGGCCGTCGAATGAAGGCTATCCGCTGCACGTCTGCGAATTGCTCGCGACGCTCGAAGCCCCGCTCTACATCGAGCGCGTGGCGCTTTCCGACAACAAGAACATCATGCACGCCCGCCGAGCCGTCCGCAAAGCCATCGAGAACCAGGTGGCCGGGCTGGGATTCTCCTTCGTCGAGATTCTTTCACCCTGTCCGACGATCTGGAAGAAAGACCCGGTCGAAGCCCGCCGCTGGGTTGGCGAGGAGATGATCAAAGCTTTCCCGCTGGGCGTCTATCGCGATCGCAAGACCGCGGTACCCGTCACACCCGTGCCGCAGCACCCGGTGGCGGAAGTGCTCGAGATCGAAAGCGAAGCCGCGGCCAAGCCCGAAAGCGCGCATCATCGGCACGTGCATGAAGCCACCGTGAAGGTTGCGGGCTTTGGCGGGCAGGGCGTCCTGCTGCTGGGCCAGTTGCTGGCCGAGATGGGAATGCTCGAGGGCTTGGAAGTGAGCTGGCTGCCCTCCTATGGCCCGGAGATGCGCTCCGGAAGCGCCCATTGCCATGTGTGCCTGTCGCGGCAGCGCATCGGGTCGCCGCTGGTGTCGCATCCCGAGGTGCTGATCGCCATGAACGAAGTGTCGCTGCGCAAGTTTGCGGCCGAGGTCCAGCCCGGCGGCCTGATCCTCTACAACCACGGCGCGCTGCCGGCGAACTTTGAGCCGCCGGCGCAGGTGCGCGCCATCTGCGTGCCCGCCTTCGACATCGCCGACCACATCGGCTCGGCCAAGGTGGCCAACGTGGTCATGCTGGGCGCGCTGCTCTCGGAAACCGAGTGCCTGCCCCCGGAGGCGGCGCTGGCGGTGCTCGAACACAAGGTCAAGAATCCGGCCATGCTGGAGTTGAACCGCCGCGCGCTCGAAGCGGGGCAGCGCTACGACGAACGGGAGATTCACGTGTCGCTCTCCCAGCCGGACGGATTCGCGGATTAGACGCGAGGGCTGACGAGGACGGGAGCTAGGACGGGAGGGCACGACTTTAGTCGTGCCGGATAGGAGTCAAAAAAGACCGGGGCTTTAGCCCCTGCCGGATTCATAACAGTTGTTTTTTATAACGGCCGAAGCGGGCCATTCATCGATACCCTCCGCGCCAGTGCTGGCGTACCGCTTCGGCCGGCTTTTCTTTGGTCGGTAGTCGTTAGCAGATTCGCGTTAGCTGTACCCATTTCCCTGTCATGCTGAGCGAGTGCGGGCCGCTTTTGCCCGCACGAGTCGAAGCACCCCTACTTGTGCG
>JBIOFT010000169.1:0-7643 GCA_044447375.1 Terriglobales bacterium | reverse complement strand
TTCGGCGTGATGTACCTGCTCGGCTACAGCCTCGACAACCTCTCGCTGATGGCGCTGACCATCTCCACCGGATTCGTGGTGGACGACGCCATCGTGATGATCGAAAACATCTCGCGCTACATCGAGGTGGGCGATTCGCCGGTGATGGCGGCGCTGAAGGGCTCGGAGCAGATCGGGTTCACGATTGTGTCGCTGACCGTCTCGCTCATCGCGGTGCTGATCCCGTTGTTGTTCATGGGCGACGTGGTGGGGCGTCTGTTCCGCGAATTCGCGGTCACCCTGGCGGTCACGATTCTGGTATCGGCGGTGATTTCGCTGACCTTGACGCCGATGATGTGCGCCAGGCTGCTGCGCCACCGGACCGAACAGGAGCAGGGCTGGTTCTACCGCAAGTCGGAGCAGTTCTTTAACGCGGTGATCGAAAAGTACGGCACCACGCTGCGCTTTGTCCTGCGTCACCAGCGGGCGACGCTGCTGCTGACCGTCGGCACGCTGGCGCTGACTTTCTTCCTTTACATCGTCGTGCCCAAGGGCTTTTTCCCGGTGCAGGACACGGGCGCGATTCTGGGAATTTCCGAGGCGACGCAGACGGTCTCGTTCCAGGCCATGGCCGATCGTCAGCAGAAACTCGCGCAGGTCATTCTCAAGGACCCGGACGTCGCGAACCTGTCCTCCTTCATCGGCGTGGACGGGATCAACACCACCATCAACACCGGCCGTATCCAGGTGAACCTCACGCCGCGCGAGCAGCGCAGCGCCACCGCGTCGGAGATCATCCGGCGGCTGCAGCCGCAGGTGGCGCAGATCCAGGGCATCACTCTATACATGCAGCCGGTGCAGGACTTGACGGTGGAGGACCGGGTCAGCCGCACCCAGTACCAGTACACTATCGAAGACGCCAACGCGGCGGAGCTGGGCCAGTGGACGCCGCGGCTGGTGGACAAGCTGCGCACCCGGCCGGAACTGCGCGACGTCGCCAGCGACCAGCAGAATGGCGGTTTGCAGGCGGCCATTTCCATTGATCGCGATACCGCCGGGCGCCTGGGCATTCTCCCCGCCGATCTCGATAACACCCTCTACGACGCCTTCGGCCAGCGCCAGGTGTCCACCATCTTCACGCAGTTGAACCAGTATCACGTCGTGCTGGAGGTGGATCCCAAGTATCAGCAGCACCCCGATTCGCTCAAGGACATCTACGTGCGTTCCGCCACCGGCGGCGCTATTCCGCTGACCGCCTTCACCCGCATCGAGCAGATCAATGCGCCCCTGACCATCAATCACCAGGGACAATTCCCGGCGACGACACTGTCGTTTAATATCACGCCGAAGCTTTCGCTGGGACACGCCGTCACCGCGATCCAGCAGGCGGAAAAGGAAATCGGGCTCCCGGCAAGCATCCATGCCAGCTTCCAGGGCACGGCGGCGGCGTTCCAGTCGTCGCTGAAAAACGAGCCCCTGCTGATCCTGGCGGCGGTCATCACCGTCTACATCGTCCTGGGAGTGCTCTACGAGAGCTACATCCACCCCATCACCATCCTGTCCACGCTTCCCTCGGCGGGCGTGGGCGCGCTGCTCGCTCTGTTGCTGTTTGGCATGGACCTGGGAGTGGTCGGACTGATCGGCATTGTGCTGCTGATCGGCATCGTGAAAAAGAATGCCATCATGATGATCGACTTCGCGCTCGAGGCCGAGCGCAAGGACGGCATGCCGCCGGAAGACGCCATTTACCAGGCGTGCCTGCTGCGCTTCCGGCCGATCATGATGACCACCATGGCCGCGCTCTTCGGCGGACTGCCGCTGGCCCTGGGCCGCGGCACCGGTTCGGAGTTGCGCCATCCGCTGGGCATCACCATTGTCGGCGGGCTGTTGCTCAGCCAGTTGCTCACCCTGTACACCACACCCGTCGTTTACCTCTTTTTTGACCGGCTGGCGCGCAAGCTTTCCCGCTACCGCGTCGGCAATCCCATTGATGCCGAGTCGGTGCCGGCGACGGACTGAGTATGAACGTTTCCGCTCCTTTCATACGCCGGCCGGTGGGCACTTCGCTGCTCGCGGTGGCGGTGTTGATGGCGGGCTCCATTGCCTATTTCCTGCTGCCGGTATCGCCGCTGCCGGAAGTTGAGTTCCCCACCATCTCCGTATCGGCCGGCCTGCCCGGCGCCAGCCCGGAGACCATGGCATCGGCGGTGGCTACGCCGCTGGAGCGGCAGTTCGGCAGGATCGCCGGCATCACCGAAATGACCTCGACCAGCCAGCTCGGCTCGGCCAACATCACCATGCAGTTCGATCTCAGCCGCAACATTGACGCGGCGGCGCGCGACGTCCAGGCAGCCATCAACGCGGCCCGCGGACAGCTCCCGGCTAATCTTCCCAATTCACCGACCTACCGCAAAACCAATCCCGCCGACGCCCCCATCATGCTGCTCGCCCTCACCTCCGACACGCAACCGCTGGCGCGCATGTACGACTCGGCCGATTCCATCCTGGCGCAGAAGATCGCCCAAGTCGAAGGCGTGGGGCAGGTGATTGTCGGTGGCGGCGCCAAGCCCGCGGTCCGCGTGCAGGCCAACCCGACGCAGCTTGCCGCCTACGGCATCGGCATGGACGACGTACGCAACGCGCTGAACCGCGCCAACGCCAACAGTCCCAAGGGCGAGTTCAGTGGCGCGCTCGATGCCTTCACCATTGCGGCTGACGACCAGCTCAAGGTCGCGGTTCAGTACGAGCCGCTGGTGGTGACCTACCGCAACGGCGCGCCTGTCCGCCTCGACCAGATTTCCAACGTCTTCGATTCGGTGGAGGACGTCCGCAACGCGGCACTGTTCAACAGCACGCCCGCGGTGCTGATGATCATTTTTCGCCAGCCGGGCGCGAACATCATCGGCACCGTGGACCGCATTCGCGAGCTGCTGCCGCTGTTTCAGGCCTCGATCCCGGGTTCGATGAAGCTGTCGGTGGTGAATGACCGCACCACCACGATTCGCACCTCGGTGCAGGACATCGAGTTCACCCTTACCATCGCCGTCGCGCTGGTTGTCCTGGTGATCTTCCTTTTCCTGCGCAACGCGGCGGCAACCTTCATTCCCAGCGTGGCCGTCCCGCTGTCGCTGCTCGGCACCGTGGCGCTGATGTACCTGCTGCATTACACCATCGACAACCTCTCGCTGATGGCGCTGACCATTGCCACCGGATTCGTCGTGGACGACGCCATTGTCGTCATCGAGAACATTTCGCGCTACATCGAGGCCGGCGAACACCCCGTGCGCGCCGCTTTCAAGGGGGCCAGCGAGATCGGCTTCACCGTGCTTTCCATGAGCACTTCGCTGGTGGCGGTGTTCATTCCCATCCTGCTGATGGGCGGGATCGTCGGGCGGCTGTTCCGCGAGTTTGCCGTTGTCTTGAGCATGGCCATCGCGGTGTCGCTGGTGGTGTCGCTGACCACCACCCCCATGCTCTGCGCCAAATTCTTGCGATCCGAGGCCGATGTCAAACACGGCCGCCTCTATCGCCTCAGCGAGCGGGCCTTCAACCTGATGCATTCCACTTATGCCGGCGGGCTGCGCTGGGTCTTGCGCCATTCCGCGCTCATGCTGGCGGTCATGCTCGCCACCATGGCGTTAGCCGGGTACCTGTACTACATCGTGCCCAAGGGATTTTTCCCGCAGCAGGACACGGGGCGGCTGATGGGCAGCATTCAGGCGTCGCAGGACATTTCGTTTGTCTCGCTGCGGCAGAAGCAGCAGCAGTTCAGCGACATCGTGCTCTCCGATCCCGCCGTGGAAACGGTGGGCGCGTTCACCGGTGGCGGCGCCCGGAACACGGCGCGGTTTTTCATCCAGTTGAAGGGCCAGCGCAAGGCCAGCGCCGACCAGGTGATCAACCGGCTGCGCGGAAAACTCAGCCATATTCCCGGCGCCACCCTCTTTCTCCAGCCCGTACAAGACGTGCGGGTCGGCGGGCGCATGAGCAACGCGCAGTACCAGTACACCCTGCAGGATGCCGATTTGAGCGAGCTCAACGAGTGGGCGCCGCGCCTGCTGCAACGTCTCCAGACGATGCCGGAGCTGCGCGACGTTTCCAGCGATCAGCAGAACAAGGGCCTGGAATTGCACCTGGCCATCGACCGCGACACCGCCGGAAGGCTCGGCGTCCAGGCCCAGCAGATCGACGAATCTCTGTACGACGCCTTCGGCCAGCGCCAGGTCTCCACCATCTACCGTCAGCTCAACCAGTACCACGTGGTGATGGAGGTCGCGCCGGATTTCCAGCAGAACCCGGATGCGCTCAAGAACATTTACGTGCACTCGGCCAATGGACAATTGGTTCCGATGAGCGCTTTCACCCATTACGAAACCGGGAACACCGCGCTGGCGGTGAATCACCAGTCGCAGTTCCCCTCCACCACCATTTCCTTCAACCTGGCGCCCGGCGTGTCGCTGGGGCAGGCGGTGCGCGCCATTGAGGAAGCGGAACGCACCATGCGCTTCCCCGGCAACATCATTGCCAGTTTCTCCGGCACCGCCGCCGCCTTCCAGGAGTCGCTGAAAAACCAGCCCCTGCTGATCCTGGCCGCGCTGCTCACGGTGTACATCGTCCTCGGCGTGCTCTACGAGAGCTACATGCACCCCATCACCATCCTGTCCACGCTGCCCTCGGCGGGCGTGGGCGCGCTGCTGGCGCTGCTCATCACGCACACCGATCTCACCATCATGGCGCTGATCGGCATCATCCTGCTGATCGGGATCGTCAAGAAGAACGCCATCATGATGATTGATTTCGCCCTCGTGGCCGAACGGCGCGACGGCATGGAGCCGGAGAAGGCTATCTACGAAGCCTGCTTGCTGCGCTTCCGGCCGATCATGATGACCACCATGGCGGCGCTGTTCGGCGCGCTGCCGCTGGCCCTGGGCGGAGGTGTTGGCGCCGAGCTTCGCCGTCCGCTGGGATTGACGATTGTCGGCGGCCTCATTGTCAGCCAGGCGCTTACCCTGTTCACTACGCCCGTGATGTACCTCTACCTCGACCGCCTGCGCTGGAAGCTGATGCGCCGTGGCGGCAGGCAGGCGAGCGAAGTGCGGGGTGGTTCCGGCCTGGAGCCGCACACGCCTTAACTGGCGTGACCGCCGCGCCGTAAACAAAGGTAAAATGTCGCTGTCGGGCCGAATCCTCGCCGCAATTGCGGCATCGAACAGTAAGCAGCCACTTACTTCGTCTGCGGGGTATTACAGACAAAATGAACAGTCAAGAAAACATGAGGCCCGCTCTTTGAAATTGCGCAATTTCTCCATCCTGCTGGTCGCGATCGCGGCCATTTCCCTTTTGCTCGGTTGCAGCAAGAACACCGCGCAGGCGGCCGGCCCGGGTGGTCCGGGCGGCCAACGCCCACCGGCGCCCGTCATCGTCGCCACGGTTGACCAGCGCGACATCCCGGTTCAGATCACCGCCATTGGCAACGTCGAGTCTTACCAGACGGTGCAGATCCGCTCGCAGGTGAATGGTCAGATCGAGCGTGTTTACTTCAAGGAAGGCGACGACGTCCGCCATGGCCAGTTGCTCTTCCAACTCGACAAGGCGCCGTTCCAGGCGGCACTGGAGCAGGCCGAGGGCAATTTGCAGCGCGACCAGGCAAATGCCGTGAATGCGCAGGCGCAGGCCGGCCGCTACACCGCTCTGGAGGCCCAGGGCGTGATCTCGCGCGAGCAGGCGGAACAGATGCGCACCCAGGCGCAGGCCAATGCTTCCGCCGTCAATGCCGACAAGGCCGCGGTGGATGCCGCCAGGGTGCAACTGCGCTACACCGATATCAAGTCGCCGATCGATGCCCGCGCCGGAGCGTTGCTGATCAACGTCGGCAACCTCATCAAGGCCAACGACACCCCGTTCCTGGTGCAGCTCAATCAGCTTCAGCCCATCTATGCGACCTTTTCGGTTCCGGAAACGCAGCTCCAGGCGGTGCGGCAGTATTCCGCCGGCGGACATCTCAAAGTTCTCGCCTATCCCAAGGGGCAGACCAGCAATCCCGCCGAGGGCACGCTGACCTTCATCGACAACGGCGTGGATCCCACCACCGGCACGGTGAAGCTCAAAGCCACCTTCCTCAACCAGGACAGGCGCCTGTGGCCGGGTGAATTTGTTGACGCGGTGCTGAATCTTTCGGTTCGCAAAAACGTGATCGTCGTCCCCACCAAGGCCATTCAGACGGGCCAGCAGGGCAATTACGTTTTGATCGTGTCCCAGGACAATACGGCGAAGGCGCAGCCGGTCGAGACTACCGGCACGTTTGAAAACCTCACGCTGGTTGCCGGCGGCCTCACCAAGGGTGACCGCGTCGTCGTGGATGGACAGCTCCGCGTCGTGCCCAATGGCAAGGTCGACGTGCAGAGCACGGTTCCCCCCAGCGCGTCGGCTGCTCCCGCGGCGGCGGCGCCGGCCGGAGGCAGCCAGTGAGTATCTCCGAGCTCTTCATCAAGCGGCCGATTATGACCACGCTGGTCATGGCCGCCATTTTGATCTTCGGCATTTTCGCCTACACGCTGCTGCCGGTGAGCGACCTGCCCAACGTGGACTTCCCCACCATCCAGGTGATCGCGCAACTGCCCGGCGCGAGCCCGGAGACGATGGCGTCCTCGGTGGCGACCCCGCTGGAGAAACAGTTCTCCACCATCGCCGGCATTGACTCGATGACCTCGACCAACGCGCTGGGGAGCACCAATGTCACCATCCAGTTCAACCTCAGCCGCAGCCTGGATGGCGCCGCGCTCGACGTGCAATCGGCCATTTCCAAGGCGGCCAGCCAACTGCCCCCGGAGATGCCGACGCCGCCGTCGTTCCAAAAGGTGAACCCGGCCGACCAGCCCATCCTGTATCTCGCCGTCAGCTCGCCCACGCTGAAGCTGTCGGACGTGGACGAAGCCGCCGAAACCACCATGGCGCAGAACATCTCCATGGTGAACGGCGTGGCGCAAGTGTCGGTGTTCGGCTCGCAGAAGTACGCCGTGCGCGTGCAACTTGATCCGCGCCAGATGGCCAGTCGCCAGATCGGTATCGACGAGGTGGATAGCGCCCTGCAAACGGGCAATACCAATACTCCCACCGGCACGCTTTACGGAAACACCCACACCTTTACGCTGCTGTCCAACGGTAAACTGCAGAATGCGGCCGAGTTCGGCCCCATGATCGTCGCCTACCGCAACGGCTCGCCGGTGCGCCTGAACGAACTCGGCCGAGTCATTGACAGCGTGCAAGACGACAAGAGCGCCAGTTGGTACAACGGCGACCGCGCCGTCGTGCTGGCCATCCAGCGCCAGCCCGGCACCAACACGGTCGAAGTCGTGAACGGGGTGAAGGCGCTGCTTCCCCGCCTGGAACAGCAGATTCCGGCCGCGGTGCGCGTTGACACCCTGTACGACCGCTCGGAATCGATTCGCGCTTCCGTGAACGACGTCAAGTTCACGCTCCTGCTCACCATCACGCTGGTGGTCATGGTGATCTTCCTCTTCCTGCGCAACATCTCGGCCACCATCATCCCGTCATTCGCGCTGCCGATGGCCATTATCGGCACTTTCTCGGTGATGTACCTGCTCGGCTACAGCGTGGACAACTTGTCCCTGATGGCCTTAACCCTCTCGGTGGGATTCGTGGTG
>JBIOFT010000168.1:0-7663 GCA_044447375.1 Terriglobales bacterium | reverse complement strand
TTCCTTCTGGACCTCCCAGCCGGCGGTCTTCCCCGACGAGTACCCGGAGTTTGGCTTGCATGGCCGCGGTGGCAAGCTCTATGGCTGGTACGGCATCGGCCAGTCCCTGCTGATGCTGCCTTTCGACGTAATCGGCGCCTACCTGGAGCGGCTGCCGATTCTCGCCCATTACAAAGAGGATCCCAGCATTCGCGGCATCACCGTCGCCTACTGCACCAACGCGCTGGTGTCGGTTTTGACCGTGCTGGTTTGCTTCCGGCTGCTGCGCCGGTTCGACTTCACCGTGAAGCAGGCGATTGCGGGTGTCCTGGCGCTGCTCTTCTGCACCACCCACCTGCATTACACCCAGAACATGATGGAGAACAACTACATCATGCTGCTGACGCTCACCGGGCTGGCGTTCCAGTACCAGTGGCTGCGTACCGGGAGCCGCCGGGCGTTGCTCATTGGCTCCGCTGCGCTGGGACTGAATCTGTTGACGCGGCTGACTACGGGCATGGACCTGGTTGCGGTCGGCGGCTTTCTGTTGCTGGTCTCGTGGTTCACCAGGGTGCGCGGGCGGGCCCTGCTCGAGCGGACTATCTCTTACCTGCGAGTAGCCGCACCCGTATATGCGGTGTTCATTCTGCTCGACCGTATCTACCAGTTCTATCGTTTCGGGTCGTTCTTCAATACCTACATCAGCGTTTTTGCGCGCGAGCAGAAGATGCTCAACCCCGACCTGCCGCCAAACTATCCCTTCGAGACGCCGTTCCACGTGGGTTTCTTCGGCGCCCTTTTCCAGCCGGAGAAATCCATTTTTCTTTTCGACCCGCTGCTTGTGTTGACGGCCATCGTGGCCATCCTTCTCTGGAAGCGGTTTCGGCCCGAGATCAAGGCCTACATCGGCGCCTTCGTGCTGCTGCTGTTCGCCTACATCTGCTTCTACGCGCGCTACACGGTGTGGAACGGCGACTTCGCCTGGGGAGATCGCTACGTTTCAACCACGGCGGAACTGGTCGCGTTCATTTCCGTGCCCTTGCTACTGCGACACGGCGCGCAAGTGGGCCGGTTCGTGCGAGCAGTCGGGATGGCGCTGGTGGCCGCCAGCGCCGCCATCCAGTTCGCGTCACTGGCATTCTGGGTGCCGCTTGAGATCTATCAGATGGAAACCCTCGGCCATCCCACGTTCGTCATCGCGCTGCGCTTCAAAAACATTGCCGCCTTTGCCCTGGGAAAGATGCAGGCATGGGGCCTCCTGAATTACGCCATGAAGTGGGATGACTGGGATTACGTCCGCATTACCACCTGGAACTTTCTGCCGTTCGTCCTCAAGCGGACAGGCGCGGCGCCGGCTTGGGTGGTTGAGACCGCGACCGTTCTCTGGATCGCCGGCATCGGAATTCTGCTTGTCCTGCTGGCGACCATCCGCCGGAGGGCGATCAGGGGAGAGTTTGAAATCGAAGGTGGCCCGGCCTAGTCGCCTGCCACATCCGCCATAGCGGCGGCGCGTCTCCTTTTGCCGGCCACCACGGGCACGGCCCACACCGCGACGCGATACCCCAGCAGCACACCCAGCACCATGCCGTACTCGATCGGCCGATGGTGGTCTTTCTTCATCGCCCAGGTGAAGTGCACGATGGCCACCGTGGCGCTCACGTAGATCAAACGGTGCAGCCACTGCCAGCGCCGCCCGCCCAGCCGCTGAATCATCTTGCGGGTCGAGGTCACGGCCAGCGGGATGAGCAGCACGAACGCGGTGAAACCCAGGGTGATGAACGGGCGCTTGTACACGTCCTTGGCCATGCTGTGGACGTTGAACCCCTGGTCGAGCCAGATGAAGGTGAGAAAGTGCAGGCAGCCGTAGAAGAAGGCGAACAGCCCGAGCATCCGGCGCAGCCCGATGAGCCAGAGCTGGCCGGTGAGCTTGCGCAGCGGCGTGATGGCGAGCGTGACCAGCAGGAATCTCAGCGTCCAGTCGCCGGTCGAGTGGGTGATGGCCTCGATGGGATTGGCGCCCAGGTTCGCCGTCGCTGCCTTCCACACGAGCAGCCCCAGCGGAACCAGGCAGGCAGGGAAGATCGCGAGTTTGAGCCAGCGGGTGCGCGTCACGGTCGTTAGTAATACTTGCGCAGATCCATCCCGGCGTAAAGTTGCGCCACCTGGTCGCCGTAGCCGTTGAACGGCCGGGTCGGGATTTTCTTGATCGAGGCGAAGAAGCCGCTGCCGTCGATGCGCCGCTCCATCTTCTGGCTCCAGCGCGGATGGTCCACGTCCGGGTTGACGTTGGAATAGAAGCCATACTCGCCGGGCGCGGCCTGGTTCCAGGTGTTGATGGGCTGCTGCTCCACCAGCCGTATCTTCACAATCGATTTGGCGCTCTTGAAGCCGTACTTCCACGGCAGCACGATGCGTACCGGCGCGCCGTCCTGATTGGGCAGGGCCTCGCCGTAGAGGCCCACGCACAGGATGGCCAGCGGGTGCATCGCCTCGTCCAGCCGCAAGCCTTCGAGGTAGGGCCAGTCCAGGATGCGGGCTCGCTGTCCCGGCATTTGTTTGGGATCGAGGATGGTAGTGAACTCCACGTACTTCGCCTTTCCCAGCGGGACCACCTGCTTGAGCAGGCTGCTCAGCGGGTAGCCGACCCACGGGATCACCATCGACCAGCCTTCCACGCAGCGATGGCGATAGACGCGGTCTTCGAGCGGCGCCAGCTTCAGGATGTCGTCGATGTCAAACGTGCGCGGCTTCTGCACCAGGCCCTCCACCTTCACCTGCCACGGGCGGGTGCGGAAGTCCTTGGCCAGCGCCGACGGCCCGTCCTTGTCCGTAGAGAACTCGTAGAAGTTGTTGTAGGTAGTCACGTCTTTGTAGGGCGTGAGCTTCTCGTCAGTGCCGAACGGGCCTTTGACCGTGCTCAGCTTCGCGCCCGCCTGCGCCACCTGGGCGGGAGACGCCATCTCCAGTAGCCGTCGTCCGACAAGCAGCGACGCCCCGGCCGCCGCCGCACCCGCCATGAACGTGCGCCGGCTCAGGTAGGCGCGCTTGGGTGTGATCTCGGACGAGGCTACGTCGGCAGGCTTCTTGATCAGCATGTTTCCCCCCACAACCTTGGTACGTATTCCAGCGGCTGGCGGATTGCGCGCACTCATTAAGACTCGCTGGAAGGTCAAAAGTTTCGCGCCGGGACCATTTGGTTGGCGCGCGCGAGAAATGGTATTGAATAGACGGATAATATCGTATTAAACTGCACACCCTATGGACCTGCTCCGCCCCCGTGACGCCGCCACCGTGCTAGGCATCAGCTATCCCACGGTGAAGCAGTGGATCTACAAAGGCAAGCTGCGCACCGTCAAGACCGCCGGCGGGCATCACCGCATCCCGCAGAGCGAGCTCGACCGTTACCTGCACCGGCTGCGCGAGAAGCCTGGTCCGGAGCGGCGCCGCAACTTTCGCCGTATCAGCGGGCGCAACCAGCTCGTCGGACGGGTGCTCGAGGTCCGCACCAGCGGCTTGATGGCCCAGGTGAAGCTCTCCATCGGCGGCCAGACCATCAACTCCATCATCACCGCCGACGCCGTGCGCGAGATGCGGCTGAAACGGGGCGATACCGCAGCCGCCCTCATCAAGTCCACCGAGGTGATGATCGTCCGGGTGTGAAGCGGACGTGAACCCATGACGACTTCGCCCCCAGCCATCGCCGAGCCCAGGGCCCGCATCCGCTTTGACCGCAACGAACTCTCCGGCGCTTTCGGCGATATGGGCACGGATTTCCCGCTCATTGCCGGGATGATCCTGGCTGCGGGCCTGAATCCAGCCAGCGTGCTGACCCTCTTCGGCCTCATGCAGATTCTCACCGGATTGCTGTACGGCATTCCCATGCCCGCGCAGCCGTTAAAGGCGATGGCGGTCCTTGTCATCAGCCAGAAGGCGAGCGGCGCCGCGCTGTTCGGAGCCGGCCTGGCGATCGGCGTGGTGATGCTGGTGCTCGCCGCAACGGGCCTGCTCACGCTCCTCGCAAATGCTGTCCCGAAATCCGTGGTTCGTGGGATCCAGTTCGGACTGGGCCTTCAGTTGGCGACCCTCGCCTTGCGGGATTATGTGCCCGCGGAAGGCGCCGGCGGTCTGATCCTGGCAGTCTTGGCTTTTTTTCTTACCCTCTTGCTGCTGGGAAACCGGCGCCTTCCTCCCGCGCCCTTCGTGCTCGCATTGGGGCTCGCCTTCGCGCTCTGGTTTCGCGTTCACCCCAAGATGCTCCTGCAAGGCGTCGGATTCGTTCTACCCGCACTGCATGTGCCCACCCGCCACGATATTTGGGTCGGCTTCTATCTGCTGGCCATCCCGCAGCTCGCATTGTCCTTCGGCAACTCGATTCTGGCCACGCGGCAGGTCACTGCCGACCTGTTCCCCGGGCGGGATCTCACGATCAAGAAGATTGGCCTGACGTACTCCGCCATGAATCTGGTCAACCCGTTTTTCGGCGGCGTCCCGACCTGCCACGGATCGGGCGGAATGGTGGGACACTATACCTTCGGGGCGCGGACCGGCGGCTCGGTCATCATCTACGGATTCTTCTACCTGATACTCGGCCTGTTCTTTTCCGCAGCGTTTCAGCAAGTCATTCCTCTGTTTCCCAAACCAGTGCTGGGGATCATGCTGCTGTTTGAAGCCCTGGCCTTGCTGCTTCTCTGTCGTGACATGGCGGCGTCGCTCGCGGATTTCGCCGTGGTTCTCGTGGTGGGACTGAGCGCAGTGGCGCTGCCTTATGGGTATGTGATCGGACTCATCCTCGGGCTGCTGCTTCACTACCTATTCTTGAATCGGCTTCGGCGCTTGGGGCGCGAGCAGACGAAGTAGCCAGAGATCTTGTATCGTCAGGAGTCCCTCACTGTATGGATGTTGGGGCATCCTTCTCAATCTCCGCCTTAGCGCTGAGGAAGTCCTCGCTCCATGGCTTGCCGGAACACTCGGCGCACTCGTCTATGGTGTTTCCCACGGCAAAACAGTGATAGCAGGGCTGGCCCTCGTTGCTGGGAAACTTCCCACACTGCGGACAAGGATCAAACGGCCCAGCTTCGCCGTTGCGGTGCTCCTCATAAAGCTGGTGTTCACAAACAATGCACATGGCATCCCTCCAATTCAGGTGGGGCACAAACCTACCACAGGCGCAAGGTAATCGCGGTAGAGGAAGGACAACTCAGGGCCATTCTTCCCCTGCCTTCGCCGCCACCAGGTTCTATTGGTCGAAGCCGACGAAGACGGGCTCCGGCTGGAGTTCGATGCCGAACTGGTCGAGCACGCGTTGATGGATTTCGTTTTTTAGGGCCATGATGTCGGCCGCACTTGCACCGCCGCGGTTGACGATGGCCAACGCGTGCTTGCGCGAGATGCCCACCGGCCCGCGCGCCAGCCCCTTGGTGAAGCCGGCATGCTCCACCAGCCATGCCGCTGCCAGCTTGATCATGCCGTCGCGGGCGGGGAAGTTGGGAATCGGGCCGGTGCGGGCTTGCAGTTGTTCGAATGCCTCGCGCGTGAGCAGCGGGTTTTTGAAGAACGATCCTGCGCTGCGGCAGTCGTCGTCTCCGGGAACGATGAGCATGGCCTTGCTGAGGCGGATGGTGAGCACCGCCTCCCGCGTCTCCGCCAGTGTTGGCGGGCGGCTGCGGCTGGCGAAGTGACGCTTCAAGTCGGCATACTCGATGTGCGCAGCGCCTCCGGGGGCCAGCGCGAACGTCACTCGCAAGACGATATAGCGCCCCCGCTCTCGCGTGTTGAAGATGCTGGTGCGATAAGCGAAGCCCGAGTCCGCATTCTCCAGTTCGCGAAACTCGCCGCTGGCGGTGTCGAGCACGCGCACGCTGGTGATGGTGTCGGAGACCTCCTGCCCGTAGGCGCCCACGTTCTGCACCGGCGTGCCCCCGACCGTCCCCGGAATGCCGCTCAGGCACTCGATGCCCGCGCAGTCGCGCGCCACCGCATGCGCGACAAAGCCGTCCCAGTCTTCGCCGGCGGCGGCATCGAACCGCATGCGGGAGCCGTCGCGCCGCTCCGAGATCCCAGTCAGCCCAATCTTCAGCACCAGGCCCGGCCAGCCGGCGTCGGAGATGACGAGGTTGCTGCCGCCACCCAGCACGAACAGCGGCCATCCACGCGTCTGCGCTTCCGCGACGGCCGCACGCACGCCCTCTTCGCTCGAGGCTTCCGCGAAGTAGCGCGCCGGGCCGCCGACCTTGAAGGTGGTCAGTGGCGCCAGCGGGATTTGTTGCTGGATGTGCACGCGGTCCAGAATAGCAGAGAGGGTCAGGGCGCCGGTTCTTGGGCGATGAAGGCCTTCACCGCGATCTGGTTGGGCTGAATGCCGACCGGGACCAGGGTGTGCAGCGCGAAGGGAGCAGGGTTGGCTTTTGTGGTCTTGTCGCGCTTCAGGATCACGGCTACGTCGCCGGCGAGCGCGTCGGCGACCAGCAGGAAGTGCTGGTTCGGACTGAGCGCCAGCGTGTCGGGGCGGCTGCCCACTCCCACCGTGGTAACCAGCCTGCCGGTGTCGATGCTGTAAACCGCTACCGCATCGGCGCCGAAGTTGCTCACGTAGAGCAGGGAATTGTCGCTGCTGACAACCGCGTGCGAAGGGTGCGTGCCGATCAGGAAGCTGCCGCCGACCTCGTTGGTCATGGTCTCGATGACGGAGATGCTGTCGGAATCGAAGTTGCACACGAACAGCTCGCCGCCGTCGGGCTTGAGCGCCAGGCTGACCGGCGTCTTGCCGACGTCGAGCAGGGTGAGCAAGCTCCCGGACCGCAAGTCCAGCACCGCGACTTGCGACGACCCGCTGCAGGCGACGAAAGCTTTGCTGGAATCTGGCAGGATGGCCACCTCCCCCGGCTCATGGCACGCGGCGATCGTCCCGCGGACCAGGTTGCGGTCGGTGTCGATGAGCGAGACCGAGTCGCCGCCGCGATTGGAGACCACCACCGTCTTGCCGTCCGGCGAAACCCGCGCCACGCCCGGCGCTCCGCCCACGCCCACCGTCACCAGCACACGCCGCGCCTCGAGATCCAGAACCGAGACGTTGGCCGAGCCGGAATTGGCCACATAGCCGCGCTTGCCATCCGGCGAGACGTCGATGAAGTACGGCGCGTGGTGTACCCCGATGGCCGCCACCACCAGGTTGCGCTCGGCGTCGATCACGCTGACGTTGTCGGAACCGGTGTTGGCCACGTAGAGTTCGTTGCGCACCGGACTGGCGGTGACGCCGGTGGGATTGCGGCCCACGGGAATGGTCTTGATGGCGCGGAAGCTGTAGAGATCAACGACGCTGACGCTGTTGCTGCGGCCGTTGGTGATGTAGGCGTACTGTCGCAGGTCGGGAAGCGGTTCGCGCCGGCAGCCCCCGAGCGCGAGCAGGCAGAAGCCCGCGAGGACGGCGGCGATCTGCTTCCTGAGACTCAACGTCTAGCGAGCGGCTGCGGCCGCCGGTGTCAGCTCACGGTGCAATACGGCGGCGATCTGCCGCACTTCCGACATCAATACGTCGAACTGATCGGGATAGAGCGATTGCATGCCGTCGGAGAGCGCGCGGTCGGGATCGTTGTGCACTTCGACGATCAGGCCGTCCGAGCCCACCGCCACCGCCGCCCGCGAAAGCGGCGTCACCTTGTTGCGTTTGCCGGTGCCGTGGCTGGGG
>JBIOFT010000167.1:0-7685 GCA_044447375.1 Terriglobales bacterium | reverse complement strand
GCATAAATCGTGTCAAACGCCAGCGACGACTTGCCCGACCCGGACACCCCGGTCACCACCGTCAACGAATTATGTGGAACCTCAAAATCAATATTCTTAAGGTTATGCACGCGGGCGCCGCGTACAACAATGCTTTCGGTGGACATCTCCAAGGGACCGCCACAGCGCGGGGTTCGCGCACTGTGGAATCTTTCATTATAAGCGGCGAGGAGGGAACCTGCCACAGAGCCAATTGCTGTCATGCTGAGCGAGTGCGGGCCGCTGTTGCCCGCACGATTCGAAGCACCCCTGCCTTGCGCAATATGTGTGAGTAGGGGTCCTTCGACTCGCGCGCCAACATCGGGCGCGCTCGCTCAGGATGACAGTAGTATGGGACGGCGCTACTCCTCGCGCTCGCGCCGATACACGAAGGCGATGCCCACGAATCCCACCAGCATGGTTACCGCCGGCACCAGCAGCACCAGCACGGCGCGGTTGAGGGCCTTCTGCGACTTCTCGCCGGCACCGGCGGCGCTCGAGTAGCACATGGCGCAGCCCTGCCCGAAGGCCGGGGCGGCCCACAAGGCAACCAGCAGCGCGAGCGTGGCTAGGCGGAGCTTCATCAGCGTACCCCCAGGTGGATGATGCGCGCGGCATCGGCGAAGAAGACGGTCATCAGGCACAGGCAGACGATCAGGGCAGTCATCAGCACATAGCGCATGCTGCGCACTTCGAACTTCATGTGCATGAAGTAGAGGATAATGAGCGCCGACTTGATGATCGAGAGCCCCAGCAGGATGAACAGCATCTTCAGGGGCTGCATGTTCTGGTAGCCGAGATAAACCTCGATCGCGGTCAAGATCAGCAGCCCGCCCCACACCCAGAAAAACTGTCCGATCTTGTGCTCGTGGACGATCACGCCTTCGTGATTTACAGTCTGCATTCCGTCGGGCATCTATTTCTCCTTTAGGTGATGCGGGTGGACATCAGGTACACCAGCGGGAAGATGAACATCCACACCAAGTCAACGAAGTGCCAATACAGACCGCTAACTTCAATATCAACAGCGTCATACTGCTTGGGCTTAAAGTAAAGGATCATGCTTGCAACAATTGCGCCCAAGAGCAGCACGTGCGCCCCGTAGTGGAACGGACTCGAGGCTGGCGTCAGCAGCCAGGCCAGCAACCACAGCACCAGCAGGATGGGGATCCACTTCTTGCGCAGCGCCACCACCCCCAGGTAGATGACGCCCAGCGTCACGTGCAGCATGTGCATGCCGGTCAGGGTAAAGAACGTCCCGCCGAACTGGGGCACGCCCGCGGCCCACGGGTTCTTGAACGGCGTCATGCCTTCGTGGATCAGCCCGGTCCACTCCACCGCGTGCAGCACGATGAACCCGGTCCCGAGGAGCATGGTGGCGAGCAGCCAGCGCACCGCCGCCGACATCCGTCCCTGGCCCGCCGCCGCTACCCCCAGCACCATGGTCAGCGAGCTCGACAGCAGAAAGAAGGTCATGATGCTGGCGCGCATGATGCTCGGTGAGCCGAAGGGCATGGGCCATGCCGGGTTCGAGATGCGCCCGTAGCTATAGGCAAACAGCAGCGCCCCGAAGGTCACCGAATCGGACATGATGAACAGCCACATGCCCAACTTCTTGGAGTTGGTGCGAAACAGCGGCGGCTCAAACGCTTGCGCCGCCGGGTGATGCATCGCTACATCCGCCATCGTGAGAAGTCCTCCCCCGCGCTCAGCGCGCGAAGTGCAGCAGGGCAAATATGTAGATCCACAAGAAATCCATGAAGTGCCAATAGAGGGCCGTTACGTCCACCACCAGGAAGCGGGTTACCAGCGGCTTGCGCAGTAGGGAAGTCAGGCCGGCGTAGCCGAGCGCAAGAACTCCGCCCAGCAGGTGAAGGCCGTGGGCGCCGGTCAGCACATAGAAGAACGAGCTGCTGGGATTGGTGCTGACGAAGATTCCCAGGTGCCGTAGCTGTCCCCAGGCGAGCAGTTGCCCGACCAGGAAGCCCGCGCCCAGAACCAACGTGATCCCCAGCCACGGGATCGAGCGCTGACCGTTAGCGATCAGCACCGGCTCCGCCGTTGGTGATGTGCCGCCACGGGGCGCAGCCTTTAGCTTGCGCGAGAGCGTGCGCTGCGCCATGGCCAGCGTGAAGCTCGAGAGCAGCAGGATGACCGTGTTTATCCACAGGATGGGCGGCAGGCTGATGGGCTGCCAGTCGGTGACGTACCGGGCGGAAGCGTCGCTCCACGTGCCCACGCCCTGGCGGACGATGTAAGCGCTGGTGAAGGAAACGAACAGCATCACCACCGCGGTCAGAGCGAAGAACATGCCGATACGGTAGCGGCGCAGGCGGTCGCGATGGTCGTCGGGACGCCCGCCTCCCCAACCGTCGCGCGGCGGCGGAGCGATGGTCGGCCCGCGCCCGCCTAGCTTCGGCTCGTCAACTGCTACCGGACTCAAAGTCGTCGCCATCCGTGCCCTAGTGCGCGGTCACCGTCGCCGGATCGGTCTGCATGATGTAGTCCTTGGCAGCGCCGGGCACGCTGTATTCGTACGGTCCATGATTCACCACGGGCGTGACGCCGCCAAAGTTGTCATGCGGCGGCGGCGAAGGCACCGTCCACTCCAGCGTGGTGGCTTCCCAGGGGTTGATCTCGGCTTTCTTGCCCTTCTTCATGCTCCAGAAGAGGTTGAACACGAAGACAAACTGCGCGGCGATGGTGATGAACGCAGCGATCGAAATGAACTGGTTCAACGGGATAAGGTGCTGCAAGTACTGCAGTTCGGTGAACTGCGAGTAGCGCCGCGGCTGTCCGGCCATCCCCAGGTAGTGCATGGGCATGAAGACGGCATAGGTGCCGGCCAGAGTCACGAAGAAGTGAATTTTTCCCAGGGTCTCGTTCATCATCCGCCCGAACATCTTGGGGAACCAGTAGTAGGTCCCGGCGAAGATGCCGAAGATGGCGGCCACGCCCATGATCAGGTGGAAATGCGCGACGACGAAGGCGGTGTCGTGCAGCGGGATGTCGAGCACCGGTTGCGCCAGGAACGGCCCGCTCAGCCCGCCGGAGACGAACAGCGACACGAAGCCGACGGCAAACAGCATGGGGGTGGCGAAGCGCACGCGTCCGCCCCAGATCGTGCCCAGCCAGTTGAAGGTCTTGATGGCCGAGGGCACGCCGATGGCCATGGTCATCACCGAGAAGGCGAAAGCCGAGTAGGGGCTCATGCCGCTCATGAACATGTGGTGGCCCCACACCAGGAAGCCCAGGATGCCGATGGACAGGATGGCGTACACCATCGCCTTATAGCCGAAGATGGGCTTGCGCGAGAAGGTAGAGAGCAACTGCGACGCCACGCCCATGCCCGGAAGGATGGCGATATACACCTCCGGGTGTCCGAAGAACCAGAACAGGTGCTGCCACAAGAGCGGCGAGCCGCCGGTGTGGGTGATGGAGTGTCCGCCGGGGTTCAAGCCTCCGGGCGGGAAGCTGAGGTTGCCGCTGACGTTCAGGCCGCCGGGAACGAAGAAGCTGGTGCCCACGTTGCGGTCGAGCAGCAGCAGGATGCCGCCGGCGAGCAGCACGCCGAAGGCCAGCAGTCCCAGCATGGCGGTGACGAACCACGCCCAGCAGGTGAGCGGCATGCGGAACAGCGACATGCCGCGCGCCCGCAGGTCGAGCGTGGTGGTGATGAAGTTCAGCGCGCCCATCAGCGAGGCCACGCAGAAGATCGCGATGCTGATGATCCACAAGTCCTCACCCAGTCCCAGACCGGGGCCAGCCGAAGGGATGGCGCTCAGCGTGACGTAATTGGTCCAGCCCGCCAGCGGCGCTCCGCCTTCCACAAAGAACGCGGCAAGCATCACCATGAACGACACGAACGTGGTCCAGAACGAGAGCATGTTCAGGGTGGGGAAGGCCATGTCCGGCGCGCCGATCTGGATCGGCAGGAAATAATTGCCGAAGCCGCTCTGCGGCGCCGTGGTCAGCACGAAGAACACCATGATGGTGCCGTGCATGGTGAGCAGCGTCAGGTACTGCTCCGGCTTGATGTGCCCGAACCACGGCAGGCTCGCCTCCGGCCACACCAGGTGGATGCGCATGAACAGGGACAGGAACATGCCCACGAACACCGCCACCAGCGCCAGGAAGTAGTACTGGAGACCGATCACCTTGTGATCGAGGCTGAAGACGTACTTGCGGATAAAGCCGGTAGGCGCTGCGTGCGCGTGTTGCTCACTCATCGATTTTCGCTCTCCGGAATGATGGATGAATACTTCATTACTGCGATAGTTTCTCCGCCACCTTGGCGGCCAGCCACTTGTCGTAGTCGGGCTGGCTGACCACCTTCAGCATGCCGTGCATCTTGTAGTGTCCCAGGCCGCAGAGTTCGGCGCAGGCGATCTCGTAATCGCCGAGCTTGGTGGGGGTGAAGTGCATGTGGATCATCAGGCCGGGCACGGCATCCTGCTTGAAGCGCATGGCGGGGACGAAGAAGCTGTGGATCACGTCCTGCGAGCGCAGCACCAGCTCGGCCTCGCGATCGACCGGCAGGTACATGGTGCCGGTGACCACGTCGTCCTTGCCGGCAGGATCGTCAGGGTCGATGCCCACGGGATTGCCCACCGAGGCGTCCTCCAGCTCCGGCTTGGTGTGGCCCAGCTTGCCGTCCGGCCCGGGATAGCGGAAGTACCAGGCAAACTGCAGGCCGCTCACCTCCACCTGCACCGCTCCTGGTGCAGCCCCCTGAAAGCGCGCCTCCGCCCAGATCTTCTCGCCCGAGAGGTTCAGGCCCATAAAGAGGACAGCGGTCAGCAGTGTCCAGGTGACCTCCATGGTGGTGTTGCCGTGGCTGTATTGCACCTTCTGGCCGCGGTCACGATACCTCCACACCAGGTAGCCGAGCCCCAACTGCGCCGCCAGGAAGACAATCCCCATCAGGATGTAGGTCCAGGTGAAATGGTGGTCGATCAACACGCCGTTCGCCGAGGCCACCGGCAGCGGCGCCCATTTCTGGATCACAAAGTAGTAGGTGCTGGAGAGAGTGATCAGCCAGATGATGAACAGGAGCGCAAGCCCCATCGTCTACCCTCTTGTCAGAAGTTGGATTGAACGAGTGCTCCGCGGACCCCCGTCCGGCGGATTGTCGGTCATACTATCAACACGCGCGCTGCTGCGCAACGGGCACTGCGGCTGAAGAGCAGAGCAGACGCGCATTCTCTTAAAGAGATGAAAACGGGAGAAGCTGCGGCGCAATTTTTTCGCTCTCCGCAGCGGAAAACCTGACACACCACGGGACGGTGGAGCGCATTGCGCACGAATAGTTGCACCGTGTCGCCTCAGCCGCCCAATTCTGCCGGCGCCATCAGCAGGACGTGCGCTTCGCCTTCGATTACCTTCTGGCCGTGCTGGTTGGTCCAGATGGTGGCCAGCGTCAGCAGGGGCTGGTCTTCGCGGGTGTGGCGGATGTGGCTGACGGTCGCGGTCAAAGTCACGGTGTCGCCCACGTACACGGGCTTGACGAAGCGCAGCGTCTGATCCAGATAGATCGCGCCGGTGCCGGGCAGGTGCATGCCCACGCAGGTGGAGATCAGCGACGCGCTCAGGATGCCTTGCGCGATGCGGCGCTTGAACCGCGTCCGCGCCGCGAAGGCCTCGTCCATGTGCAGGGGGTTGCGGTCACCGGTGAGTTCAGCGAACTTCTCGATTTCGGCATCGCCGAATGTCTTGGTTAACTGGACTGAGTCGCCAACCTTCCACGTGCCCTCGTGCGGCATATCGTCTTCTCCCGAACCTGTCTCATGCCCTGCGGCCCTCGCACCAATGTACATGCAAGCCGCTCACCTTTATCCGGTGCCCGGCGGAGGAGAAAACCGCTTGGCCATGGCTCAATGGCCGAACAATTCTAATGGCTCAGTGGAGTAACGCCTCTGCTTGACTTCAGGCGGGGCTCTCCGTTAGTCTCCGCCCGCTCCGAAAAATGACTTGGAGGTGAGCACCCATGAAAAGACGCACGGGATGGTTGTTAGTGTCGTTGCTGCTGCTCGGAGGGCTGGGCACGGCTGCGGCGCAGGAGATGTCTGACGGTATGAAGGGACCGCCGCCGGTTTTGGTGGTCTTTCGTGAAGTCCTGAAGCCCGGCAAGAGCGGCACGATCCACGAGAAATCGGAAAGCGCCTTTGTGCAGGCCTTTGCCAAGGCGAATTGGCCGACCCACTACTTCGCCGCGGATTCTCTCTCCGGCAAACCGCGTTCCCTGTTTTTTATTGGCTACGATTCGTTCGAAGCCTGGGAGAAGGACAACCTTGCCACCCAGAAGAACGCCAAGCTGGCCGCTGAGCTGGACCACGCCGGTGTGGTCGATGGCGAACTGTTAAGCGAGTCGGAGGGGCTGGTGTTCGCGTTCAACGAAAAGTACAGCCTGCGTGCGAAGGTTGATATCGCGCACATGCGCTACTTCGAAATCGGGGTTTATCACGTGCGCCCGGGACATCACCACGAATGGGAGGAGGCGGTTAACCTGGTCAAGGCGGCGTACGAGAAAATCCCCGACGTGCACTGGGCAGCGTTCAACGCCGTTTTTGGGGGCGAGGATGAGAGCTACGCCATTATCATTCCGCGGAAATCTCTGGCGGAAGTCGATAAAGGCTTCGGACTGAGCAAGGAATTCGTCACCAACATGGGCGAAGAGGGCATGAAGAAGCTCCATGAGCTGGAAGCTTCGGCGATCGCTTCCACCACGTCCCAGTTGTTTCAGTTCAACCCGCGCATGAGCTATCCGCCCGAGGCATGGGTGAAGGCCGACCCGGATTTCTGGAAGCCCAAGCCGGCCAAGGCGCCGGCGGCTGCGCCCAAGAAGTCGGAGAAACCTGCCGGGCAGTGAGTTCTCGGCGGGCTATTGTCAAATCCGCCGCGGATCAACGCGGATCAACGCGGATAAGAATCGAAACCGCATCCGCGTAAATCCGCAGCGAAGAAGTTTGGAAAGAGTGATTCAAATTTCGGCGCCCCCGTGCGTCTGCGGCCAGCTTGCAATTAGACTGAGGAGCGTGAGAAAGGGAATGTCCTGGCGGCCGCTGGCTAGCTTGCTGTGGCAGGCAGCACGGCGTACTCCGCGTCCCACCGGATGGCAAGCCGCGCTTCGTCATATGGGCGCCTTCGGCCTGTTTGGGCTGGCCATCATCGACGGCTCACCCATTCCGACGCTCGGCGGCCTCGATCTGCTGACCGCCATCCTGGCGGCGCGGCACCGCGAGCCCTGGTATTACTACGCGCTCATCGCCACCGCCGGAGGGCTGATCGGGTCCTTCATCACCTATTCCATCGCGCGCAAAGCCGGTGAGGCTTACCTTACCCGCAAGTTGGGCGAGAGCCGGGTGCACCACCTGCTTGGCTTCGTCCGCCAGTGGGGCGCCGGCACCCTGATCATCGCCACCCTTTTTCCTCCACCCTTCCCGGCGACTATAGTCTTCGCGGCGGCCGGCATTTTGAACTATCCCCGGCGGCGGTACCTGATCGTGGTGGCGGTGGGGCGTGCCCTCCGCTACAGCCTGCTGGCCTGGGCTGCGGAGCACTACGGACGCCACTTCGTCCTGCTGGTCCGCCATCCCGAGCGCTACCTGGGCTGGTCGATTCTGATCGGAGTGCTGGTCATCGCGATGGTGGCCGCAGGCCTGTTGGTG
>JBIOFT010000166.1:0-7698 GCA_044447375.1 Terriglobales bacterium | reverse complement strand
GATTGGCGATTTCGGATTCCTGATTGCGCTCTTCCTGATGATCAAGCATTTCGGATCGCTGGATTTCACGCGTCTTTTCGCTGCGATTCAGCCGCTGCAACCCGAGACCGCCGGCGCCGGATTGCTGACCTCGATCGGCCTGCTGCTGATGGTCGGCGCCGCCGGTAAGTCGGCCCAGATTCCCCTCTACGTCTGGCTGCCGGACGCCATGGAAGGCCCCACCCCGGTTTCCGCCCTGATCCACGCCGCGACCATGGTGACCGCGGGCGTGTACATGGTCGCGCGCTCACACGTGATCTTCGAGCGCGCACCGGCGGCGCTGACCGTGGTTGCCATCGTCGGCACCCTCACCGCGCTCTTTGCCGCGACCATTGGCATCGCCCAGACCGATATCAAGAAGGTGCTGGCCTACTCCACCATCTCGCAGCTCGGCTACATGTTTATGGCCTGCGGCGTGGGAGCGTTCTCGGCGGGCATCTTCCACCTGATGACGCACGCCTTCTTCAAAGGCCTCTTGTTCCTCGCCGCTGGCTCCGTCATTCATGGCATCGGCGGCGAGCAGGACATGCGCAAGATGGGCGGCTTGCGCGAATACATGCCCTGGACATTTGCCACCATGGGCATTGCCACCCTGGCGATCGCCGGGATTCCTCCGCTCGCCGGCTTCTGGTCGAAGGACGAGATTCTCTGGAAGGCTTTCAACGTCAGCGCGGCGTACTGGCTGATCGGCGTGATCACCGCATTCATCACCTCGTTCTACATGTTCCGGTTGATGTACCTGACATTCGGAGGCGAGTACCGGGGCGCGGTGGCGCCAGAGGCGCACGGTCACGATGATCACGGTCAGGGACACGGCCACGGGCACGGGGGGCCGCATGAGAGCCCATGGGTGATGCTCGCTCCGCTCGTGATCCTCGCCGCCTTGTCTCTCGTTGGAGGATTTGTAGGGTACGGAAATCGGTTCGAACATTTCTTGGCTCCCGCTTTTGCGGGGCCAGCCAGGGAGATCGCGCAGGAAGCGGCGCCGGAAGCCGCTGACAGCACCCTCGAACACATGCTGATGGGTGTTTCGATCAGCGTAGCCGCGCTCGGCTGGCTACTGGCCTATCTGCTCTACAGCCGCCTGCCCAAGCTGCCCGCGCGCATTGCCGAGAGCCTGGGCGGCTTCTACCGCGCCGTCGCCAACAAGTATTACGTGGATGAGCTGTACGCGGTTTTGTTCGTCAAGCCGGTAGTTGACGGCTCGACCACGATCCTCTGGCACGGCGTCGACCAGGGTGTGATCGACGCCACCGTGAACAACAGCGCCGATTCCGCCCGCCATGTTTCCGATAATCTACGGCACATGCAGTCGGGCAACTTGCGCTCGTATGCGGGCTGGGTCGCCGCCGGAGGGGCCGTGGTGATTGCCTACATGATCTGGATGGGGGTCCGATGAACACCGCGAGCCTGAGCCCCCTGATTCTTTCGCTGGTGACGTTCATCCCTGCCCTGGGCGGGTTGCTGCTGCTATTGATCCCGCGCCGCGACCGCGACATCAAGGTATTCGCGCTCGTCGTCTCGCTGCTGGCGTTCGTGGCGTCCCTGCATCTGCCCGTCCACCTCCATCGCAGCCTGCCCGGCTTCCAGTACGAGATCGACCGGATCTGGATCGCGCACCCGAATATTCACTACCACATGGGCATTGACGGAATCTCCGTCTGGCTGGTCGTGCTGACCACGTTTCTCACGCCGCTGTGCGTGCTGATTTCCTGGACTTCGGTGCACGAGCGGATCAAGGAATTCTTCATCCTGCTGCTGATTCTTGAAACCGCGCTGATCGGCGTTTTCACCTCGCTCGACCTGTTCCTGTTCTATTTCTTCTGGGAAGCGACGTTGATCCCGATGGCGCTGCTGATCGGCATGTACGGGCACGGGCGCCGCGTATATGCCGCGGTCAAGTTTTTCCTGTTCACGATGATCGGTTCCGTGTTCATGCTGGCGGCGATTATCTGGCTCTATGCCAGAACCGGTAGCTTTGACTTCGTTGTCATTCAGAGTGCGATCCGCAGCGGAAGCTTAGAGAACTTCGCCGCCGCCGCCCAGTGGCTCTTTCTCGGCTTCTTCGTTGCCTTCGCCGTAAAGGTTCCGCTCTTCCCGCTTCACACCTGGCTGCCCGACGCGCACGTCGAAGCGCCCACCGCCGGGTCGGTGTTGCTGGCCGGCGTGCTGCTGAAGATGGGCACCTACGGCATGCTGCGCTTCAATCTCGGGCTCTTCCCCGAGCAGGCGCGGCGTAACGCGCCCTGGATCATGGTCCTGGCCCTGATCGGCATCATCTACGGGGCGCTGGTCTCGCTGGTGCAGCCCAACATGAAGAAGCTGATCGCCTACTCGTCGGTCAGCCACCTGGGATTTGTCGTGCTCGGGATTTTCAGCTTCACCACGGCTGGATTGAACGGTGCGGTCTTTGTGATGCTGGCGCATGGCGTCGCCACCGGCGCGCTCTTCATGCTGGCCGGCATTCTCTATGAACGCCGCCACACCTACGAGATTTCCGACTTCGGCGGCTTGGCGACGCCCCTGCCAATCTACGCTGCCTTCTTCCTCTTCATCGTGCTGGCCTCGGTCGGACTGCCCATGCTGAACGGCTTCATCGGCGAATTTCTCGTGCTCAGCGGCGCCTTCCAGGCCCGTCCGATCTACGGCATTCTCGGCGCCACCGGCGTGATCTGGAGCGCCGGATACCTGCTCTGGATGTACCAGCGCGTCTTCTTCGGCAAGGTGAAGCACGAAGTGAACAACACGTTGCCCGACCTCAATCTGCGTGAGAAGTTTGCGCTCGCGCCGGCGGCGGTCGCGGCCCTGGTCATGGGCGTCGCGCCGCTGCTGTGGTTGAGCGCCATCGATCCCGCCGTGCAATCGGCGCTCGCGCCCTTCGCGCAATTGGCCGCCAAGGTGGTGGGCCAATGATCTTATCCGCCTTGCTCCCCGCTCTGCTGGCCCAGATACAGGTCTCCACGCCTCCTGCAGACGACTACATGCGCATCCTGCCCGAGCTGGTGCTTTCGCTGTTCGGCATGATCGTGATGTTCGTCGATCCGCTGCTCGACGAGGAGCGCAACCAGAAGCCGCTGGGAGCGATCGCGCTGATCGGCGCTCTCGCCGCCCTCGCTTCCACCTATTTCATGGCGCGGTATCCGGGGACCGCTTTCTGGAACATGGTCCGGGTGGAGGGCTTCAGCGTTTTCTTTCACGTGCTGGTGATTGCGATTGCGGCGGTGGTCATCCTCATGTCGTACGAGTACATGGCGGTGCAGCGCATCCGCGCCGGGGAGTATTACGGCCTGATCCTGTTCGGCACGGTGGGCATGTGCCTGATGTCTTCGGCGGTCGAACTGGTGCTCATCTTTATCGCCCTCGAAATTTCTTCGATCTCCACCTACGTGCTGGCCGGTTTCCGGCGCCACGAGGCCGCGAGCAGTGAAGCCTCGCTCAAGTACTTCCTGCTCGGGTCTTTTGCCACAGCGTTCTTCCTCTACGGGGTCGCGATGATGTTCGGCGCCACGGGGACGACCAACATTAGCGCCATCAGCGCCGCTCTGCGCTCCGGCAACCCGCCCGTGCTGGCCTATGTGGCGGTCGCCCTGATGTTTGTGGGCCTGGGATTCAAAGTCGCTTCGGCTCCCTTCCACATCTGGACACCCGATGTGTATGAAGGGGCGCCCGCGCCCATTGTCGGCTTGATGTCCACCGGCCCCAAGGCAGCGGCTTTTGCAGTGCTGCTGCGCGTCTTGCTGGAAACGCACGCGCCGGGATGGTTCTGGTTGATCTGGGTCTCGGCCGCGCTCTCCATGACCGTGGGCAATGTGTGCGCGCTGGTTCAGAACAACGTCAAGCGCCTGCTCGCCTATTCCTCCATCGCTCACGCCGGATACCTGCTCATCGCCTTTGCCGCGCAACCCGCTCTGGGCGCGTCCGCCGCCATGTTCTACACCGCCGCCTATGCCGCCATGAACGTAGGCGCGTTTGCGGTCGTCAGCCATTTCGCCAATGTGGGTGAGAAGTATGTCACGCTTGAGGACTACGCCGGCCTCGGCAAGCGATCGCCGGTGCTGGCCGCGACCCTCACTTTCTTTCTCATGTCTTTGATCGGAATCCCGATTACCGGCGGCTTCTTCGCCAAATTCTATGTTCTCAGCGCGGCGCTGCAGGCGAACCTTGTTGGCCTGACCATCATCGGGGTGCTGAACAGCGCCCTGGCCGCCTATTACTATCTGCGCATCATCGTCATGATGTACATGCACGAGCCGCGCGCTGGGGTACCCGTAACCCCGTTGCCCGCCGCCTCCGGGCTGGCGGTCGCGGTGTGCGTATTCGCCACGTTTTACCTGGGCGTGGTGCCCGGACCCGTCCTCGACTTCGCCGCCCACTCGGCCAGCCAGTTGGTTCGCTCCGCGGCTGCCGCCAGCACCACAGTGCCGGGCACACCAGGTCCCGGTCAGTAGCCGGGAAGTGGAAAACTTCGATCTGACCTGCCTGTGCAACACCGTGACGAAACCCGCTCTGGACGCAGGTTGACAATCTGCCCCGGAGTCGGCATTATTACTACCGAGCTGACTTCGGAAGTCTGCCGAAACAGCGCATTGGAGGGCCCATGGTGCAGATGCTCCGCAATCTCTGGCGGGACGAGCAAGGTCAGGACATTGCAGAATACGCGGTGATGCTGGCGGTGATTCTGGTACTGGTCATTGGCACGGTGCGTCTGATCGGCGGCAACGCGAATAACGCTTTCTCCAGCGTTGCCAGTTCCCTGAGCCAATAGGAAGAAAGCTGGGCTATTTTCCGGACACCGCAAATCTCATGACTCGATTTAACAACTCCGCCCAGTTTAGCTGCGCATGCTTTACGGGCGCGGCGGCGGTGGATCACTGGAGCGAGTCAGCGATGCAATAACAGCTCAAGAGATTCGAACCGCAGCCGCGATCCAGGATCGCGGCTTTTTGTTTCTGCATGGAAATAGAGAGGATTACAAAAATGATTGTAAACATGTCTGACAACGCCACCCCCGAGCAGATCGAGCACGTCATCCAGCGCATCCGCGAGGCCGGGTTCCAACCGCACATCACGCGCGGCACCGAACGCACCATCGTCGCCGCGGTCGGCAGTGGCGGGCGCCGCCACGAAATCGAAGCCTTGTGCGTCGCCCCCGGCGTGGACAACGTCGTCCCCATCGCCCAGCCCTTCAAGCTGGTCAGCCGCCAGACCCGGCCCTCGCCGTCCGTAGTCGAAGTTGCCGGGGTCAGAATCGGCGGACATGAAGTCGTGGTGATTGCCGGCCCCTGCTCGGTGGAATCCCGCGAGCAACTGCTGGAGACGGCCCATGCCGTGAAACGCGCCGGCGCTAGCATGCTGCGGGGCGGAGCCTACAAGCCCCGCACTTCTCCCTATGAGTTCCAGGGACTGGGCATCGAAGCGCTGAAGATCCTGCGTGAGGCCCGCGAGCAGACGGGGCTGCCCGTCGTGACCGAGATCATGAGCACCGAAGACGTGGACCTGATCTGCGAGTACGCGGACATGCTCCAGGTGGGGGCGCGCAACATGCAGAATTTCGCCTTGCTGCGCCGATTGGCGACCATCCAAAAACCAATCTTACTCAAGCGCGGTCCCTCCGCCACGGTCAAGGAGTGGCTCCTGGCCGCCGAGTACCTCCTCTCCGGAGGAAACAGCCAGGTGGTGCTTTGCGAGCGCGGCATCAAGACCTTTGAGACGGCGACCCGCAACACCATCGATCTCTCCGCGGTGGCCCTCGCCAAGGAACTCTCGCATCTTCCCGTGATCGCCGACCCATCCCACGGAACCGGCAAGCAGAGCCTGATCGGGGCCGTATCCCGCGCCGCCATCGCCGTCGGAGCCGACGGCATCATCGTCGAGGTGCATCCCTGCCCGGAACGAGCCTTGTCCGATGGGCCGCAGTCTCTTGATATCCCGCAGTTCGAGCACGTGATGCGCGGTTTGGGTGAGCCTCTGCGCCCAGTGCTGGCTCCCAGCCGGGGACTCGCCGAGCCGTAAGTCCGGCCTCTAGCAGGCTGCTGAAGACTCACGTTTCGTATCAGGGCATCGCTTCAGCGATGCCGCAAGCCCTCAGCTTTCAACCGTCCCTTTAGGTGCGGTTGCGATTTCGACTTTTTAGCAGCCTGATAGAGCCGCGACCGGAAACTGGAGGCTACGACCCGAGCCTCTCTCGGGCGCGCCGTTCCGCGGCACGCCGCTCATTAGTTTCACTATTTCGGCGGTTTCTTTTTTCCGAACAGCCCGCCCAGCGCATTCATATCAATCCCCTTGACCGGGGTTTTCCCCGACAACACACCCTGCAGCGCGCCCCCCACCATGCCCTTCACGTCCGGAATGAACTTCGGGCTCGACGCCGTTCCCTCGATCGCGAACGGGATGCCGTTCTTCCCGGAGCCCATTGCCGCCATCTGCGTCACCCCGCCAACCATGCCGCCGTGAAGGTCGGCGAGCATCTTGAAGTTGAGTTCCCCGCCCGGACTCACCGTCCCCGCACCCGTAATCACGCCAATCGCCGGAACATTCAGGTTGATGTTGTCCGCCCTGGTGCCCTCGATCGCCACGCGGGCGTTCAGGCTGGCATTTTGGACCGTCGTATCAGGGCTGGAGACCGACTTCCCAGCAAAAGCCGACAGCGCCCCCAGTTTCGAGCCCAGATCGAACTTGGTCAGCTTGGTGTCGGCCAACCGCACCGGCCCCGTGATCACCAGCTTGTCCACCGGCCCCGTGATTTCCAGCTCCGCCGACAGCGTACCGCCTTTCATTTGTGATCCCGACGGAAGCACGATGCCCAGAGCCGGCAGCATCACCTGCAGTTCGTCCACCGGCATATTCGGGGCGTTGAGCTTCATATTCAGGACCTGGGTTTCGCCCTCGGTCCGAAACGTCCCCGTCAGGTGCGCTACGGCTTTCCCGATTTCGACGTCCCCCTGGGTCAGTGTTCCCGATTGCTTGTCCAGATCGACGTCCACCGCGTGCTTGATCACGACCGCCTTGGGAGCAGGCGTGCCTTTCGGCGAAAACTTGAGCTTGTTGCCGGTGAATGTGCCCACCGCCTCGGCCCGGCTGCCGTTGGAATTCAGCGTCCCATCAAAATTCGCCAGTCCCGCAATGCCACTCGCCGGATCGATGAACCCCGACGCCGCAATATCCATGTCATTCACCTTCACCGCGGCTTCAAACGGGGTCTTGGCGGCGTCCGCGGCGGGAATCGGTCCCGCCTTCCCGGAAATCTTCGCGTCCCCGCCACCCGGCAGCTGAGCCGTAAGCTCAAACGGGAACTGCGAGGTCAGCGAGAAATTACTCACCGCGATGTTCACCTTGTCGTACACCTGGCGCATCTTCGAAGAATTTACCTTTCCCACGATCAGCTTGCCGTTGGTGATCTCGAGCTTCGCCACCGAGAAATTCGTGGGCGCCGCATTGTTGGACTTCTCGGCGGCTTTCTTCGCCGCGGCCCCGCCCAGGCTGGAATAATTCCATGTTCCGTTGGCCGCCTTCAGCAGCGTGATCTCGGGCTGCACCAGAGTGATGCCGGTAACGTTCAGTTGTTTCGAGAAGATCAGGGGTATCAATTCGACCCCGACCTTCAGCGACTTCGCGGTAACAAACGGCGTCTTGCTGAAGGCGGGATCGTCGGCGATCGCG
>JBIOFT010000165.1:0-7711 GCA_044447375.1 Terriglobales bacterium | reverse complement strand
CTGGCTGGAGTGCAGGCTAACCTGTTCTCTGACCTTATGCTGCACCATATGGGCAGTGGACTGGCGGACGGCATTAGTCAAGGAGCCGCCGGACCGGATGAGTTTCGTTCTTCTCCACTGTGGGGAGTAGGACAGCGCCTGTTCTTTCTTCACGACGGACGTTGCGCTGACCTGGTATGCGCCATTCAGGCCCACAAGAGTCCAGGATCGGAAGCCAACCGCTCCACCGATTTGTTCAACTTCCTGAGCCCTTCCGCTCAGCAGGACCTGCTCAACTTTCTGCGGTCGTTATAAAACAACGCGGGCCTTCCTGGAGAGACGTAGCCCGGCTACGTCTCTCTTTTTTGCTTTTCGTCGCTAGTCTCCGAAACACATCCCGATAGCGCGTGCCGTACGCACCAGCTCGCCCTTGGGATCCACGCATTTCGTCGCGCCCACGGCCTCGGCGATGTCCACCGACTCCACTCGCCCGCCGCGCAGGCACACCATGCGGCCGAAGCCGCCCTGGGCAATCAGGTCCACCGCCGCCACCCCAAAGCGGGTGCTGAGAATGCGGTCGAAGGGCGAGGGTGAGCCGCCGCGCTGGATGTGCCCCAACACGGTGACCCGGGTCTCGCGCTTGCTGGCGTGCCCGACGGCATCGGCAATCACACCCGTCACCGAGTGCGCGCGGGGCGACAGGCGCCGCTCCTGCTCACGCTTCTCCGCCAGCTCCGGCGGCAGCTTCACCCCTTCCGCCACCACGATGATGGTGAAGCGCTTGCCCTGCTGCTCGCGCTGGCGGACGAATTTGCAGATGCCGTCGATGCTGAACGGGATCTCGGGGATCAGCACCACGTGCGCGCCCCCGGCCAGAGCGCTCTCCAGCGCGATCCATCCCACGTCGCGCCCCATCACCTCGACCAGCATGATGCGATGATGCGACTCGGCCGTGGTATGGATCTTGTCGATGGCCTCAGTGGCGGTGTGCAGGGCGGTGTCGAAACCGAAAGTTACTTCGGTCGCACACAGATCGTTGTCGATAGTCTTGGGCACACCCACTACCGGCAGTCCGCGCCGATGCAGCTCTAGCCCGATCTTCTGCGTGCCGTCGCCGCCCACCACGATCAGGGCGTCGAGGCCGAGCGCGCGCGCGTTGTCCAGCGCACGCTGCGAAAGGTCGCGCACCACTTCCCTGCCGTCCTCCACCAGCTTGTGCTGGAAAGGATTGCCGCGGTTGGTGGTGCCCAGGATGGTCCCGCCGCGCGGCAGCAGGCCGCTGACGCTTTGCAGGTCCAGCCGCAGCGACTTCTCCGGCCAGATCAGCCCGTCAAAGCCGTCGCGGATGCCGACCACCTGCCAGCCGTACTTCTGCACCGCGCACTTCACCGCCGCCCGAATCACCGCGTTCAGCCCGGGACAATCGCCGCCCCCGGTGCAGATGCCAATGGTGCGTACCTCGCTCATGCGCACTCCTCCCGGAAAAACCGATTCTAGCAGCGGGAGGATGAACGGATGAGGAAACGAGGTGGGGATTCGCAGGAGTTTGAGGGCCTGATGTTTCCCCTTTTGGCGGCGGGCGTTATTTGGCTCCCGCAATCCTCAGTCGCGTCGGAGGGCCGCAATTATGGTGACGTCACAGTCAGCGTGGTCTGGGCGAGAACATTGCATGAAGTCGCCTGTATGGTGGTAGTGCCCGCCCCCACAAGGCTCGCCAACCCGCTTGTGCCCGAGGTAAAGGCCGCCACCGAGGAGCTAGTCGACGACCAAGTCACCGAATTAGTGATGTCGTTCCCACCTTGGTCCTTAGCTGTAAACTGCAGCGTCTTCGTCCCCAATGAAATCGACTGGTTGAGTGGACTGATTGTGATGGCTGTTATGTCGCCGCAAACAGTGACGCTCGCCGTGCCGGAAATCCCCTGGGAGGTGGCCGTGATGGTTGCCGGTCCCGGAGTCACTCCTGTGACCAGGCCAGTGGTGGCGTTAACCGATGCTGTACCGATCGCTGATGACGACCAGGTCGCGGTAACTGTGCCCGTGGAGCCATCGTTGAAGGTACCTGTCGCTATCATCTGCAGGGTGGCGCCAACGTTGACGAAGGAGCTGCCATTGCTAGCTCCCACCGTGATGGTGGTCAGTGTGGGATTCACAAAGAATCCCTTGCAGCCTGCCACCAGCAGGAACACAACCGTGGCTAAAGCAAACCACACCAGACCCGCCCGCCGATAATTCGCCATCCCGACGACCTCCAACAGAGAATCCTACCAAATCTGCATCTGACGTGAAGGAGCTTAGACAAGAAGTATACTGCCCCAGGGCCACCTCGCGCGCGGGCCGTCCACGTTTTCCTTGAGCATGAAACTCACGTCACGCTTAAGAACTGCTCTCGCTGCCTGGCCAGTCCTGGTGCTGGTTCTGGCCCTGCCGGCACGTCCCGAGAGTGCCGCGCACCCTCTGCTGCCGGATATCTCAGCCTCTATCCGGGCGCACATGGATTATCTCGCCGGCGATGCCCTTGCCGGCCGTGGCAGCGGCACTCCCCAGGAACACATGGCCGCCGACTACGTCGCCAGCGAACTGCGCCGCTACGGCGTAGCGCCCGCCGGAGAGAATGGTGGATACCTGCAGCACATCACGCTCGAGTATCGCTCGCTGGCCGCGCCGCCGGTGCTCAGCTTCGAATCCGGCGATCGGACCGTGCGCTGGACAAGCGGCAACGAGATCGCCATCACCTGGCTGGGCGACGCTTCCATCTCCGGCCCGCTCCAGAAGCTCGGAACCCCCGACCCGAAGACGCCAGTGAAAGCGGGCGCGGTCGTGCTGCTTACGGCGACCGATGACGCCACTGCCTGGCAGCAGGCCTATGAAATTTCGCAGCGCGGCGCCGCGCTGGTCCTGATTCCCGAGAGCCCATCGCTCGCCAGCGCCTGGTCGGATGCCCGGCGCCGCCTGCCCAACCTTCCCCCGCGCATCAAGGCGTTGCCCAACGAAGCCGGCATCCAGGAGATGAGCATGGTCGTGGTACGCGCCGCGGCTTTCGAGACGCTCTCCACGCTTGCCGACGGCACGACGGTCCGCTTAGAAGCAAAGCTCAACCCGGTGCAGCCCGGAGAAACCTGGAACACGGTGGGCATGGTTGCCGGCGCCGATCCCAGCCGGCGCGATCAGGCGGTGCTCTTCTCCGCCCACATTGATCATTTGGGAACCAAGATGACCAGCCACGGCAAGGTGATCTACCACGGCGCTGACGATGATGCTTCCGGCGTCTCCGCCGTGCTGGAGCTGGCGCGCGCCATTGCCTCGGGGCCGCGTCCGCGCCGGACCGTGCTGTTCGCCTTCTTCGGCAGCGAGGAGCGCGGCGGGCTGGGTTCGACCTACTTCCGCGAGTTTCCTCCGGTGCCGCTCTCGCACGTCGTGGCCGCGCTGGAGTTCGAGATGCTTGGCCGTCCCGATGACGCCATCCCCAAGCACAAGCTCTGGCTCTCCGGATACGAGCGCTCCGACCTGGGCAGCGAGCTGGCGGCGCACGCCGCGCCCCTGGTCGCCGACCCGCACACAGGGGAGCACTTCTTCGAGCGCTCCGACAACTACCCGCTGGCGCGGAAAGGCGTGGTGGCGCACACCGTGTCAAGCTATGGGCTGCATCGCGACTACCATCGCCCTAGCGATAATCTGGCGCACATCGACTTCCCCCATCTCACCGAAGCCATCGAGGAGATGATCGCTCCGGCCGAATGGCTGGCCAATTCCGATTTCACACCGCACTGGCTGGAAAAGCCAGGGAGTAGGGAGTAGGGAGTAGGGAGTAGGGAGTAGGGAGTAGCAAAATGACACAGACGTTTCGTGATCTTATAGCCTGGCAGCAGGCCAAAGCCCTGGCACGGAGAGTGTACGAGGTCACGCGTCTGTTCCCGGACGAAGAACGGTTTGGGCTGGTGATCCAGTTACGCCGAGCGGCTGTTTCTGTTCCCAGCAATATTGCTGAGGGACGGGGGCGGGGAACGAAGAAGGACTTTGCGCACTTTCTCATGCAGGCGCGCGGATCCTTGTACGAGGTAGAGACGCAGATCGAACTTGCCAATGAACTGCATTACATCGGTGGGCCTGACGCGGCACGCCTGTTGCAAGCCTGCAATGAACTGTCCCGCGTGCTTAATGGTCTGATCAACTCGATAACCTGAAAGCTCGCTACTCGCTACTCCCTACTCCCTGATTTCCTGATCTTCTCGTCGATGGGTTTGCGGTAGCGGTAGCCTTCGTCAGTGCCGTGCCAGTGGGCGATGCTCGTTTCGCCCAGCTTCCAGCACAGCAGGATGGTGCGGTGCTCGACCTCGCAGGGGAAATCGAGCAGGCCCATCTCCAGGTCTTTCACCAGCACCCCGGTGGCCTCGATCTCCGCCAGCGCATCTTTGATCTTCTGTACCAGGCGCTCTTTCTCGCGCTTGCGCGCGGCCAGATGGGCCACGTCGAGCAGCGTTCCGCCGTTGAGGAACACACGGCTGGAAACCGCCTTGAACTCCTGCTCGATGCGCTCGGCGGCTTGTTTGCCGTCGATCGCCGTCTTCAGCAGCGACCCCAGCACCGGCACCAGCGCTTGTGCTTCGTCGAGTGTGAATGTACGGTCAGCCATTTCAATAATATAAAGATTGTCATCCTGAGCGACCGAGGGCTCCCGCGCGTTTTCTCCGGCGCGGGAAACGGTCGCGAAGGATCTAGGTTTTTGTTCGCCGACCGATCACTGGATCTCCAGCATCCGGTCCAGCGCTACCCTCGCCCAGTATTTTACTTCTTCTCTCACCACGATGCGGTTCACCACGTTGCCTTCCACCAGGTTCTCCAGGGCCCAGCAGAGATGCTGGGGCGAGATGCGGAACATGGTGGTGCAAAGGCATCCCGAATCGTCCAGCGTGATGACCAGTTTGTCGGGGTTCTCCCTGGCCAGGCGATTGATCAGGTGGATTTCCGTGCCGATGGCAAACTTCGTTCCCACCGGCGCTTCGGCCACCAGCTTGATGAGCTTTTCGGTCGAGCCCAGTGCGTCCGCTTTCTGGCACACCTCCCAGCGGCACTCCGGGTGCACGATCACGCGGATGCCGGGATAGCGCGCGCGTACGTTGTCCACATGCTCCGGCAGGAAGCGCTGGTGCACCGAGCAGTGTCCCTTCCACAGGATCGCGCGCGCGTTGCGCAGCCGCTCCGGCGTGATGCCGCCCATCGGCAGATACGGGTCCCAGGTGACCATGTCGCTGAGCGGAATGCCCATGGCGTAACCGGTATTGCGTCCCAGGTGCTCGTCGGGAAGAAAGAGAGCCTTGGGGGTTTTCGCGAACGCCCAGCTAAAAGCGCCCGCGGCATTCGACGACGTACACACTAGCCCGCCGCGCTCGCCGCAGAAGGCTTTGATGGCCGCCGTCGAATTTATGTAGGTAATGGGCGTGATCTGATCGCCGAAATCCGAAGTCAAACCGAGCTCGACCAGTTGCTCCCAGCAGTCCTCCACTTGGCCGATCTCCGCCATGTCGGCCATGGAGCAGCCGGCGTTCAGGTCGGGCAGGACCACCTGCTGCGAGGCGCGGCCCAGGATGTCGGCGCTCTCCGCCATAAAGTGCACGCCGCAGAAGACGATGTAGCGCCCCGCGGCCTGCGCCGCCTGATGCGAGAGCTTGTAGGAATCGCCGCGGAAGTCGGCGAACTTGATGACCTCGTCGCGCTGATAGTGGTGCCCGAGGATGACGCATTCCCGCCCTAGCGCCTGCTTGGCGGCGGTGATGCGGTCGTCCATCGACACGTCGGGCAGAACGAGATAGTTGTCCAAACGGCAGGCTGTTGCCAGTGACATTTCTTTTACCGCCTTCAGTCCCGGCGTTCGCCGCGGCGGACCCGGAACGGGGATGTTGAAAGCATTCCTGCGGCTCCAGTAGATCCACTGCCCTCACGGGCCCGACCTACGGGGTTGTTGAAGCCACAGTCTGGTGCGGCCGGCACAGGCCAAATTCGGCCCCGCCGCCTATTGCCATCCGTTTATTGTCGCATTGCGGTTGCAATCTAAGCAAGCCCTGGATCGCGTGGCGCGGGCGCCCCACATTCTAGCCCCCGATGTGCACCATGCTGCGCGAGGGCTTCTCGAATCCCGGCTCGCCGATGTGGTGGCGCGCTTCCTTCTGCGCGATCACCTGGCGGATATATCCGGCCATGTCTTCATCGGAGCCGCCGCCGCGCATCACCTGGTGCAGGTCGTGATCGAAGAGCGAGAACAGGCAGGTGCGGATCTTGCCGTCGCTGGTCACGCGGACGCGGCTGCAGTGGCCGCAGAAGGGCTGGGACACCGGCGCGATAATTCCGATCTCGCCCACGCCATCGTCGAAGGTGTAACGCCGCGCCGTCTCGCTGCGGGTGTGCGGGATCTCCACCAGCGGACGGTATGTGCGAATGCGATCCAGCACTTCCGCGAGCGTGACCACGATCTCCGGCGACCACACCCGGTCTTCCTCCAGCGGCATGAACTCGATGAAGCGCACCACCACGCCTTCGTCGCGGGCGAACTTGCCGAACTCGACGATCTGATCGTCGTTAAAGCCGCGCAGCAGCACGCAGTTCACCTTCACCGGATCGAGGCCCGCTTTCTGCGCCGCGCGGATGCCCGCCAGAACCGCCTCGAAACCGTTCGACACCCGCGTGATGCGCGCAAAGCGCTCCGGCTCGACCGCGTCCATCGAGACCGTAACTCGGCGCAGGCCGGCCTCCTTCAGCGGCTGCACCAACTCAGCCAGCAGGTGGCCATTGGTGGTGATGGCGAGATCCAGCGGGCCGCCGTCGAGCGTGCGCATGCTCGCCAGTTCCTCGACGAATCCCACCACACCCCGGCGCAGCAGCGGCTCGCCTCCGGTGATGCGGATCTTCTCGATTCCCAGGCCGGCGAACACCCGCGCCATGCGTGAGTAGTCGGCGAACGGCAGCTCGGCGTACTGCGCGCCTTCGTTGCCCGTCCGGCAATACACGCACTTGTAGTTGCAGCGGTCGGTAATGGCAATCCGCAGATCGGTGATAGGGCGGCCGAATTTGTCGATCAGGCGTTCCATAGCGCGAGAGACCGGCTGTGTTTCCGACTGTGGAAAAGAAAAAGCTATACCCGGCGAAGAACTCGCCGCAGGCAGGACGTTTCCTTTCCAAGCACGGGAGGCAAAGGCGTTTCCACCCTTACCCTCGTCTCCTCGGTTTTCTGAGGAGCACCGCCTCCGGGATCATGGGTATGCCGACAGGTCCCGGCGGTCGGAAACAATGGGGAAATTATACCGCTTTTGCGGGAAAGGAGGCAGGAAAGGAGGCAGGACGCAGCGGTTTTTCCCGCTTCCGCTTCCTGCCTACTGACTTGTGTTCTTCGCCCCCGCCGCCGTGGTGCGGTTGACTTCGCTCAGCACCCCGCGTGAGCGGCTGAGCAGGATAGCCTGACGGATTCGGTCCTTGTCGCGATCGGTCCACATCTCCCGGATGGTCTTCCATCCCTCCTCGCCGCGGCCTCCATAGAGATAGTTCACGACCATAGTCAGAACCGCGCCTTTGGCATCGAGCAACTGCTTTTCCTCTCCGGGACCCAGTTCCTTGGGCTTGCCGGCGGCCGCGCCTACGCCGCCGCTGGACGTATTGTTGCGACCCAGCAGCAGTTCCTCCTCGCTGTGGGAAAGACCGCTCTTGGCCGCTTCAATCTCGCGCTGGTATTCGGGCCAGTAGGAGG
>JBIOFT010000164.1:0-7782 GCA_044447375.1 Terriglobales bacterium | reverse complement strand
TTACCCACCACCTGCGACACCTGCCACGACACCGTGGTCTGGACCGATGGCAAGTTCGATCACTCCACCACCGGCTGGGCGTTGACCGGCACGCACGCGACGACGGCGTGCACGCAGTGCCACGTCAACAACAACTACAAGCTGACCAACACGGCCTGCGTCACCTGCCATCAGACGGACTACAACAATGCCGTCAGCCCGGTGAGCCACGTCGCGGCCGGCTTTCCGACCACCTGCGACAGTTGCCACGACACCGTGGTCTGGACCGACGGCAAGTTCAACCACACCACCACCGGCTTCGCCCTCACCGGCGCCCACGCGACGCTGCAATGCACGCAGTGCCACGTCAACAACAACTACAAGCTGAGCAGCACCGCCTGCGTCGCCTGTCACCAGGCCGATTACAACAACGCGCGCACTCCGGTGGATCACATCACGCTGGCGTTCCCCACCACTTGCGACATGTGTCATGACACCGTGGCCTGGACCGACGCCACCTTCAACCACAACAACACGCCCTTCCCGCTGACCGGAGCCCATACCACCGTGGCCTGCGCCAACTGTCACGTGAACAACAACTACACCACCGTGCCGACGGATTGTTACTCGTGCCACAAGACCGACTATCAGGGGACCAACAATCCGAACCACGCGGCGGCGGGATTCCCGACTACTTGCCAGACGTGCCACACCACCACGTCCTGGGCTGGAGCCACGTTTAATCACACCTGGTTCCCGACGAATCACGGAAACGCGCAAGGGGTGTGCGCCACCTGTCATACCAATTCGAGCAATTACGCCGTTTTTCAATGCACTAATTGCCACGCGCAGGCCACCACCACCCAGCAGCACTCGGGGGTGAAAAACTTTGTGTGGAACAGTGCCAATTGTTATCAATGCCACCCCGCCGGACGGGCCGGGTAGCGATGCAGGTTGTGTTGCTCGTTGGCAGTTCATTACCGATGGACGTAACTGAATGAGAAGCCTCCCCCTCGCGGTGCTGTCGTTCTTGTTGTTGCCGGCGCTTGCGGCTTATGCAGCCGCAGAGCCGGCTTCGGTGGTCGATATCCGCGTGGTCCGCGACAACGGCTTTGTTCGCGTCGAGATCACCCTGAGCCAGCCGGTCCGGCCCATCGTCAAGACCACGGAAGCCCCCGAGCGCCTGGTTCTGGTGCTGCCGGGCACGGTGTCGGCCGCGCGCCAGAAGCTGATCCCGGTGGGCGCTGCCGGGGTGAAAAGCGTCCGCATGGGATTGCATTCCAGCGATCCGCCGGAGACCGACGTGGTCATCGACCTGGAGCCGGGCCAGGCGCATTCCCATGGCCTGCAGGTGCAGGGAAACAAGCTGGTGCTGGCGGTCAGCGCCGGGAGTGCGGTGGCGCGTCGCGTCGCTCCCACCAGCGGAGGCAGCGTGTCACCGCTGGTGGGAGCCTTGAGCAAGCGCGAACCGTCGCCGAACCTGTCACAGACCAATCCTGAGGTTGCCATGGCTCCGAGGACCACGGCGGCGGCAAATCCGCCGAACTCGAGCAGCCCGGTCGCGGCGCCCTCGCAGCCGTCGGCGGTACAAGGAAGCAGCACATCTCGCGCCGCCCCGGAGTTGCGGGCCGCGAACCGGTCGACGATCGAGTCCGCCAACACCGCCCCACCGGCGCTTACGATGCGCGTGCCCAACTCCGATCTCCGCCTGGTCTTCACCGTCAAGTATGTGGCGCAGGGGGCGGCCTATCTTGACGGCGGACGCAGTTCCGGCCTGACCGAAGGCATGAAGCTGGAGATCAAAGACGACGTTAAGGCCTCGTCACCCGGTAAGGCGCCAACCGAGGCTCCGGCCGGCTCCATGCCGGCGGGCTCGGATGCTGACGGGAGCAAGAAAGTGGTGGCGGAGCTGGAGGTGATCTCGGTGGCCGAGACCTCGGCGGTAACCGAGATCAAGTCGCCGGCCCGCGAGGTGAAGAAGGGAGACCTCGCCTACCTCTCCGCCGCGGACCAGGCCGCTCTGGTCGCGCAGCGCACCCTGAGCAGTACCCGAAAATATCCGCAGGTGGTCAGCTTCACCGAAGGCGATCCCCTGGAAGAAGAGGCGCGCGCGGAAGTGCCGCGGCCGCCCATGCCCTCGGTGAACCGGGCGCGCGGGCGCATCGGCTTCGACTACGGAGGCATCCACAGCGGCGATGGGCTGAACAGCACGCAGGTCGGCATGGTGCTGCGGGCGGACATTACCCGCATCGGCGGCACCTACTGGAACTTGGACGGGTTTTGGCGCGGGCGCCTGCAATCGCAGGCCTCCAATGTGCAGCCCACGTTGCAGGATCTGATCAACCGCACCTACACCCTCAACATGACCTATGACAATCCGAATTCAGCCTGGGTCATGGGAGTCGGACGCCTGTACCTGCCGTGGGCGCCGAGCCTGGACACCATCGACGGTGGTTATTTCGGGCGCCGCCTGCATAAGGGCGTCACCGCCGGGGTTTTCGGCGGCTCCTCGCCCGACCCGGCTTCGTGGAATTACCAGCCCGGCCGCCGCCTGGCGGGCACGTTCATCAACTTCGAGGGCGGCAGCTTCGAAGGCGTTCGCTACACCAGCACGGTCGGGGCCGCGATGAGCACGGTCTATGGCCAGTTCGACCGGCCTCTCGGATTCATCGAAACCGGCTTGTTCTATAAGCGCATCATCTCGATCTACGACTCCGCCCAGGTGGATGAGCCGCCGGGGACGGTGGGACTTGCGCCTCCCGGCGCGGGGACTCCATCTCCCGGCCTGGGTCTGGCGCGCAGTTTCGTCACCGTGCGGGTACAGCCCATCGAGCGGTTGTCGTTCGATCTGAACCACAACTATTTTCGCGACGTTCCGACCTTCGATCCCAATCTAATCGGCACCGGGCTGCTGGACAAATACCTGTTCCAGGGCTTCAGCGCGGGGGTGCGCGGCGAAATCGTCCGCCACGTCACGTTGTACACCACGCTGGGCGCCAGTTCCCGCTCGGGCGACGTCCGCAACTCCATCAACCAGATGTACGGCGTGACCCTGGACCGGATCTGGCGCACCGGCATCCGCGCCGACGTTCACTACTCGCACTTCAGCAGTTCCTTCGGCGATGGCGTGTATGAGGTCGTTTCCCTGTCACGCAACGTCGGCGAGCGGTTCCACTTTGAGGTGCTGGGCGGCCAGCAGACCTTCACTTCGTCGGCCACCAGCGACAACCGCTCGCGCTTCGTGACCTCCATGATCGACATGAATCTGGGCGCACGGTATTTCGTTAGCGGCGGCCTCACCTTGCAGCGCGGGAACATGATGAACTACGACCAGTGGTTCACCATGCTGGGCTATCGCTTCGACAACCGGAGCAATCACCGCTGATGAGGAAGACAGCACAACTCGCTCTTGCTTCTCTGCTGGCGTTGGCGCTGCGGCCGCCGCTGTGCGCCGCCGCCGGACCGGCCGCGTTCGACAGCTTTCTCGCCCGCACCACCGGCCTGGTCTCGGGATTGCTGGATGAGTTCTCCGACGTGAAGTGCACCGAGCGCGTCACCCAGGAGAAGCTCGGCAAGCACGGCAAGGTGGAGTTCAAAGCCGATTCCACCTACGACTACCTCGTCATTCTGAGCAACACCGGCGGGGAACTGACGTTGGACGAATCGCGCGTCGAGCAGCAGCAGGCGCCGCACAAGAAACAGATCTCCCTGCTGGTGACCAACGGCTTCGCCATGGGGTTCCTCGTCTTCCATCCGTATTACGCCAACAGTTTCGAGTTCCGCGACGATGGGGATGAGACCGCCAACGGCAGACTGGTGCGCAAGGTGCACTTCCGCCATGTGCGCGGGACGCGCTCGCCCACCGCGCTGTCCTTGCGCGGGCGGGAGTTTCCTCTGGAGCTGGAGGGAGACGCCTGGATCGATCCCGCCACCGGCGCGATCACGCGCATGGTCTCCGCCATCCCGGTGGGGATCGAAGACCTCGGCCTGCACTCGTTGCGCAGCCAGGTGGAGTACGCGCCGGTGTCGTTCCATGACGCCGGCAAGCCTCCCTGGTTGCCGGTGACGGCCACCATCGAGGTGGAGACCACGCGCCAGCACTGGCGCAACACCCACCGCTTCAGCGATTACAAACGCTTCTCCGTCAGCACCCAGGAGAGCGTCAACGAAAGCACGATCAAACAATGAACGCCACCATTGCTACTGCTGTAATGCCTGCTGTTGACCGCGAGCGGCCGCATCGCTGGCGCATCGTCGCCGGATATATTCTGGCGATCGTGCTGGTGGTGGCCGTGGCCGTCTATGGCCTCGACTACTACACGCTCGACGCCGCCCACCGTCCGCTGTCCGCCAAGCACTCCGCCCTGAAGCCGAGCGGCACCATCGGCCTCAAGCTGGGTATCTTCGGACTGCTGCTGTTTTGCGCCATTTTCGTGTACCCACTGCGCAAGCGCTGGAAGTGGCTTTCGCGGCAAGGCAGCTCCCAGCATTGGCTGGATTTCCATGTGCTGATGGGGCTCACCGCGCCGTTCGTCATCGCCTTCCACTCTTCGTTCAAGTTCCACGGCTTTGCCGGCGTGGCCTTCTGGATCATGACCGCGGTGGCCCTGAGCGGCGTGATCGGGCGCTATGTCTACGGGCAGATCCCCCGCCGGGTGAGTTCGGCGGAAGTCTCCATGGCGGAACTGGAGCAGCAGCACTCGCTGCTGGCGCAGCGGCTGGCGGCGCAGCGGGTGCTGCCCACGGCTGACCTGCGTTCGCTGCTCCACCTGGCCAGCGCCGCGGTGCTGGCCAGGACGCCGCTGCTGATTGCCGTCGGCTACATGATGGTCCTCGACATGGTCCGCCCTTTCCGGGTAGCCCGCCTGCGCCGGCACGCTCTCGGCTTCGGCGAGAAAGTCACGACTTTGGGCGGCCTGCTGCGCACGCGCAACCTGGTTCTGGAACTGGCTCTCGATGGCGCCCGCGACCAGGCTGCGCTGAGCAAGCGCATCCTCTTTCTTTCCCGCGCCCAGCGGGTGTTTCACCTGTGGCACGTCATCCACCGCCCCTTCAGTTATTCGTTCGCGGTGCTGGCGGTGATCCACATCGCCGTGGTCACCATGATGGGGTACGTATAGTGGTAGGGACTTCGGGCTGGGTTTCCGGTGAGGAGTTCGCCGTAAAACCTTCAGGCATTAAAAGGCAATGACCGACTCGTTCATAACCTACCTTATCTGCGCGTTGGTCATTGCCGTTCCTTTGTTCTTCTACATCCGCAGTCTGAAGAAGAAGGAAGCGCAGGCCCGCGAAGCAGCGAAGAAGTGGAACCTGCACTCCGAGGGGCCACGGGCGCAGCACCCGCACATCGACACCGCCAACTGCATCGGCTGTGGCGCCTGCACCGAAGTCTGCCCCGAAGGCGACGTGCTGGCTGTCTTCGGAGGCAAGGCGGTCATCGTCAACGGCTACAAGTGCATCGGCCACAGCCTGTGCGCTGACGCCTGTCCGGTGGGCGCCATCACCATGGTGCTGGCCAATCCCAGCATGAGCGCCGATATGCCCGTGCTGACGCCGGAGTACGAAACCAGCGTCCGCAACCTGTACATCGTCGGGGAACTCGGCGGGCTGGCGCTGATCAAGAACGCCGTCAACCAGGGGCGCCAGTGCATCGATACCATCGCCGAAAGGATCGTCGCTAACCGCTCCACCCCGGGGGTTTACGACGTGTTGATCGTCGGCGCCGGTCCCGGCGGGATCAGCGCCTCGCTGCGTGCCATCGAGCACCGGCTCAACTACGTCACCGTGGAGCAGGATGAGATCGGCGGCACGGTGGCAAAATACCCGCGCCAGAAACTGGTGCTCACCAGTCCGGTGGAGTTCCCCATCTACGGCAAGTTCAAGAAGACGGAGCTTTCCAAGGAGAACATGCTGGCCTTCTGGCATACCGTGCTGCAGCGCGCCGACTTCAAAGCCCGCACCGGCGAGAAGGTGGAGAACATCAGCAAAGAGGCCGACGAAATCTTCACCGTGGTCACCAGCAAGAACCGGTACCGCGCCCACGCGGTGGTGCTGGCGATCGGCAAGAGCGGCACTCCGCGCAAGCTTGGAGTCAAAGGCGAGGAACTGCCCAAAGTGATGTACCGCCTGATCGAGACCGAAGCTTATACCGACAGAAAGGTCCTGGTCGTGGGCGGCGGCGATAGCGCCGTCGAAGCGGCCATGGGTTTGGCCCACCAGCGCGGCAACCAGGTAACGCTCACTTACCGGCAAGGAGCCTTCAGCCGCATCAAAGAGCGGAACGCGCAGCGCATCGAGGAGTGCATCCGCAAGGGCAAGGTGCGCGTGCTGTTCAACTCCACGCCGGTGGAGTTCAAGCCGGAGAGCGTCGTTCTCAACGTCAACGGCCAGGTGCAGGAGATCCCCAATGACTACGTCTGGATCTTCGCCGGCGGCACTCCTCCCAATGATTTCCTCAAGAAGATCGGCGTCGCGTTCGGCATGCTCGACATGACGCTGGAAGCCGGCAAAGAGGCAAGATATGCTTGCACCGAGAAACAACAGGTAGCGCAGGCTTCCCTGCATTGAAGCGAAACCCGGCGTTCTGGCCGTGCGCAGGCTCCGGAACGATTTCTGGGTTGGATTGAGTGGATGCCAGCCCCGCCCTGCACCCCCTTCAGAGTTTTCATGTTGCGGCAAGACGAAGTAGTGTCTGGCCCAGGGAGTGTAGGTGATTTGTTAGATGCGGCGTGTCATTAGTTTCTCGCGTCGGAGCGATGCTGGAGCTGTGAATTACGCTAAGGCACCTGGGCAAAACCCAGGCGGCCACCCAATACATTTGCAAGTCCTTTGAAAGGAATGGCCGGGGAGACTGGATTTGAACCAGCGACCCCTGGTCCCGAACCAGGGGCCTACCCAGCGAACCGTCGCACGGTTGCGTTGCCAACCCAAAGGTCTCCTGTCTAAGAAAAGCCAGCCCAGCATTCACATCCCCTTTCGGGTGTTCGCGATTCTACCCCAGCCCGGTGATGCACACCTGCGTCAGCGTGTGTGCTGAACGCTAACGGGTTGCGATGCACCTCTGCAAACGTATGCGAAACCAAATCTCGGATCGGACTCAACCCGACTGGTGGTAATCAGTCCCCGCGCATGGAACAGATGCTTGGCGTTGACCGCGAGGTCCGAGGTGTAGGTCGGGACGCCGAACAGGAAGCAATAAAGCAGGTCGGCGGCGAGCGACACGAAGAAGCCGTACGCCATCGCGCCGATTGCGCGAAGGTGCATCCTGAGTTTGCCATCTTCTTGCAGCGTGCCGTCCTTGGCGCGGCGGAAGTTTGTGACAATCATCGTCCAGAAGGCCGCGGCGAACGTAACCGCAGTTGTCCAGCAGCTTGATGGTGCGCTGGATCGCCTTCAGCGATGGGACGGTTTCGCATTCAGTCCCTGCCCACATCTCGGCCCTGATCTGGGCCGCGCTCGCCCTGCGCACCACGCCCGTCTTCCAGTTTGCGCGGGCGTGCAGCTGGTACAGGACGGCGAACATCCTGTGGGTCAGCTTGCCGTCCATCAGGTCGCGCAGGTACTGCATCGGCGTGTTTACGTATCCGTCCAAGTAGCTGTCCACGACGCCTACTCCTTGGCTGGGGCTTTAGGCCCGCGCTTGCGCCGGGGCAGGTTGTGCTCCGCGACCAGCTTGATGATGTAGGGCATGCTGACGCTGAACGCCAGCGCGATCGCTTCATAGGTCATCTCGGGGTGCGAGACGATGAACTGGGCGACGAGGGCACGCTTGGCCTTCTTCTCTTCAACCGTCAATCGTGTGAC
>JBIOFT010000163.1:0-7807 GCA_044447375.1 Terriglobales bacterium | reverse complement strand
TCATAGAAGAGGGCGCGTTTGGCGTTGCCTGCGGACGTGGGACGAAGAATCACGACGTCTTCGCTGTAATCCACCATGCCATGGGCGTCCCGGGGGGCCCGCTTGATATCGACAATTCCGGCGTTTGCCGGGTGATCGGGGTCGAGCTTGTTGTGCGCGATGGCCACGATGACCGTATACGGTCCAACGTTGCCGAACGACGCGCCGCCATAGGCATCGTAGGTCGAAAGAACCTCGAGCCTATCGACATATCCGGCTTCGTGATCGCCGCCATGTTTATCCCAGGCGACAGCGCATGTAGTAACACCCAGCAGGACGAGCGAAAGCGTACCTAAAACATTTTTCCAGTTCATGGATTTGACCTCCTCCGTAAAGTTGGGGCTAGTGTCGGAGCACTTGCGCGATTGGTTGGGGACTCTTCATCTTTGTTTCTTCTTGAATAGCTCGCTGCACAATACGCTCAATCGGAATCGATCAACGGTCGACCCCGACGGTTTGCAGCTAACGGCTAACCTTCGGAAACGGATTCAGAGCCTAGGGGTACCCGGGGCCGGATGAAGCCGGGATGAAGAAGCTTGGGGCTGTACTCCAACTCCTGGGCGAAGCAAGGTGGCTGGCACAACTCTCAAGATCGGCGCGGAGTCTACATCCGCGACCCCCACCTGTCAAGCCGAAGCCCGATCTGCGGCCTGGAAACTAATGATCGCCTCTCACTGGTGTCCGGGAGAAACTTCCACCGTGAGCGGGCAAAGAGAAAGCCCCGCCCCCCGACCGCTTCCACTGTGCCAGTTCTTCTGAGAGACGCAGCATGCTGCGTCTCGACAACGTTTCACGGTCCATCGTCAGCGCTTGTCGACCGGGGGGCGGTTCTTTTCTTCCTCCTTCGCCCGAGGGCCATTCTGGGCGGGCGAAGTGGTTCCGCCATTCTTGTACACGCTGAAGAAACGCTTGACGGCGCTCTTGACCGCGTCTCGAGTGCGTTGGGGAGCGGCGCCGCGACGTTTCCAGAAGAGGCTTACGCGGTCGGCGATCCCGAGGTTGGCGAAGTAAAAGATGCCATCCAGCTGCTCTATGGCTACCCGCCGTCCGATCTTCAAGGAGCGGGTTTCCTTGCCGTGGCAGAAGATGCGCGCCCCGCCGGGCAGTTCCACGATCGCGATGTGCAGGGGCGGCTTGAAGCCTTCGGGAGCGATCGTCGCCGTCATATACGAGAGGATGAAGCCGTAGCCGGAGACGTCCACCGGGGTCATCTCCACCGGGTGCCGGGGACAGATGCGCGCCGGCGGCGCGACCACCCAACCGCAATCCGGACAACGCGAGGCCGCAATAGTCTCCATTACGCCACCTGCCCGACCAGCGTCACCCGGTTGTTGGTCGCGTTAAATTCTCGGGGGATCAGGCCGTTGCCGCAGCTACGCTGGTTAAGGCCAAGTCGACTTGCCGTCGGATTCGGACCTGGGGGCCCGGGACCGGATGAAGCCGGGATGAAGAAGCTTGAGCTGTATTCAGGTGGCTGGCACAACTCTAGGTTGGCGAAGTATACGCCCGGGAGCCTTGACTGCCAATCCGGGCAAAACTTGCCGAGCCGCGTTTTCGCCTTAAGCGCCGCCACAACCGCCTCGAACCGCTGGAAAGATGTCACGCTGAACCGTTCGATCTCGACCCTTTTGATCGTCACCTTTTCCTTCCTCTCATCTAATCTAAGCGAGCAACTCCGTTCTTGGTAGCCAACACCATGCGGAACCGTGCTTTGCCTTGCATCATGCGAGCGTAAGCATCAGCAGCCTGTTCGAGAGGAACCGTCTCGATCGGCTGCGATCCGGAAGTCGTCCAAATGGTCGCCACTGCGGATCGGTACCAAAAAGTCGGCTTGTGGAACTCGATTGGGCCGTGGCGACTCCCATAAGGTTCCTAAATCATGGGCTACTCGAGAAAACTGGTGTTCCACGCGTAACAGTTGACCAGCAGCCCATGCCATTTTGTTTCCCCAAAAGGCAAGAGTAGCCGTTCTGTACGCCTCCCCGGTAGTTTGAGAGCGAGGGATGGGGCATGCAGATCGGTGAGCCGCTTCGCACTTTTATCGTCGAGCCGCTGGAGCTTCCGGTGGGCGAGCCAGCTACCGTTGAACCTGAGCTGGAGCCTGCTGTTCCGCAGCCCGAGCCCGAGAGGGTGCCCGTCGCGCCGTGAGCATCCCCGACCACAGCTCGCCGATAGTCGCTTACCGTGTGTGGCAATGGGACAGCCTCGGACTGAAGTCCCTCCTAATGTCCGAGGATTTCGGTACCCACGTAGGAAGTCCGGTTCCGCGCCTACGAATTGCACGAACTGCGGGGCAGGGGCCATGGTCACGCGCTGGACGACTGGTTGCGAGCCGAGGCCGACCCCGCTTCGGGCGAACTAGAACGGTTCTGCGTACCCTCAGTGGAAAGAATCGTCGCGGCCTTCGAGCAGACCATGGGGCACTGACGGGCGCCGCTGCCCAGCGCGACGAAAGGTTTGTGATGGCATCGCGCGAGGCGATCTCTTTTCGACGGCCGCTTGCCGGGATTCTCCTCACGCCGGTTGCAGGCATCCGCGGGAACCTGTCGAAATCAGTTAAGACATAGCCACCAAACGAGATGTCGTTCGCCCCAAGTCCCACCCGCACCCGCCGCTTCGGCTGGCCTCGCGGCCAGTTTCTCCTCCGCGAGCCGCCGTCGGGCGTGGCCTTCACAGTTATCCGGTCTTTTGGCTCTGGACGTGGTTGATCGTGTCGAGTGCGAGAATGGAGTGGGCATAGGCGCCCCCGGCCCTCATCTCAGCAGCGACCCATATGGCTTCCATGATCTCTTGAGGTGTAGCCCCATGTTGCAAGGCCAACTTTGTGTGCCCGCGGATGCAATACGGGCATTGTGTCACGTGCGCCACTGCTACGGCAACCAACTGCTTAGTCTTCGCGGGGAGTGCCCCATCGGCAAATACGCTCTGACTGAACGCCTTGAAGGCCTCGGCAGTTTTTGGGGCCAGGTTCTTGCGTTGCTCTGCGAATTCCTTGGTCGCCGGTTGGTAAATCTGTTCCTGTTCGGACATGACTTGATACTCCTTGCCTAAGTGATTCTTGTTCTTTGCGCGGAGCTGCTCGAATCGGTCACGCGGTATCGTGTCGCTGCCGTAGCACTGCGCTGCAAGCTTGGTTGCCTGATGCGCGAGTTCCGGGCCAGCAGGACAGTGCAGGATTGCCCGGAGAGCTAGGGTCCTGTCTGCCACGGCTAGGAGTAAGAAGACCCGCCAAAGTCGGCGAGTCTTTTTCTCTGAACCATACGTTCCTGCATTCCGGCATCTACTGGCGTCGTTTTACGCCTTAGTCGGCTGCGTCTCCAGCGGCCCAACCGGCAGAACAACTCGCCCGTAAGCTTCATTGAGGATCACCGCCGACATCAAGTACCAGGCCGTCAGCGCGCAAAAAATTCCCTCCCACCCGGCGATGTGAGTCAGGGTGGGGTTGCCCGTCTTCACGGCCACATCGAGCAGGATGAACAACAAGAGTAAGGTGCTGAACACCCAGACCAGGGCCTTGCTGTGGCGGAAGGTTGCGATCCAGAGGACGGCGGTGAAGATGGTCCAGGCCACCAAGGTCGCAAACAACCAGCCCTTGGAGGCATCGGCAGGAATCCACTTGTTCATCTGCATGACCACCATGCTGGCCAGCGCAATCCAGAAGGCGCCGTAGGAACCGAAGGCGGTCATGCCGAAGGTGTTGCCGGTGCGGAACTCCAGAAAACCGGCAACCAGTTGCGCCAGGCCGCCGTAGAAGAGGCCCAAGGGCAACGCCGCCCCGATGTCAATGAGGCCGGCGTTGTGCACGTTGAGCACGAACGTGGTTAGAGCGAAGCCTCCCAAACCGAGGGGAGCGGGATTGGCGAATTTGGCCGGGGCGAGGTACAGCTTTTCCCTTTCCTCTGCCATAACTTCCTCCTTGTATTCTGCCCGCGCGGGCGGGCGGTTGTCCCCTAACAGCGCAGCGCACGGGACCACGTCCCGCGCTTCTTGCATGAGACCGGATTCTGCAATTCGCGGAGCCCTGAGCCAGTTGTCTCCCCCTTTTGAGCCGAAAAGCATCGTCGGCCCGGCTTGCGCCCGAAAGCGTCTGCCCTGCCGGAGCCTCAGTCGCCTCCCAGGCAAAACAAGGTAAGAAACTTCACCATGGAGTGCTGCAGGCGCAGCCGACATTCATGAGCAGAAAGCCATTCCAGATTCTCCTGCAGGCGGTCCAGAAACTCCGCGGGTGACAATTCTCCGCCGGAAAAACGGAGCTCGCGCCGGGCACGCACGTGGAGGATCCTGTCGGGATGGCTGAGTCCCGGCAGCTCGGAGAGGGCCCGCTCGAGTTTTTTGGCGGAAGGTGGCACGGCTGACTCCGGGGTGCCGCGTCTCGTCCAACTTGACGCATATCATATCACGATAATATCGCTATACGATTAATAAACCACATGTACAGAGATCTGCGCTTGCTGGAAGCAGCTACTTGTATCCGGGATCGGCATGGTTGCAGATCCGCGGGTCGCCGCTGACATAGATCGTGTTACGATGTATATAGGAACCAACGATGGGAGTGGATATGGGGCGACCGCTTCATCGATGCGTCAAGGGCGGATGAGAGGATGATCACGAACCAAGGCGAGCCGGGCTCACCCTCCGCACACGGACCAGCACGGAACCCGGCCCGCCGCGCCAAGCGCGCTGAGGCGCCGGACAGACTTGGCGATTTCACCACCACTGCGGGCGTGCTGCCCATCGCGCTGCTAGCCACGGTGATCGGCGCGCTGAGCGCATTCGTGGCTCTCGGGCTGCTCCGGCTCATCGGCCTGTTCACCAATCTATTCTTCTTTGGGCGCTGGAACAGCTCTCTGGTCTCGCCGGCCGGCAACCATCTGGGGATATTTGTCGTGCTGGTGCCCATCGCGGGAGCGCTCATCATCGGGGTGATGGCGCGCTACGGCTCGGAGCGCATCCGCGGTCATGGCATCCCCGAGGCCATCGAGGCCATCCTGATCAACGCCAGCGTCATCGAGCCGCGCGTGGCCGTGCTGAAGCCCCTCTCCTCTGCCATTTCCATCGGCTCGGGAGGACCGTTCGGCGCCGAAGGGCCGATCATCATGACGGGCGGCGCGTTGGGTTCCATGATCGCCCAGCTCTTTCACCTGACCAGCGCCGAGCGCAAGACCTTGTTGGTGGCCGGCGCCGCCGGAGGAATGTCAGCCACGTTCGCCTCGCCTGTGGCCGCGGTCCTGCTGGCCGTCGAGCTGCTGCTGTTCGAGTGGAAGCCGCGCAGCCTGATTCCGGTGGCGCTGGCGAGCGCCACGGCGGCGGCGGTCCGGCGTTACATCATCGGCCTGGGGCCACTGTTTCCGGTTCCGCCCCATCCCGTCTTCATTGGACCCCTGGGGCTGCTGGGCTGCGTACTGGTGGGCGTCGCGGCTGGCGCGCTCTCGGCCCTGCTCACCCTCTCCGTCTATGCCGCGGAGGACGGCTTTCGTAAGCTCCCCATCCACTGGATGTGGTGGCCGGCCATCGGAGGCTTGGCGGTCGGCCTGGGCGGACTGGTGTTCCCGCAGGCGTTGGGTGTGGGGTACGACACCATCGGCGCGCTGCTCCAGGGCAACGTGACCGCGCACACTATCCTGGGTGTGTTGCTGGTGAAATGGTTTATCTGGTCGGTGTCCCTGGGCTCGGGCACCTCGGGTGGCGTGCTGGCCCCGCTGCTGATGATGGGCGGCGCGCTGGGCGGGCTGGAAGCTATGATCCTGCCCCACGAGGGCGCCGGCTTCTGGCCGATGATCAGTATGGGCGCCATCCTGGGGGGCACCATGCGCTCGCCCTTCACCGGGATTGTGTTCGCGCTCGAACTGACCCACGACGTCAACGTGCTGCTTCCCTTGCTGGTGGCCACTACCATCGCTCACGGGTTCACGGTTCTCACCCTGCGCCGCTCCATCCTGACGGAAAAGGTGGCCCGGCGCGGCTACCACTTGAGCCGCGAATACGCGGTCGACCCGCTGGAGGTCCTCTTTGTCCGCGAGGTGATGCGGAGCAACATCGCCGCGCTCCCCGCGGACATGACTTTGCAGGCTCTCGCCGAGTCGATAAAGACCAACCACCGGCGCAGTCAGCGCTTGTTCCCCGTCATCGACGGCGAACGTCATCTGCTGGGCGTGCTGACGCGAAGCGACGTGCGGAAGGCACTGCAGGAGGCCGCCGGAGAAAGTGACGTCCGGCCGATCGGGCCGCTCGCCCGTGCCAATCCGGTCGAGGCCTTTGGGGATGAACCGCTGCGCGTGGTGGTGTACCGCATGGCCGAAAAAGGCGTGACGCGCATGCCGGTGATCGAGAACGATGGTTCACGGCGGCTGCTGGGGATGGTGACGCTCGACGACCTGCTCAAGGCCCGCGTTCGCAATCTTGAGGATGAGCGTCGGCGCGAGCGCGTCCTCCCGTTACGTCTCATTTTCCCCAAGCGTGTGCGCCGATCGAATGCCAGCCCGAGTATTAGTCCTCCCCACGAAGAGTCTGGAGATGGACGCGATTGATCAGCAGGAAACGCTGCGCATGTTTTCGAACGGGATGTTTATCCTGACTTCCCGCAGGGGTGTCGGTACGGCACAGCCGTTGTTGCCTGGCTTTCACAAGCATCCTTTAGACCGCCGCTCCGAGTACAGCTTCGCAAGCAGCCACCAAGGTGTCCACGCGCAAGCGGCGGGTTGGCCCAGGCGCATTACCCGCATCCGCCGGTTGCCCGCCACTTCTCATTATTCGGGGGGCCGGGCACCAAAAACTCTTGCCAAACTAGATCGTAAGGCGATATATTATTGGACCTGAGTGGATTGGGGGGGCATATGGATTTCCTTCCCGACGTGCCGGCGGAGTCCAAGTCCAAGGGCTGGAGCCGCCAGCAATGGGTCAGCCTGGTTCCCTATGGCATCAACCAGGAACACCCGAACGCCTACCGCGACATCCTCGAGGCCATGTGGGACAACCGCGACCAGCTCGGCTATGCCTGGCGCATCCTGCGCGACGGCTGCTGCGACGGCTGCTCACTCGGCACCAGCGGCCTGCACGACTGGACCATGAAGGGCATCCACCTGTGCAACGTCCGCCTGCAACTGCTGCGCTTCAACACCGCTCCGGCGATGGATTACCGCCTGCTGGAAGACGTCGGGCCGCTCAGCGACCAGACCGAAAAACAGTTGCGTAAGCTGGGCCGCCTGCCAGTGCCGATGGTACGGCGTAAGGGCGACAAGGGTTTCCGCCGCGTTTCCTGGGACGACGCCGTCAACATCGTGGCCGACGGCCTGCGCGGCGTGGATCCCAAGCGCCTGGGATGGTACATGACTTCCCGCGGCCTGACCAACGAAGCCTACTACGCGCACCAGAAGGTGGCGCGCTTCCTGGGCACCAATCACGTGGATACCAGCGCGCGCATCTGCCATGCGCCTTCGACCGCGGGCCTCAGTGCGACCGTCGGTTGCGCTGCCACCACCTGCTCCTATTCCGACTGGGTTGGCGCCGACCTGGTGGTGCTGGTCGGCACGAACCTCGCCAACAATCAGCCGGTCTCGACCAAGTACCTGCACTACGCTAAAAAGGCGGGGACGAAAATCTTCCTCGTCAATCCCTACGTCGAGCCCGGCTTGGAGCGTTACTGGGTGCCGTCGGTGGTGGAAAGTGCGCTGTTCGGCACCAAGCTCACCGATGACGTTTTCCAAATCCATGCCGGCGGAGACATCGCCTTCTTCCACGGCGTGCTGAAGCACCTGGTGGAGAACGACTG
>JBIOFT010000162.1:0-7974 GCA_044447375.1 Terriglobales bacterium | reverse complement strand
GGTCGGGGGCGATCAGCCCGTGGTCGAGCGGCTTACCCCGATCTTCCGCACGCTGGCGCCGGCGGCGGACCGCGGCTGGGGCCGCGTGGGACCGGTGGGCGCCGGGCATTTCGTCAAGATGGTGCACAACGGGATCGAGTATGGCCTGATGCAGGCCTACGCCGAAGGTTTCGCAATCATGGAAGCCAAGAAAGAATTCGATCTCGACCTGGCGCAAATCTCCGATATATGGCGTTTCGGCAGCGTGGTGCGCTCGTGGCTCCTGGACCTGACCGCCGACGCGCTGAAGCAGAATCCGCAGTTGGAGGGCATTGAAGCCTTCGTCGCTGATTCCGGCGAAGGCCGCTGGACCGTGGCCGAAGCGATCGACCTGGATGTCTCGGCGCCGGTGATCACGCTGTCGCTGCTACGGCGCCTGCGCTCACGCGAGCCCGAACCGTTCGCCGATCGCCTGCTGGCGATGATGCGCCACGGGTTCGGCGGGCATGCCATCAAGCCTGCCGCGGAAAAGGAGAAACAGCCGGCATGAGCGCAACCACACTGGAAAAACCTCTGACTGACCCGGTGCGGCTGGAGCGCACACCGGATCCCTGCGCCATGGTTATCTTCGGCGCCTCCGGCGACCTGACCAAGCGCAAGCTGCTTCCCGCCGTCTACACCCTTTTCAAGGAACACCTGGTTCCACCCAACTTCTCGGTCGTGGGATTCTCGCGCAGCCCCATGAGCGACGATGAGTTCCGCTCCAAGATGAGGGATGGGGTAGAGGAATTCGGCGGTCCCGTGGACACCGCAACCTGGCAGAAATTCGCCGCCGGACTGCGCTACATCTCAGCCCACCCTCACCATCCCGAGGAATACGCAAAGCTCACGGCTGTGCTCTCGGAGCTGGATCGCGAGCGTGGCACGGGCGCCAACCGCGTCTATTATCTGGCGGTGCCGCCGAGTTCGTTCCAGCCCATCGTGAGGAACCTGCAATCGGCCGGACTGGCGGAGTCCGAAAAAGGATGGGCTCGCGTCATCATCGAGAAGCCTTTTGGGCACGACCTGGAAAGCGCGAAGGCATTGAACCGCGAGTTGGACAGCGTGTTTCACGAAGAGCAGGTCTACCGCATCGATCACTATCTCGGAAAAGAGACGGTGCAAAACCTGCTGGTGTTTCGCTTCGCCAACGGCATCTTCGAGCCCATCTGGAACCGGCGCTACGTGGACCACGTGCAGATCACGGCGGCGGAGACGCTTGGGGTCGAGAACCGCGCCTCGTATTACGAGGAAGCCGGGGCGCTGCGCGACATGGTGCAGAACCACATGCTGCAACTGCTGACCATGACGGCGATGGAGCCTCCCGTCTCGTTCGAAGCGGATACGGTGCGCGCTGAGAAGCTGAAGGTGCTGCGGGCGATCCGTCCGCTGTGTGGCGAGGATGCCCCCCACTGCGCCGTGCGCGGACAGTACGGGGCTGGCCGGGTGGGCGGCGAAAAGGTTGCCGGATACCGCCAGGAGCCGGGCGTCGATCCCAACTCGAAGACCGAGACCTTCGCGGCGGTCAAGCTGTATGTCGAGAACTGGCGCTGGGCCGGCGTGCCCTTTTATTTGCGGGCCGGCAAACGCCTGGCCCGGCATGCCACCGAGATCGCAGTGCAATTCAAGCAGCCGCCTCTGCGTCTGTTCGACGGCGCTCGCGCGCTCCCACCCAACCTGATCGCGCTCCGCATCCAACCGGATGAAGGCATCGCCTTGCGCTTTTCCGCCAAACAACCCGGTCCGGCCACGCGCGTGCGCGACGTGACCATGGAGTTTGGCTACGCCACAGCATTCGGCATGGCCTCGGCCAACGCGTACGAGCGGCTGTTGTTGGATTGCATGCTCGGCGATACCACTCTGTTCTCCAGCAGCAAGTTCGTGGAGCTGGGATGGTCGTTGGTCACGCCCATCCTGGACGCATGGAACCATCCCGCGCCCGACTTCCCCAACTATGCGGCAGGGTCATGGGGTCCAGCGGCAGCGGACAAACTCATGGGGTCCGGCCAGGCCTGGAGAGAGCCCGGGCAACCCCAAGCCAGCGCGGGCACGCGCTCCAAGTGAGCCCATGAAGACGGTCTCAATTCCACCAGAGAAGGGCGAACTGGTCCTGTGCGAAAACCCCAGCCAGTTGGGACGCCGGGCCGCCGGGTTCTTGGCCGATGCCACCGAGGCGGCGGTACGCCGCGCCGGTACTTTCTTCGTGGCGCTTTCCGGCGGCTCCACTCCCGAACTGATGTACCAGGTGCTGGCGGGGCCGGAGTTCCGTAACCGGGTACCGTGGGCCACGGGCGAATATTTTTGGAGTGACGAGCGGTGTGTGCCTCCCGAGCATCCGGAGAGCAATTATGGCCTTGCCGAGCGCGTCCTGCTGTCGAAGATGCCGATCTCGCGCGAGCGCATTCACCGCATGCGCGGCGAACTGGATCCCGAGCGCGCCGCCGCCGACTACGAGCAGGAATTGCGGCGGGCGTTCGCGGTGGCGGCGCCGGCCGTGCCGCACTTCGACCTGCTTCTGCTTGGACTCGGTGACGATGGCCACGCCGCCTCGCTGTTCCCGGGATCGCCCGCGCTCGACGAGGCCACGCGCCTGTTGGCCGCGAATTATGTGAAGCAATTCGACACTTACCGGCTGACTCTAACGTACCCAGTCATCAACGCAGCTCGCAACGTGGTGTTCCTGGTGTCGGGGGAGAAGAAAGCTCCCGCATTGCGCCAGGTGATGAGAGGCGGAGGGACGCCCGTGCCTGCCGAGCGAGTTCATCCCGGAGATGGCAAACTGATCTGGTTCGTGGATGAAGCCGCGGCCGCGCAATTGGAGTGAAGCGTTGCTGTCTCAGACGCTGCGGGTCAAGGAGGATTCACGCTCCGGTCCGAGGACGTCGCGAACCTTTCGCCCGAGGTCCGGGGGACCGAACGGTTTCTGCAGGAACGGACACCCCGGATCGAGGACGCCCTTCCGGTACACGGCGGTTTCAGCATAGCCCGACATATAGAGCACCTTCATCGCGGGGCGCAGGGTGGCCATCCGCTCGGCGAGTTGACGGCCGTTCATGCCGGGCATGATGACATCCGTAATCATCAGAGAGATCTCGCCGGAGTGCTCGCCGGCGATGCGCAAGGCTTCTTCGCCGTGTCCGGCCTCCAGCACGGTGTAGCCTTTCATCCGCAGGTAATCACGGACGAGGAGGCGCACTCCATCTTCATCTTCAACCACCAGCAGCGTCTCTGAACCCTGGCAGTTCGCGGCCGGCGCGGCCGCCGGGTGCAAGCGCTCGGGCAGAGCGTCCACCCGCGGCAGGTACAGCTTGAAGGTGGCGCCCAGGTCCGGTTCGCTGTACACCCATATGTATCCGCCACTCTGCTTGACGATGCCATAGACGGTCGCCAGCCCCAGGCCGGTGCCCTTGCCTTTCTCCTTGGTGGTGAAGAAGGGTTCGAAGATGTGCGAGCGAGTCTCGGAAGACATGCCACTGCCGGTGTCGCTGACCGACAAGACAACATAGGAACCCGGCGGCATGTCGGCATGCTGCGCCGAGAAGGTTTCATCGATCACCACGTTGGCGGTCTCGACGATGAAGCGGCCGCCTTGCGGCATGGCGTCGCGGGAGTTGGCGGCGAGATTCATCAGCACCTGGCCGATCTGCCCGGGATCGGCGCGCACCCGGCCCAGGTCTTCGGCGGGTATGACCACCAGCTCCACCTCCTCGCCCAGCATGCGCAGCAGCAGATCCTTCATCTCCGCGATGATCTCGTGCAGGTCGAGGACTTTGGGTTCCAGCACTTGCTGGCGGCTGAACGCCAGCAATTGGCGGGTGAGACCGGCGGCGCGATCGGCCGCTTTGTGGATTTCTCGCGCCCCCCTTTCCAGAAAGTCTCCCGAGTCGCGCCGCTCCAGCATCAGTTCGCTGTAGCCGATGATCACGTTGAGCAGATTGTTGAAATCGTGCGCCACGCCGCCCGCCAGCCGGCCCACGGCTTCCATCTTGGCCGCTTGCTGGAGCTGCACCTGCAGGCGCCGCCGCTCGCTGATGTCGCGCACGATGGCCACGAAGCAAAGCACCTGCCCGGCATCGCCGGTGATGGAGAACACCGAAAGCTCGACCTCTTTTTCACGACCGGATTTGGTCCGGATGCGTGACTCCTGCGCCCTGAGGCCACCAGCCAGCACCGCCTGCCATTGCTCCCGGAAGCCGGGTTCCCCTACGAGGAGGTCGGGCGCGTGGCCACGCAGTTCTTCGATGGAATACTCGGTGAGCGCCTGGTGAGCGGCATTCTGCTCATTGAAGTATCCCTCGGGCGTGAGGCGTGAGGATCGCGATGGCTTCGGTCGAGGACTCCAGGATGCGGCCGAAGAGGTGGAGCCGCTCTTCCGCTCGTTTGCGTTCCTCGCGGATCTGTTTTTCGCGCAAGGCGCACTCGATCGCCAGCGGCAGGCGCGAGAGCCTATGCTTGAGCACGAAATCCACCGCGCCCAGCTTGATCATCTCCACCGCGGTCTCTTCCCCCAGCGTCCCGGTTACCAGCACCACGGGAAGTTCCTGGCCGGAGTCGCGCACCATCGCGAGCACGTCCCCGCCATTCCATCCCGGCAGGCGGTAATCGCAAAGGATCAGGTCGTAATTGCCCGACCGCAGAGCCCGCGCAAACTGCTCCGGGGTTTCAACCACGTGCTTGTGGATTTCGTAGCCTGCCTTCTCGAGAACACGCATGGAAAGCCGGACGTCGTCGTCGCAGTCGTCGACGAACAGCACGCGAAGCGGGCGCGTTACCGAAGAGGAACTCGTCTCCCCTGACATTGTTCAGAGAGCGTGCAAGTGATATGCCAGCGCGGCCGCCGTCCCGAGTTCGTAAGTTGTTGCTGCGTCGAACCCAAGAACGGCTCCGCAGGTGGGACTGCGGAACCTTACGTTCTCAAACAGAACAGCTTCCCGAAACAAAACCTGTGCCGCCCCGCTGCCTTGAGCCGTCGCGGAATCACGAAGCTCCGAACCGCCGAGATCGGGCGAGCAGATTAGTGCCGGCCATCACAGCCGACCACGCGGTGACACGGTACACTGTGTTTTTGATCGGTGGTGCACTCATGAGCACGGGAATCAAGAAAGAGCTGTCGGCGAGCAAGCCTGGCGGCGCGGTCACCCATCCGGCGCACGACGTGCTGCGTTCGGAGCAGAAGCCTTTGGACGCGCTGTTTGCGCCGCAAAGCGTGGCCGTGATCGGGGCCACGGAGAAGGCGGGCAGCGTCGGCCGCAACATCCTGCGCAACCTGATTACCAGCCCCTTCGGCGGAACCGTGTTTCCCATCCATCCCAGCCGCCCCAGCGTGCTCGGGATCAAGGCCTATGCGAACATCGCGGCAGTGCCGGAAGCGGTGGAACTGGCGGTGATCGCCACCCCCGCACCCACCGTGCCGGGGATCATCAAGGAATGTGCCCAAGCCGGAGTGCGAGGCGCCATCATCATCTCCGCCGGCTTCCGGGAGGCGGGGCCGGAGGGCGTCGAACTCGAGCAACAGGTGCTGGCGGAGGCGCGGCGCGCCCGCATGCGCATCATCGGCCCCAATTGCTTTGGGGTGATGATGCCGCTGAGCGGAATGAATGCCACCTTCTCCACGGAAACCGCGCGGCCGGGCAGCGTGGGCTTCGTCAGCCAAAGCGGCGCCCTCTGTGCCGCGGTGCTGGATTGGAGCCTGCGCGAGACGGTGGGCTTCAGCGCCTTCGTCTCCGTGGGTTCGATGCTCGATGTCGGCTGGGGTGACCTGATCTACTACCTGGGCGATGACCCCAGGACCTCCTGCATCATGATGTACATGGAATCGATCGGCGACGCGCGCTCCTTCCTCTCGGCGGCGCGCGAAGTGGCCATGACCAAGCCGATCATCGTGATCAAGGCCGGGCGGACGGAAGCGGCGGCGCGCGCGGCCGCCTCGCACACCGGATCGCTCACCGGCAGCGACGAAGTCCTGCACGCCGCCTTCCGCCGCTGCGGCGTGCTGCGGGTCAACACCATCTCCGACCTCTTCCACATGGCGGAAGTGCTGGCCAAGCAGCCGCGCCCCCGCGGACCGCGCCTGGCCATCGTGACCAACGCCGGCGGACCCGGGGTGCTGGCCTCCGACTTCCTCATGGCGGAAGGCGGCGAACTGGCCGAGCTCTCCGCCGAGACGATCGCGGCCTTGGACCAGTTCCTGTCGCCCCACTGGAGCCATGCCAACCCGGTGGATACCATCGGCGACGCCGATGCCACTCGCTACGTGAAGGCGGTGGAAACCGTCGGCAAGGACCCAAATTGCGATGCGGTGCTGGCCATCCTGGTGCCGCAGGGCATGGCCGAGCCCGGGGAAGCGGCGGAGAAACTGAAGTCCAGCGCCACCGGCTGGTCCAAGCCTCTGCTCGCCAGTTGGATGGGCGGCACCAGCGCCGATCTCGGAGAGAGCATCCTGAGCCGCGCCCATGTCCCCTGCTTCCCCTTTCCCGAGACCGCGATCCGCATGTTCAACTACATGTGGCGCTACAGTTATAACCTGCGCGGGCTGTACGAGACCCCGGTGCTCTCGGCGGGGGCGGAAGGCGCTCCCGGGCGCGCGGTCGCCGAAAAGATCATCCAGGGCGCGCGCCAGCGCCACAGGACCCTGCTCACGGAAGCCGAGTCCAAGCAGTTGCTGGCCGCTTACGGCATCGCCACCATCGAGACGCAAATCGCCTCCAGCGAAGACGCCGCGGCCGAGCTGGCCAAAAAGATCGGCTACCCGGTGGTGCTGAAGCTCCACTCGGAAACCATCACCCACAAGACGGACGTCGGCGGCGTGCAGTTGAATCTGCACGATGAAACTGCGGTGCGCCGCGCCTGGCATGCCATCCGGACCTCGGTCGGCGAGCAGGCCGGGCCGGAGCATTTCCAGGGAGTGACCGTGCAGCCAATGGTGAAGCTGGAGGGCTACGAGCTCATCCTCGGCAGTTCCATCGATCCGCAGTTCGGTCCGGTGCTGTTGTTCGGCGCTGGCGGGCAACTGGTGGAAGTGTTCGAGGACCGCGCGCTGGCGCTTCCGCCGCTCAACACCACGCTCGCCCGCCGCATGATCGAGCAGACTCGAATCTTCAAAGCGCTCAAAGGTGTGCGCGGCCGCAAGCCCGTGAACCGTGCCGCTCTCGAGGAGCTGCTGGTGCGGTTCAGCCAACTGGTGGTAGAGCAGCGCTGGATCAAGGAGATCGACGTCAACCCGCTCCTGGCGTCGCCCGAACGTCTGCTGGCGCTGGACGCGCGCGTGGTCGTGCACGGCCCGCAAATGAGCGAGGACCTGTTGCCGCACTCCGCCGTGCGTCCGTATCCGGCGCAATACGTCGAGGACTGGACCATGAAGAGCGGCCAGCGGGTGACTATCCGCCCCATCCGTCCCGAGGACGAACCACTGATGGTGCAGTTCCACCAGACGCTTTCGGAACGCAGCGTCTACCTGCGATATTTCAACGCCCTGAAGCTAAGCCAGCGGATCGCGCACGACCGGCTGATGCGCATCTGCTTCATCGACTATGACCGCGAGATGGCGCTGGTGGCGGTGCGAACCGATCCCGCGACCGCTGCCCAGGAAATCCTTGGCGTGGGACGGCTGAGCCGCCTGCACGGGATCAACGAAGCCGAGTACGCGGTGCTGGTCGGCGATCAGTGGCAGCGGCAGGGACTAGGCACGGAACTGCTGCGCAGAATGTTGGAGATCGCCCGCCAGGAAAAGATTGCGCGCGTGGTGGGAAGCTTTTTGGAGGAGAACTATGAGATGCAGAGCGTCTCCAAAAAGCTGGGAATGAAGCTGGTGCGCGCCCTGGACGAGCCGCTGGTGAGGGCGTTTATTGATTTGTGATTTGTAATTTGTAATTTGTAATTTTCACGGCTTCTGCGCCATTCGGGCCTTGACGAACTTATAGAAACAGTAATGGGGCGAAATCTCGTATGATCCGTACG
>JBIOFT010000161.1:0-8098 GCA_044447375.1 Terriglobales bacterium | reverse complement strand
TCACATCACCCCATAATAGGATTCGTTGGTGCGGAAACGCAGCCGCCGGCCACATCCTTCACAGAAGCTTGTCCACGGATCTTGCATTTCTGCGAGAGGCTTGTTGCAGTGGGCGCAGGCGGTGATGACCGGGGCGGTGCAGGCGGGGCAGAAAGCTGGCGGCTGGGCAAGCCGGATAGCTGGTGGTGGCAATCGGCATTGGTGCACACTGCTCTCTCAGTGCCCATCTTGGGAAGCTCACCTCAACCAGTGCTGGCTTCGGCCTCTCCAACCTTCCCGGCCGCCTTCTTCTGGTTGGAAGTCATCACCCGCTTTCGTATCAGCTTCATTTCGTCATTGATGACGGCTACCGCCTGCAGCCAGAAATCGGTGCGTCGGTCCAGCAGGCTCATGACGCGGAGCCGGTCAACGGACGAGAACTCGCAATCCGCCACCGCCTCGGCCGTCTTCAGGTAGGGCTGATCGGACACGGTGGCCAGCAAGCCGAGAATGTGTCCTGCGCCCACGGTTCGGGAAGTGCGTTGTCCGTCAGGGCCGATGCGCGAGAGCCGCACTTTGCCTTTGCGCACGACAAATACGCCGCTCGGCGGCTGTCCTTGCTGGAACAAAATCGTCCCGCGCGCGCTCACCACCGCGGTTCCCAGTTGTTCCAAGGCGGGCGCCAGCTCTGAATGTGACTCGGGCGGCGGTTGATAGGCGAGTTGTGCTGACATACTCCACCCCGTTCTGCAGGTTCCCCAAGTTTCATCCATGGCATGCCGGGACCGCGCACGCAAAATAAGGAGAGATTTCGGCTCGGGTCGACGGCTGCCGTCATGCTGTCCGAGCCACGAGTTACATGTAAACGCCCCCGTTGACGTTCAGTTCCTGGCCGGTGATGTAGTCGCCGTCGGCAGCGAGAAAAACCGCGGCTTTGGCCACTTCTTCGGGCTCCGCAAATCGCCCCAGCGGGATTTTGGACTTGATCTTCGCGGCCACGTCCTCGGGAATAGCGGCCACCATTTCAGTGGAGGTATATCCCGGCGCGATGGCATTGGCGGTGATGTTGTGGCGCGCCAGCTCGAGAGCCAGAGTCTTGGTGAAGGCGATGATGCCGCCCTTGCTGGCGGAGTAGTTGGCTTGTCCGAAAGCGCCGGCCTGGCCCACCACCGAGGCGATGTTGATGATGCGCCCGAACTTCTGGTTCATCATCGCCGGCACAGCGGCGCTGGTGCAATAGAAGGTGCCGTTCAGGTTGACGGAGATCACTTCCGTCCAATCGTCCTCGGTCATCTTTCGCATGGACCGGTCGCGCGTGATCCCGGCGTTGTTCACCAGGATGTCGAGGCGCTTCCATTTGTCCAGAACCTCCTGGACAATGCGGTGCGCTTCTTCCTTCTTGGAGACGTCGCCCTGGGCCAGCAGGCACTCGCCGCCTAGCTCCTCAATTTCTTTGGCCACAGCGTCGGCATGGACAGCATCGGTACGAAAATTGATGGCGACCGCGGCGCCGCGGCGCGCGAGTTCGATGGCGATGGCGCGTCCGATGCCGCGCGACGCGCCGGTGACCAGGGCCACCTTGCCCTTCAGTGAGGTTGTTCCGTGTCCATTGGCGTCATGCATACGCTTGCTCCTGTCCGGACTGAGCGAACCTCTACATGTGAAAACCACCGTTCACGTTCAGCTCTTGTCCGGTGATGTAGTCGGCATCCGCGGCCAGGAAGGCGGCCGCCTTGGCCACTTCTTCCGGCTCCGCGAACCGCCCCAGCGGGATGGTCTCTTTGACCTTGTCCGCAATTAGCTTGGGAATCGCCTGCACCATGTCGGTGGAGGTATACCCCGGGGCAATGGCGTTGGCGGTGATGTTGTACCTGGCGGTTTCGAGCGCCAGCGTCTTGGTAAAGGCAATGATTCCGCCTTTGCTGGCCGAATAATTGGCCTGGCCAAAGGCGCCCGACTGGCCGACCACCGAGCTGATGTTGATGATGCGCCCGAACCGCTGGTTCATCATCGCCGGCAGGGCGGCGCTGGTGGTGTAGAAGGTGCCATTTAGGTTGACGGCAATGACTTCCGCCCAGTCATCATCACTCATCCTCTTCATGGTCCGGTCGCGGGTGATGCCGGCGTTGTTCACCAGGATGTCGAGCCGCAGCCACCTGTCGAGGACTTCTTTGACGATGTGGCGGGCCTCTTCCTTTTTGGAGACATCACCCTGGACCAGCATGCAGTCGCCGCCCATGTCGCGAATCTCCTTGGCGGCGGATTCAGCGTGAGCCTTGTCGGAGCGGAAGTTGATGGCAATGGCGGCGCCCCGGTAGGCCAGTTCGAGGGCGATGGCCCGGCCAATGCCGCGCGACGCGCCCGTGACCAGCGCCACCTTGCCCTTCAGCGAGGCCATTCCGTTGCGATGCACCTCCACAGCCTGGCTGGGTTGGGCGCTGCAACTCACGATGGCCGGGTCCACGCGCATGACCAGGTAGCCGCCCACCGCACCCGCTCCGAACCCGGGCGCGAACACCCGCATGGGGCGGTTGATCTTGCCCTCCCGCACGGCATCGTGAATGGCCATGAGAATACTGGCCGCCGAGACGTTGCCCACCCGCTGAATGTTGAAGTAAAGCCGCTCTTCCGCCACCCCCGCGGCCTCGGCCAGAGCGACCACCATGTTCCTGTTGGCCTGGTGGGGGACCACCAGTTCGATGGCGTCCAGCAGGCTGCCGGCGCCATTGCCGTCGGGGTGCGGCTGCGCGATGAGCTCGCCGATCATCTGCGTCAGGTAGCGTCCCGCCAGGGCCTTGACCTCCGGCCCATAGACGGTGAGGTTGTTGTCAAATTCCGGGTTCGGCCAGATGATGGAATTCACTTCCGACCAGGGGCCGCTGGCATAGGTCTGCATCACCTCAATGTCGGGGGCTGCGCCGGCCGGGGCGGGACCCACCACCACGGCGGCCGCACCGTCCCCGAAGAGCATGCGCGAGGTGCGGATGGTCCCGATCTTGTCGGAGAACTTCTCCGCGCACACCACCAGGATGGGCCGCTCGACCTCCTGCAGCAGGCGCACCGCCTCGGAGAAGCCATAGGACATCCCCGCACAGGCCGCCACAATGTCGCAGGAAGCGTGGGTCTGCATCAAGCCCAACTCCCCGGAAAGCCAGCAGGCGACCGAGGGAATGATCATGGTGCTGGTGCAACTGCAAAACAGGACGGCACCGATCTCCGCCGGCTGGCGCTTGGCCTTGTCCAGCGCCGCCCGGGCCGCCAGCAGCGCCATTTCCTCCAGCCTCAGCTCGGTGTAGCAGCGCCGCTCGATGCCCGTCTTCTCCAAGATCTCGGATTCCGTCATGCGCGACCAGCAGTAGGCGTGATTGCGAATGAGGTCGGCGTTGGTGCAGGGGATCTCGCCTTCGTAGATGGCGATGGCTTCCAGGCGGGGCATGATCTTGAAGCGCTGGCGTACATCAATCGGAGGGTAGGGCCGTATCGGCTGACTCAGCGCCAGGGTCGGGGGCCGGCACGGCTTGCGACGCGCCGGATCCGGGTGCCCACTCTTCAAGTTTTTCACCCGATGGATGAACTCCAGCACTTCCTGGTTGCGCGGGTAGAAGGCGACTACGTAATCGTTGTCCTTGAGTTTCCCCACTTCGAGGCAGTGGCTGGTGGCCGGATCCCAGCGGTACCGGTTATGGAGGGTCATCGCCTGCCGCATCAGCGCTTCCAGCTCGGGGACCGCATGCGCGTAATCGATCACATCGTCGTAGTCATAGCCGGGGTAATCGGGGTCGTAGCTCCGCAAATGGTAGGTGAGGCTCTCCGGCAGGGCCAGAATTTCGGGGATGGTGGGCTTAATGGCATGAACCAATCCCCCCGCGCTCAGCTTATTGCGGAAGACGTTCAGCAGGATACGGAAGCTCTCGTCCTCCACCTCCGCGTCCCACATCGGCGGCAGGGCCTGATAGGCCTGCTCGATCGCTTTGGTGACCGCGGCTTTGTCCCAGGGTTTGAACACCGGCAGGAAGATGTCTTCGCGGTGCCGCGGCAGATCTCCCCAGCGCGTGGGACGCTTGTCATACATAGTCAAGGCATAGCGATTCACCCAGAAGAGGTCCAACGCCAGATCGCGGCAGACCTCGTAGCGGTTCTGGTAGTGGCCGGCTCGTATGCGGGTCACCAGGTCGGCCTCGCTGGGCGCCTTGTCTCCAAAGTCGCGCGTGATCACAGCCGTAAACTGTTCGAGTGTGTCGAACACGGAGAAGTCCAGCTCCGGATAGAAGTTGCCAGGGAAGACGATCCGGCCGTGGCGATTGATCACAAAAGGTTTCATGACCTTGATCCTCCTCCTTTCAGCGAATCCGGACAGCGCCAGACGCCGTCCGGGGACGGGCTATTGCCGGGGCCTGACTTCGCGGCCCACATCAAATGTCGAGTCGAACTCCCCCAGATTGTCGCGGCGAGAATGGATCTGTTTGCGAGCTGAAAATCTGGCACCGTTGTGGTCAGGACAGAGGACAGCCCCACCGCCCAATACGGACTCTCTTCTCGACCACACGGCTGGGAGCCTCTACTACGCTCATCCTGGGCATGTTGCTCTATTACGCTAGGTACCCATCCTACGCCTATCCCGTCCATAGTTGCTCGACTAAATACCGGGGGACTGTGACGACGATCACGCTGCGGTGCAGCAACAATCACGGCACTCGGAAAGCGGTAACATATCCAGCCGAATGAGGTTGAACGAAGTACCTCGCTACACCGACTCGTATTTCACGCGCGCCCGGATCACCTGCGCGCACGCGGGCAACAATCGCCGGGTGGTGTACCAGGTCTTCCAGCGCGGAGACGCCGTGCTCTGCGGGATCAAGTACGCCATGGACCTGCTGGGGCAGACCGGCCCTGAGGTCGAAGTCCAGGGACTGGCGGACGGCGATCGCATCGCGCCGCTCGAAAGCGTGCTGCACCTCCACGGACCGATCCAGGAACTGGCCGAACTGGAGACGGTTTACCTCGGGCTGCTATCGCGCATGACCCGGGTAGCGACCAACGTGCGCGCGGTGGTCGATGCCGCCGGCGGCAAGCCCGTGCTCTTCTTTCCTGCCCGCTTCGACGCACCCGAGGTGCAGGAATACGACGGCTATGCGGCCAAGGTCGGTGGCGCGATGGGGGCTTCGACGCCCGCCGGCGCCGCCGCCTTCGGTGCAGCCGCGGTAGGCACCATGCCGCACGCGCTGATCGCCGCCTTCAAGGGAGATACGGTAGCCGCCACGCTGGCGCTCGCCGAAGGCACTCCCGGCCGGCCGATCTGGTCGTTGGTGGATTTCGAGAACGACTCCGCGCGGACCGCCGTCGAAGTCTACCAGGCGCTCAAAGAGCGCGGGCTGGCGCTGGCGGGCGTGCGCCTGGACACCGCGGCCGCACTGGTGGATAAAGCGGTCGAGCAGGCGGGTCACAAGCTCACGGGCGTCAATCCTTTGCTGGTCGAGATCGTGCGGCGGCGGCTGGACGAAGTCGGCGGCAAGGACGTGAAGATCGCCGTCAGCGGCGGCTTCAATCCCGAGAAGATCCGCGAGTTCGAGCGCGCCGGAACCCGAGTCGATGCGTACGGCGTGGGCGAGAATGCCTTGCAGGGCAGCACGCCGTTCACCTCTGACGTGGTCGGCTACTACGAGGGCGGGCGCTTCATCCCCTGCGCCAAAGTCGGGCGCGAATACCGGCCCAACCCACGCATGAAGAAACTCAAGTGATCGAGGAACAGGAGAGAACCAAGATGAAAGTCGGGTTCGTCGGACTGGGAGTCATGGGGCACGCCATGGCGCGCAATCTGCTCAAGGCCGGGCACGAGGTCACGGTGTACAACCGCACGCGCGCGCGTGCCGAGGATTTGGCGCGCGAAGGAGCCAAGGTCGCCTCTTCGCCGGCAGAGACCGCAGCGGGCGAGGTCGTCATCACCATGCTGGCCGACGATCACGCGCTCGAGGAGGTGCTGCTCGGTCGCGGCGATCTGCTCGCCAAGCTTCGTCCGGAGCAGATCCACGTCTCCATGAGCACCATCAGCGTGGAACTCTCGCGCAACCTGGTGGAAGCGCATGGCCGCCATGGGACGGCTTACGTCTCCGCGCCGGTGTTCGGGCGCCCGGAGGTCGCCGAGGCCGCCAAGCTGTTCATCGTGGCCGCAGGGCCGAAACCGGCGGTCGCAAAATGCGAACCCCTGTTCAGCGCCATGGGACAAAAGACGTTCATCCTGGGTGAGGATGCGCCCGCGGCCAACGTGTTCAAGCTGAGCGGGAATTTCCTGATCATGTCAACCCTGGAGTCGATCGGAGAAGCGTTTGCCCTGGTGCGCAAGTACGGTATGGATCCGCAGCAGTGCCTGGACATTCTCACCAACAGCTTCTTCACTGCGCCCTTCGCCAAGAATTACGGCAACATTATCGCGCAGGAGAAGTACGAACCTGCGGGCTTCAGCCTGCGGCTGGCAGCGAAGGACATACGGCTGATCCTGGCCGCCGCCGACGCCGCCAACGTTCCCATGCCCGTCGCCGGCGTGCTGCACGACCGCTTCCTGACTGGGATCTCGCGCGGGCTGGGAGAGAAAGACTGGTCCGCGATCGCGGTGCTGGCGGCGGAGAGTGCAGGGCTGAAGTGACCTCAGATTTCAAGGGGCGCGGCTGAAAGCCGCGTCGTTAAAGGTTCTCAGCCATGCCCCAGACCCAAAGGGCAGGCTTGTTCGGCAGCGGCGGGCTTGCCGCGATCGGCGCGCGCGCTATCATACCGGGCGGGGACAAACGCAACTTGATGTAGGATAGCTGCGAAGCGCAGGTTATGGTGCAGAAAACGAGCACTGGCGAACTGTTCGACTCGTTTGCCGACGACCTACTAGCAGAGCGCAGTGCGAGGCCCTTGGTCATCGTTGGAGCCTCAAAGGTCGATGATCTCCTACTCGAGATCCTCCGCGCTTTCCTCTTGCCGAAAATCGCAAAGACAAAGGAGCAAGACGAATTGCTTGAAGGAGATACCCCCCTGTCGACTTTCAGCGCCCGCATCAAGATGTGCCGGCGATTGGGCCTGATTGACGAAACGCTGTACCTTGCGCTTGAGCGGCTCAGAGCCGTTCGCAATCGAAGCGCCCACTCGATTTTGTTCGACGATGCGAAATCCTCAGTCCGTGAGCATCTTGCCGAACTAAGAAAGCAGATTGCCAGCCGCACCTCCTACGGCTTAACAAAGGAGAGATACTTCAATAGCGCACCTCCCCAAGGGGTTGAAGAGTGGCAGTGCCTACTACTGACGCTCTGTGTCCTTCTCGAAGCCATTCGAGGGAAAGTAGTGCCCGTATCTGGCAACAAGCGCACGCTGAGCATCGCGGCCAAGTAGGAGGCATAAGTCATATGACCAAGAGTAAAAAGACGATCCTGAAATCCCCAGCCGTCAGGGCAAAGGTTCTTGGGGTCAAGGTCTACCGCGGTTTCGCCAACCTTGCAGACCTGGCGGATGTCTCCAAGGCCGACGTCTACGATCAGCACAAGAATCCAAAAGGCACGCAACGGGATTTGAGCCCCGCACACGCGCGTGAAGCATATGAGTACGTAAGAAACCAGGAGCTTGGTTTCTGGCCGGAGGTCTTTCTTTGTGCACGGAAAAAGGACGTGCTGACCTTTTACCCAGTGTCGCCAGAATTGCCCGACCTTGGAGTACTCGAAATCGACGTGAACGCAGCTAAGGAGAGCACAACCGTAGCCATATCGCGCGGTGATGGCAACCACAGGTTGCATTATGGCGATGGAAAAGAAAGCGGTTACTCACGGATAGAAAAACTGGTCCCGTTCTGTTTGGCCTATGATCTCACCCGGGAGGAGGAAATCAAGCTTTTCAAGGACATCAATGACAATCAAAGGCGCATGAATACGAGCCACCTCGACGGAATTGAGGTTCGGCTGACTCCAGAGGAAGAATTGAAGCACCGAAACCCGGAGCTTTACATCGCTCAACGACTGAGCGGTGATTCGGCAAGTCCATTGCACGGGCGGGTTTTTGCAGGGGGAAAGAAGCCGGTGGGTGTGGACGTTCCGCTTCGCGGGCTGAAGACAGGCATCGAATACATGCTCAGCAGGTCGACACAATTGCC
>JBIOFT010000160.1:0-8175 GCA_044447375.1 Terriglobales bacterium | reverse complement strand
TGTCATTCCGAGCCCGCCCGAGCGAGCCTTTGCGAGTGAGGGCGGGGCGAGGAATCCTGGTGTTGTCTGGCGCGACCTCAAGAAACGGCAGACGATATGGCCTCTAGACACAACCCCAAGATCCCTCGACTCGCGCTCCGCTCGCAAGCTCGCCTCGCGCTTCGCTCGGGATGGCATTTTTAGCGTGACCGTGGCGGCACGACTGAAGTCGTGCCCTGACACGTGATCTCGTACGAAGGGAGTTTTTCAGGAGCCTGTGAAGCCCACAATTCAAGGGGTCAGATGAATGCAGGTCCTAACACCTGCTCTCCCCGCTGAATAATCTAGGCTTCAGGGGCGGCAGGAGCGGAGAAGCTCGCTGGCGTCTCGCCCGCGTTCTTGTGTGGAGACACTCGCATGCGAATTGGTGTGCCCAAGGAAGTAAAGGACCACGAGTCCCGCGTGGGCATCGTCCCGGCGGGAGTGAAGGCGCTGGTCGACGCCGGGCACCAGGTGATGGTCGAGACCCGCGCCGGCGATCTTTCCTCCATGCCCGACAGCGAGTACAAGCAGGCTGGCGCGGAGATAGTTGGCGATGCCGCAGAGGTCTGGGGTCGCGCAGAGATGGTGGTGAAGGTTAAAGAGCCGATCGAGCAGGAGTTCGGCTTTCTGCGTGACGGCCTGCTGTTGTTCACCTACCTGCACCTGGCGCCGCTACCGAAGCTGACCGACCATCTGCTCAAAAACAACGTCACCGGAATTGCCTACGAGACCATCCGCGACCAGCACAACCGTCTGCCGCTGCTGACGCCGATGTCGGAGGTGGCGGGGCGCATGTCGGTGCAGGTCGGGGCGGCGTATCTCGAAAAGGAACGTGGCGGACGCGGCGTGCTGCTGGGCGGAGTTCCCGGGGTTCCACCGGGGCAGGTGTGCGTCCTCGGCGGCGGCACGGTGGGCACCAATGCCGCCAAGATCGCCCTCGGTATGGGTGCGCTGGTGACGCTGATCGACCTCAACCTCGACCGGCTGCGCGAACTGGACGACATTTTCAACGGCCGCCTGTACACCGTCTCCTCGAATTCCTACAACATCGCCAAAGCAGTGAAGCATGCTGACCTCGTGATCGGCGGCGTGCTGATCCCCGGCGCGGCGGCGCCCAAGCTGGTGACCAAGGCGATGGTCAAGGACATGAAGCCCGGTGCGGTGATCGTGGACGTCGCCATCGACCAGGGCGGCTGTATCGAGACCGCGTACCCCACCACGCACAGCGATCCGGCTTACGTGGTGGACGGCGTGGTGCATTACTGCGTCACCAATATGCCCGCGGCCGTTCCGCACACCTCGACGCTGGCGCTCACCAACGCGACCTTCCCCTACGTGATGAAGCTGGCGCAGCACGGGATGGCAGCAGTTAAGAGCGACCCGGGATTCCGCGAAGGGGTCAACACCTATCGTGGGCATGTCACATGCGCGGGCGTGGCGGAATCGCAAGGCAAGCCGCTCAAGAACGTCATGGACCTGCTGTAACCGCCTTTGGCACCTATCCACAATTCAGGACGGGCTAAAATAGGCGGCTGGGGCTGAACTATGGTCGATATTCACTGCCACATCCTGCCGCAGGTTGATGACGGCGCGAAAAGCTGGGAAATTGCCACCGAGATGTGCCGCATGGCGGTCGCCGACGGCATTACCCACATTGTCGCCACGCCGCACGCCAACGAAGAGTACGCCTACCATCGCGAAGAGCACGCCGCGCGTTTGCAGGAACTTCAGAAAGCGGCGGGAGAGTGGCCGCTGCTGAGCCTGGGCTGCGATTTCCATTTCTCCTTCGACAACGTGCAGGACGCGCTCAAGATCCCCGAGCGCTACTCCATCAGCGGCACCCCGTACCTGCTGGTCGAGTTCAGCGATTTCGGCGTCTCCCGCTACATCAACGACACCATCTACCGGCTGCGCGCACAGCGTATCGTCCCCATCGTCACCCATCCCGAGCGCAACCGCATGCTGCAGAGCCATCCCGAGAATGTGTTGAGCTTCGTCGAGCAGGGTTGCGTGGTGCAGGTGACCGCGTCTTCGTTCACCGGCCGCTGGGGAAGCGGCGCGCGCAAGGCCGCGGAGTGGCTGCTAAAGCATGACGCGGTGCACGTGATCGCCACCGACGCGCACGACACCGAACACCGCCCACCGGTGCTCTCCGCCGGCCGCGAAGCGGTGGCGAAGATCGCGGGAAAAGATATCGCCCGCGCGCTTGTGGAAGATAATCCCGCAGCTATCATCGCCGGCGAAGCGCTTCCCTACCTGCCGGCGCCGCTTTCGCGGTAGCTAGGCCGCAAACTCTTCGTTCATTTCCCGACGGCCTTGCTGGCGTGCCTCTGCGAGATGCCGGTCGCGGTCCGAAACTTCCGCGAGGGTCGCCAGGCGCGACGCCAGTTCGCAGGTCAGCGATCCCGGTTGGTAGCGCCACACCCAGTTGCCGTCCGGAAGGCTGGGGATATTCATGCGCGCTTCGCTGCCCAATCCCAGCACGTCCTGCAGCGGCACCACGCACAGGTCGGCGATGGAAGCCTGCGCCGTGCGAATGAACGCCCAGTTCATCCCCTCCACGTCGTGGCCCAGATAGGCCGAGGCATGGCACCGTTCCTGCTCGCTGGCGTGCTGCCACCAGCCCAGGGTGGTGTCGTTGTCGTGGGTTCCGGTGTAGACGACGGTGTCGTGCTCGAACTGGTGCGGCAGGTAGATGTGCGCGCCGCGATTGCCGAAGCCGAACTGCAGCACCCGCATGCCGGGAAGGCCGAGGCGCTGCCGCAGCGCGCGCACCTCGTCCGTGATCAGGCCCAGGTCTTCCGCGATGATGGGCAGCGTGCCGAGAGCCTGGCGAAGGACGTGGAAGAGATCGTCGCGCGGTCCCTCCACCCAGCGCCCGTGAATCGCGGTAGGCTCGGTGGCCGCGATCTCCCAGTAGTGGTGGAAGCCGAGAAAGTGGTCCAGGCGCACGATGTCGCAGGTGGTGAGCGCGGCGCGCATGCGCTCGATCCACCAATCATAGCCGCGGCTCCGCAGCACGTCCCAGCGGTAGAGCGGATTTCCCCAGCGCTGGCCGGTCTCGCTGAAGGCGTCTGGCGGAACGCCCGCCACCACGTAGGGCTCGAGTTGCTCGTCCAGATGGAAGAGGTCGGGATGGGTCCAGACAGCGGCGCTGTCATAGCTGACAAAGATGGCTACATCCCCGATGATCTTGATCCCCAGTTCGCTACAACGCCGGTGTAGGGCGCGCCACTGCTCGAAGAACGCGAACTGGATCACGCGGACGATGTCCAGTTCCCGCGCCAGGCCGCGGCGCGCGTTTTCCAAGGCCTCGGGCTGGCGGCGCGCTAGATCCCGCGGCCAGCAGTTCCAGTTCTCGGCGCGGTAGAGCTGGCGCAGAACGTCGAAGAGAGCGAAGTCGTCCAGCCAGCCGGCGTTTTCCTGGCAGAAGCGGTGGAAGCGCTCGTGCTCCTGCGGGCGCGACTGCACCAGAAAGTTCCAGGCGGCTTCGCGCAGCAGCGGCAGCTTGGCCGCCCGCGCCTGGTCATAGTCGATGGATGAAACGGCGTCGGGCAGCGACTCCAGGCGCTCCGGCTCGATCCATCCCCGATCGGCCAGCCGCTCCAGGCTGACCAGCAGCGGGTTCCCGGCAAAAGCGGAGGTTGCGGAGTAAGGCGAATTCCCTTTCCCTGGAGGCCCGAGCGGCAACACCTGCCAGACACCCTGCCGGGCGGCCGCCAGGAATTCTACGAAGTCGTAGGCGGCGGGGCCAAGGTCGCCGATGCCGCCACGCGAGGGCAGCGAGGTGGGATGCAGCAGGATGCCGGAAGCGCGTTCGAAAGACATCAGTGGTCAGCAGCGCGCCTGCCACGGTCCCAAAGGCAGGCGGTTGATGAATGGTGCGTGGGTCCGAGTTGCCGATGCCGGCGGTTTGGCGGTTTACCCACCCGGGTTCCCGAAGCGGGGATTCATCAGCTTGTCGCGTTCCTCTTTGTTGTAGTGGATTTTCCCTCCCTTTTCCATCTCAGCCCGCAGGTTGCTGGCGAAATTCTCCAGCACTTCCTGCCGTCTCTTCTGCAACAGGCTCTCGCGGATATGATCCTTCGACGCGGCGAGCTCGTCGGGACTGGGCTCCTGGCGCTCCGTCACCGCAAACACCACCCCGCTGCGCCCGGCATTGATGGGCGCGCTGATCTGGCCGGGCTTCATATTGAAGGCCACCTCGGCCTGGCCCGACATGGCTCCCAGATCCGGCACCTGGCTGTTGCGCGTAACCAGTTCGCTGGTCTTGATGGTTGCGCCCAACTCCTGGGCTGCTTTCTTCAGGTCATGGGCAGCGCGGGCGCGGTCGGAAAGTTCCTGGGTCTGCTTCTGCAGCAACTCCGCCGCCCGCTCCTGCCTGAAATCGCCCTCGACCTGTGCCCGCACTTCCTCGAAGGTTGGCTTTTGCGGCGGCTTGACCTCGGTCACCTGAAACACGATGCGGCCCTGACTGGTGGTGGTCATCTCCGGTGGGTCCTTGGGGTGAGCGCCAAACACCGCATCCATGAACTCGGGTGAGGCACCGACGCCGGGCAACAAACTTGTGCGGCTGAACAGATCGCTGTGCACGGCCACCAGGCCGTACTTGGCGGCCGCGGCATCCAGGCCGGAGGCGCGGGCGAGGGTTCGGACATCATTGGCCAGCGTCTCGGTGGCGCGCGCCGCCTTCTCCTGGCGCAGCATGGGTTCGATGGCCACCTTCACTTCATCCAGCCCCTGCACGTGGGCGGTGCGTTTGTCTTCCACGCGCACGATATTGAAACCGAGCGCGCTGCGCAGGACATCGCTGGTCTGGCCCTTGTTGAGCGCGAAGATCTGGTCTTCGATGTCGGGGATGCGTCCCCGCCCGATCCAGCCCAACTCGCCGCCGTCCTCCTTGCTGGGATCGTCGGACTCCTTTTTGGCAACATCGGCAAAATTGGCCCCGGCTTTGAGCTTCTTGAGGATCTCCTCAGCCTTCTGCTGGGCGGCTTCCACGGCCTTCGGATCGACTTTGCCGTCCGCGCCGGGAGGCGGCATACGCACCTGGATCAGCCTCAGGTTCACCTCGTCGGGAACGCGGTAGTCGTCGCGATGCTGGTTGTAATAGCGCTGCAGGTCCTCGCGCGTGACCTGTACGTGCTCGGAAACCTTGGCGTTGTCGATCACAATGTAATTCGCCTTGCGCTTCTCCGGGATTGCGTTGGCGTAGCGCCCCTGGTTCTTCTCGAAGAACGCCTTCAGCTCCGCCTCGTTGGGATGGATCTCGCCCGTCACCTTGTCCAGGGAAAGCACGGCGTATTCCAGCTTGACCTTGGTGTTCTCGCGGCGGGATTCCTGCTCGATCTCGGAGTCGGAAACGCTGACGCCGCCCTCGATCAGGCCCTGCAGCTTACGCAGCAGGAGGTCGTCCTTCATCTGCTGCTCAAACTGGGTCACACCCATGTTGAAATTTTGCAGAATGAACTGCTCGTAGCGCTCCTGTCCGATGAAATTGCCGCTGGGGAAGAACTGCGCTCCCAGAGGGCCGGTGCGCAACTCCTCGCGCAACTCGTCGTCGGTGACCCGCAGCGCCATGCGGGAAGCCTCCACCAGCATGGCGGCGCGCGTCACCATCTGCTGCGCCACCTGGCCGCTGATGAAGGGCAGCAGCGATGCCGGATATCCAGACTGGCGCACCGCGATCTCCGCCCGCTGGTGAACATCCTGCATCGTGATTTCCTGGTCACCCACCTTGGCGAAGTCACCCTGCGCCGCCCCGCCGAAGCCGAAGGCGCTGCCCAGGGTTCCGCCGGGGATGAGGGTGATCACCATGGTGGCGCTGATGATCATCAAGAGGCCGCCGAGCAGATACTTCTTCAGCGGCCCAGGTCTTTGCAGAAATCGAATCATGGGCTGGACACTCCGAACGCCGTTCGCAAGCAATCCATTATAAAACAGCAACGCTTCCCGGTCTGGACAGAGATCGCACGGAGGCTTAGACTCGCTGGCCGCACCCCTGTGGCACCGCGCACTATGAGATGGATGAGGATTTTCGCCGGCATCATGTTGCTGCTGGCGGCCGCGGCCTGGCCGCAGCAGCGGCAAGGAGCGAGCGCCATGTCCTTCACTCTGAGCTCGACCGCCTTCTCGCCGGGAGGCGAGATCCCCAGCAAGTACACCTGCTCCGGCGCTGACGTTTCCCCGGTGCTGAACTGGAACGATCCCCCTGCCGGGACCCAGAGCTTCGCCCTGATCGCCGACGATCCCGACGCGCCCGTCGGCACCTGGGTGCATTGGGTCGCCTATGACCTTCCCGCCAGCGCTCGCCAGCTTCCAGAAGCAGTGGCGAAGACGGAGGCGATCGCGGGAGGCGGCGTCCAGGGGCAGAACGACTTCCGCAAGACGGGATACGGCGGACCCTGCCCGCCGCCCGGCAAGCCTCATCGTTACTACTTCAAGCTGCACGCCCTCGACCGCAAGCTCAACCTGAAACCCGGGGCGACCAAGAAGGTGGTCGAGCCGGCGATGGAAGGGCACATCCTCACCCAGGCGGAAGTGATGGGCCGGTTCCAGCGCTGATTGCCCAGCGCCGCCAACCGCTCCACGCTGCGGCCCGCGAACTGGCGGTAGGGGTCAACTTACTCTCGGTAAGGTGCATCCGGGTCGATGGCGCGGTTGATCATCGCAACCAGTTCTCGCATCTGACTCTGCGACAGCCGGCGCGGGAGCCGCTCGACAAGGTCCTTCTTGTCGACTACCGTGATGAAATGGGCCTTCAGGAACGAAGACTCCGGTAAGCCCGATTCGCCAGGTTCCATTCGCTTGGAGGTCGGTCCTTCCGCCCCGTAGCTGCCAAACGGAACCGCGAGGACGGAGCCAATACGTTCACTGGCATTGCGCTGGTCCAGCGACACGATCACAACGGCGTGCCTTTTGCCTCCAGTATTGGCATACCAGATCTCGCCGCGCCGGGGTGACTCAGAGCTCGTTGTCAAAGTCGATGGTCGCTGCCGACGCAAGGTCCCGGGCGATGGCATTCTCTTCCGCCGCGGCGCGCGGCTCTAATTCATCGAAGTAACGAGCGGTCGCCGCAGCCAGGCGCTGGCGGTTCTCCAGTTGGCGAACCTTGCGGATAACGATGTCTACTGCCTCGGCCAGGCTGGCAGCCTCACCCGAGGCCACCTTGCGCTCCAGGAACTCCAGCGTTTCTGGAGACACCGTGGTCGAGAGCTTGGTGCGCGTCGTCTTGGCTGAGGTCGCGCTCATGCGAGCCATTCTAGGTGCTAATGTAGCCGATATTTTGTCCCCTAGTCAAGGGCCTAGATAATCGCCCAACTTGGCCGGTCCCAGCCGAATCCACCCTGCGGCCACACCACGAACTGGCGACTCCCGTCTGAGCGGGTCTTGTTTTGTCGTCGCATCGGATACCGTGGAGGGGTAGGCGGGACACAGGAAAACCGAGATTCCTCGCCGCGCTACCGCGCATCCCCCTTTCAAGGCAGATGCAGCCTACTCCGCCGTGAAGTAGTCCACGGTGACCGGGCTCTCGAACAGCGAATAATCGCGGGTGACGACGGTGATGCCGCTGTCGGTGACGAAGTAGCGTTCCTTGTCGGCTTCGGGGTCGAAGCCGATGACGGTGCCCTCGGGGATGTGCACGTCGCGGTCGATGATGGAGCGGCGGATGCGGCAGTGCCGTCCTACGTTGACGTGAGAGTAGATGATGGAGGACTCCACGTCGGTATAGGAGTTGATGCGCACGTCGGGGGAAAGAATGCTGTTGCGCACCATGCCGCCGGAGATGATGCAGCCGGCCGACACAATCGAATCGATGGCCATGCCCATGCGCCCGGGCTCGCCGAAGACGAACTTGGCCGGGGGATACTGCCGCTGGAAGGTACGGATGGGCCAGGCCTTGTCATAGAGGTTGAACACGGGCGAGACCGCCACCAGGTCCATGTTGGCCTCGTAGAGAGACTCCAGCGTTCCCACGTCGCGCCAGTAGAGCGCCTCTTTCTTGTTCTCGTCCACGAAGTTGAAGGAGTACACGCGGTACTCCGCGGCCATGCGCGGCAGGATGTCCTTGCCGAAATCATGGGAGGAGTTGGAGTCCTCGGCGTCCTTGAGCAGCACCGGGATGAGCACGTCGGTGTTGAACAGGTATACCCC
>JBIOFT010000159.1:0-8432 GCA_044447375.1 Terriglobales bacterium | reverse complement strand
GTTTTCACCGAAGTCGATCCCAAGATGCGCATCGCGCAGGAAGAAATCTTCGGGCCGGTGGTTTCGATCATTCCCTGTGACGGCCTCGAGAACGCCATCGAAATCGCCAACAACATTGAGTACGGCCTGTCGTCGTCGGTCTACACCAAGGACGTAAACAAAGCCTTCGCCGCCGTCCGCGACCTCGAGGCCGGCATCACCTACATCAACGCCCCGACCATCGGCGCGGAAGTTCATTTGCCCTTCGGCGGCACCAAGGCCACCGGCAACGGCCATCGCGAGGGCGGCATCGGCGCGATTGATTTCTACACCGAGTGGAAGTCCGTCTACGTCGATTACTCCGACAAACTGCAGAAGGCGCAGATCGATCGGGTAGAGTAAGAAATTCTCAACCGCAGAGGACGCGGAGTGCGCGAGAAACAAGGAAATAAAAAACTCTGCGCTCTTTGCGTCCTCTGCGGTTAAGCGCTTTTGCAGTGCTCGATGCCTGTGGCTCAAGACCGCGAAATAGCCGCCGCCCGTCTGGAGAACGTCCGCGCATTTTTTGGACGCCTCTATCGGTGACCTTGCTCCCTCATCTTTGAAGCGCCTACTGTAGCTGGTCAGGGCTTTGTACGTTCTTCGGCCCTCCCAGCGGGTACAGATTGACCTACGATCTCGGTGTCGGTTCCCGGACCAGGAGCAGCGATCGGAAGAGGCTGACGTTGGCGAGGCTGACTTCGGCGAGCCTGTCTTTGCTGGTGTTCTGCCTGGCGCTCGGCTCGGTTACTGCGGTGCGAGCCCAGTCTTGGGAGCACTCCAGTCGCAAGGTCATTCGGACCCAACCGCCCGATTATCCCGCAATCCTCAAAAACGCAGGAATCGGCGGTGTGGTTCGCCTGAACGCAAAGGTGCTGGCGAACGGAACTGTTGCCAACATCCAAGTCCTGGGCGGCAATCCGATTCTCGCCGAGAGCGCAATCAAGGCCGTGATGAAGTGGAAATACGCCCCCACGTCGTCGCCAAGCAACGAGATCGTCACCTTCAATTTCAACCCCACTGAACCATAACTCATTCCCGATATGCGAAGATTCACGCCGGCTTTCCTGGATTTTCTCTGCGCCCTCCGCGCCTCTGCGGTTAGAATTCCTTCATGCCCGTCACTCAACTCCGCGAAATTGCCCCTGCCGCCCGCCTCGAGAACGTCCGTTACGCCATTCGCGACCTGGCCTGCATCGCCGACGAGGTCGCCCGGCAGGGACACAAGATTCTGCCGCTCAACATCGGCGACCCGCTGAACTTCGATTTCCAGACGCCCGCCCACATGATTGAAGCCGTCTATCAGGCCATGCGGGACGGCAAGAATGGATATTCGAGCTCTTCGGGCATCCCGCCGGCACTCGACGCGATTCGCGGCGAGGCGGCTCGCAAGGGGATCACCAACATTCAGGATGTCTTCGTCACCTCGGGCGTCAGCGAGACGGTGGACATCTGCCTGACCGCACTGCTCAATCCGGGCGACAACCTGCTCACTCCCTGCCCCGACTATCCGCTCTATTCCGCGGTTCTGGCGAAGCTTGAAATCGGACTGAACACTTATTACCTGAACGAGGAAGACGGCTGGCAACCCGATCTTGACGACATCAAGAGAAAGATCACGCCGCGGACACGCGGGATCGTGTTGATCAATCCCAACAACCCTACGGGCTCAGTTTGTACACGCAAGATGCTCGAGCAGGTTGCAGACCTGGCGCGCCGCCACAACCTGATCATCTTTGCCGATGAGATTTACGACAAACTCATCATCGACCAGGACCCGCACGCCGCCATGGCCGCGGTCGCGCCCGATGTGCCGGTCATCACTTTCGGCGGACTCTCCAAGAATTACCTCGCCCCCGGATGGCGTATCGGATGGGGCATTGCCAGCGGCGAGGCTTCCGTCATCAAGCCATACCTCGAAGGTGTGAACAAGCTTTTACGCGCGCGCCTCTGCGCCAACCATCCCGAACAGTACGCGATCAAGCCCGCGCTCGAAGGCCCGCAGGATCACCTCGTCGAAGTCAAGCGCAAGCTGCGCAGCCGCCGCGATCTGACCATGAAGTGGTGTGCCGCAACTTCGCGCGTAAGTTGTGTCGCGCCGCGCGGGGCTTTCTACGCCTACCCGCGCATCGACATTCCGGAAGGCGACGACGTCTTCGTCACCGAACTGATTCGCCAGAAGTATGTGACGGTCGTGCACGGCTCCGGTTTCGGGCAGCGCCCTGGGACGAAACACTTCCGCATCGTGTTCCTGCCCGACGAAAAAACCCTGACCGCCGCGTACACCGCGATCGGCGATTTCATGCGTGAGCGCTACGCGTAGAAATTCTGCCGCTGTAGAGACGGGGCTCTCAGACGCGGCAAGCCGCGTCTCTGCGGAAAGGCATTTTCGCTTTCCCCTGCCAAGTCTCAGTAGATTCCCGGGATCAACGCCGGCACTTTGCGGGCGTACGCTTCGAACTCGGGGCCAAAGGCTTGCCGCAGCAGCCGCTCTTCGCTTCGAATGCGGATGTAGGTTCCGGGAATGAATAACACAATCGCAACCAGCAACGGGATCCATCGACCCGCAGCCAGTCCGGTAGCCAGCAGCATTCCAAACATGCCCGTATAGATGGGGTTTCTCACGAAGCGATAAGGCCCGTCCTGAATGAGCGTGTGGCCCTCCACCAGGCGCGCGGCCAGAGCCCATTGCTTCCCCAAGCGCCGCGCGGCGGCGTTTACCAGCCACACCGAAGCGATGGCGATGGCCACAGTCGTCACTGCCAATCCCCATTCCACCACCGGCGGCCCGGACGTGACCGGGGAGAACTGCTTCCGCTGCAAGGGAAAAGACCAGACGATGAAGTAGGCGGCGGCTTGCAGCAACAATCCGATGAGCGAAGTCCAATCGCGCTTCGCCTCCCGGGCCCGCGGCGGACGTTTCCTCAGCCAGAACGTGAGGGCAAATATCCACCAGCACACGATGACCGCGTAGAACGCCGCTCGCACCGCCACATGCGGTGTTTCTGAAATGGTCACTTCCTCTACCCCCGCCCTCTACGCCACGCCCGTCGTGCATCCCGTAGAACTTTCGTAACTCTACACTGACCCAGGGAATTTCCTATACTTGTTCCAATCCTTTTACGGAAATTCGCCCATGCGTCGAACCATTCTGTCTTCAATTCTCGTGCTGTGGAGCATGATCGCCTTAGCGCAGAGCAGTTCTCCAGACGCTCTCTACGAGCGTGGAATGGACGCCATTACCGGCGTTGGGCCGTCGCGCAATGACTCCGCGGGGATCGACTACTTTCGGCGCTCCTCCGACCTCGGCTATGGACCAGCCCAGATCGCACTGGCCTATTATTACGAAACCGGAACCTTTCTCACGCGCGATCCGGGTCAGGCCGTCGACCTGTATCGCAAGGCTGCGCAACAAGGCGACCCGCTGGCGGGTTGGCTCGCCGGACGACTCTACTACCTCGGCACCGCCGGCGTGGCGGATCGCGAGGCGGCCCAAAAATGGCTCAAGATCTCCGCCAGCCAGAACAACGCTTACGGCGCCTACTACCTGGGCCGTGTGATGGCGGATCGAGATTACACCAAGGCTCCGGCGCTCTATAGGATTGCCGCCGATCAGGGCCTTCCCCAGGCGCAATACTTCTACGCCAAAGCGCTGAAAGATGGCCGCGGCATTCCCCAGGACCGCTTCAATGCCTACGTCTGGTACACCATTGCAGCCGACGCGGGTTATGCGGCCGCGGGCGCGGACCTCGGCGAACTCAACAACGGCGGCTATCTCACGACGGATCAGATCGAGCAAGCGAAAGCGAAAGCCCGCGATCTGGAACAAGTCGTGATCCGAGCCGTCACGGCGCGCGGATGCTCCGGATGGGACGGAGAGTTTGACGAGTTCCCTACCTCGCCTCCGCCGAAACTACAGCGCTTCTGCCACTAGCGCCCGTGTGGCGCGGACACTCCTGTCCGCGAGATTGTCCGCAAACCCCAGCAGCAGTCGTTTTGCACCCGCAGCCGTGATCCAACCTCCATCTTGACGTAACTCCAACTATGTAGCATAATACTGTCATGTTTGGAGATATTCTCGCCGCGTCCAGTGTGGTCCACCTTCACGGCGCAGCGTGGGATCAGCCGGCGGACCTCTCGAGCCGGGCGGTGCAGGAGAAGCTGAGCCCGGTCGCCATCCGCGCATTTTTCCGCCTGGCGTCGCACTGGAAGCTGCGCGACGAGGACGCTCGGGGCTTGATCGGCGGCATCTCGAACGGCTCGTTCTATCAGCTCAAACGCAGCGCCGCCAAGTCGCCGGACGCCAAAGTTTTGGACCAGGACAAGCTCACACGCGTATCCCTGCTCGTGGGCATCTTTAAGGCTCTCAATATCCTCTATGGGACGAAGCTCGCCGATGCCTGGGTGCAGCTGCCGAACACCAATCCCGTCTTCGGCGGTCAGACGCCGGCGGCCTACATGTTGAAGGGTGGAGTGCCCTCGATGCTGCGCGTTCGCCAGTTGCTGGACGCGCGCCGCGGCGGTCTGTAGTGTCGCCCAGGAACGTGCTTCCCAAAACCACGGCCATTTCCGAGGATGATACGCACCGCCTCATTCCCAATCGTTTCTATGAGGAGGGCGAGAGCGTGCTGTCGCGTCTCGGACTTCCACCGGCGCAAATGGGGTACCTGTTCCAGCTCGACGACGCCACCAACACTCGGCTGGCAGGCGAGGCCAATCTGCTTCCCGGAATCACCGTGCACGAATTGGTTTTCGCGGTGCCCCACTATCACATCGTCAACGCAGCCTTCACGCACGCGCGCCCGGGAGGCAGCCGCTTCAGCGGAGACGACCGTGGCGCCTGGTACGCCGGCTTCTCACTGAAGACCGCACAAGCCGAGGTCTCCTTCCACTATGGCGAGGGATTGCGCGAGGTGAATTGGCAGGAAGAAGAGATCGTCTCCTACCGCGAGTACCTGGCGGACTTTCGCGCCCAGTTCCACGATCTGCGGGATGACACGGCTCACAAGAAATGTCTGCAGCCTGACAGCTATCGGGCGTCCCAGCAACTCGCCCGCCGCCTGCTCGATCAAGGCTCTGCCGGAGTTGTCTATCCCAGCGTTCGCCACGCCGGAGGCACCTGCATTGCCTGTTTCCGCCCTGCACTGGTTGGCAACGTACGAGAAGGAGCGCTGGTCACCTTCACGTTCCCCGATGCATTTCATGCGCCGAAGGTGAAGGTCTCCCGCTAGGATCCGGTTCTGGTCCGGCAGCGGTGCATGAACCGCACCTTTTATGAACGGTGTCTTTTATGAATTGTCATCCCGAGCGAAGCGAGGGATCCGCAGTTCGCCGCAAAATGCAGATCCCTCGCTTCGCTCGGGATGACAAAATCTGGCGAATTGCGCACTTCTACACCATCTCCGTGCCCCACAAATCATGCAGGTGCACGATCCCACGTAATCGCTGATCTCCATCCACGACCACGAGCGAAGTGATTTTCATCTCTTCCATGCGCGCCAGCGCGGTAGCTGCGAACTCCTGCGCCCCGATGGTCTTCGGAGCCCGCGTCATGCAATCCTGCGCGGTCAGGTCGAGCGTGTCTTTGCCGCGCTGCTCCAGCAGCCGCCGCAGATCGCCATCACTGATCACCCCGAGCAAGCGATCGCCCTCGACCACTGCGGTCATTCCCAGCTTCTTGCGCGACATCTCGTAAATCACGTCCGGCATCTTCGTCTGCGCCGTCACCCGCGGAACCGCGTCTCCCGAGTGCATCAACGATTCGACCCGTGCCAGCCGTTTGCCCAGCTTTCCACCGGGATGCAGGTTGGCAAAGTCTTCTTCCTTGAACCCGCGTTTTTCCGAAAGCGCCACCGCCAAAGCATCGCCCAGAGCAAGCATGGTCGTAGTAGAAGCGGTAGGAGCAAGCCCCAGCGAACACGCTTCCTTCGAGATGGAACAATCCAGAGCCACATCAGCAGCAGCCGCGAGAGTAGAAGCTCGTGTGGCGCGGACCTGCCCTGAGCGAGAGTCGAAGGGGCCCCCGCCCGCGGGGGTTTGCGCGATATCGTCGCAGGTCATAGCGATCAGCGGCACCTGCAGCCGTTTGATCGTCGCCACCAACTGCAGAATTTCTTCTGTCTGGCCGCTGGCCGAAAGCGCCAGCACGACATCGCCGCGCACGATCATCCCCAGATCGCCATGCAGCGCCTCCACCGGATGCAGGTAGAGCGCCGGAGAGCCGGTCGAACTCAACGTAGCCGCGATCTTACGAGCGATCAGCCCGCTCTTTCCCATTCCGGTCACGACCACCCGGCCGCGGCAGCCGAACATCAGTTCCAGCGCCCGGTTGAAGTCGGCGGCCATCGGCCCCGCCAGCCGGTCCGCCAGCGCCCGCAACGCCTCCGCCTCGATGCGCACCACGTTTTCGCCCACATGTTTCATGAAGGAGGAATGTTAGCAGAAGGAGCGGAGCATCGGGTCATGGAACATCGGGTGATCTGGTGATCGGGCCATCGGGTCATCTCAGCCCCGCGGCAGCGCTCTTTCACTGGTAATTCTCAGTTAGTGAAATCGCCTGGTTGCGCCAGCTACCCCTCCCCGCGTATTCAAGTCCGCTTGTAAACTGACCAGGCGACCCGGAAAACGGGGCCAGACCCGGCCCGAAAAACGATGGCCTTTTGCGCTTGCAGGCCTTTCCGGCGGCGTGTATAGTTCGCAATCACCGGGGCTGCTACACCGCCATTCGTAGCTATCTCAGAAGACATGATGTAGGAGAGGAATTGCCATGAGGAAAATCTCGTGTGCCGTGTTCTTGTTCGCAGTCGCGCTGGCGATGCTGCAGCCAGCCCCCGCTCAGGTTCAAGGTCAATGGGTAAGTACCGGGACGATGCAATCGGCTCGCGAACTCAATGCTCAAGTGCTGTTGTCGAATGGTAAGGTCCTCTCGATAGGGGGAGTCGACAACAACGGGAATCTTCTCGCTTCATCGGAACTCTACAGCTCAAGTTCGGGCAAGTGGACGCTGACCGGAAGTATGTCGAATGCCAGGCAGGTATTTCCGGCCGTCGTCCTTTCCAATAAAAAGGTCTTGGTCACAGGTGGCCTCGGTGCCGGCGGCACCGTGTTGGCGGCCGCCGAGCTGTATGATCCCACCAAGGGAGCATGGTCTTCGGCCGGTTCCCTCTCCGTGGCTCGCTTTGCTCATACTGCAACACTCCTCACGAATGGGAAGGTGCTGGTGACCGGCGGCTGTACGGCGAGCGACTGCAGCACGGACACAGCGGTCAGCGAACTCTACGATCCAACCTCGAACAGCTGGTCCACTACCGGGAATCTCAACACGGCTCGCTCGTACCAGAGCGCCATTCGGCTGAAAACCGGGAACGTGCTGGTCATCGGAGGTTCCACTGCTCTCGCCTCCTGCGAGCTGTACGATCCAACCAAGGGCACATGGACCAACGCCGCCAGCACCAACGTGGGCCGCTACCTCAACACCACCACTCTTCTGTCAGATGGCAAAGTTCTAGTCACGGGGGGCGCCGCGGGGAGATACCCGATAAGTTCCGCGGAACTCTACGATCCCACAGCCAACACGTGGACTTACACGGGAAGTATGACGATCGGTCGCTACGCTCACACGGCTACGCTTCTTGGGGATGGCACGGTTCTGGTGCCAGGAGGAGTCGGGCAACCCATTGGCTGCGGAAAGGATTGCACCAGTTACATCCCCACGAGTAAGGTAGATATCTACAGCGAAGCCAGCGGCAGCTTCACCGCTACGACAGGCCTCGGCCAGCCGCAAGCGTATCAGTCCACGACCCTGCTTAAGACGGGAGGGGCATTGCAGACTGGCGGCATTGGCACGACAAATATCTGTTGCGTAGTTTTGAACACCGCCCAGATCTATACACCGCTGACCCTGACGTTTTCCGCTTCCAGCCTAAACTTCGGCCTTTTACAGATCGGACTCACGAGTCCTCCCCAGACCGTCACGGTCACCAACGTGAGCAATCACTCGGTAAAATTCAGCAGCATAGCCAGCAGCGGCGAGTTTTCGCAGAGCCACACCTGCCCAACCACGCTCGCCTCCGGCCAGAGCTGCACGATCACGGTCACTTTCACGCCCACCGTAGCGGGAACCCAGAACAATGCGGTGACGCTGAAGGACAACTGCCCCGGCAGCCCCATGCAAACCATCTCACTGACCGGAACCGGCGAAACTCTGGCACTGGGTTTCACGCCCGCAGCGCTCAACCTGGGTAGCGTCGCTGTCGGGTCGAGCATTACGCAGAACGCAACTCTGACCAACGACGGTGCCGCGGCGGCGAACATCAATGGAGTTTCTATCTCTCCGGCCGACGGCACCTTCACCCAAACCAACAACTGCCCGGCCACGCTGAACGTGCAGCAGACCTGCACTTTCCAGATCACGT
>JBIOFT010000158.1:0-8486 GCA_044447375.1 Terriglobales bacterium | reverse complement strand
GCGGCGGCGGTGAAGACCAACCAGCAAGCCGCTGAGGCGGATCGCGCCTACCTCCAGAGCAGCGGCGTGCAGGGCATCTACCCGATGATGTATTACAGCCACAACCTGCACTTCATTGCCATGTGCTCAGCCATGACCGGCGACTACGCTGAAGCGAAGAAGGCGGCCGAGATGCTTGCCGCCCACGTCGCGCCCGCGGTGAAAGACATGCCGCCGCTCGAGGGCTTCATGACTATTCCGCTGGCGGTGAACGTGCGCTTTCACAAGTGGGACGACATCCTAGCCATGAAAAAGCCGGATCCCGAGATGAAGACCACGACCGTCTTCTGGCACTTTGCCCGCGGGGTGGCGCTGGCGGGGAAGGGCAAAATCAGCGAGGCGGAAGCGGAGTACAAGATCGTTGCCGACGCGGAGAAGGCCACGTCGCCGGACGTGATTTTCGCCATGCCCATCAACAACAAGACGAAAGACATCCTGCGCATCGCGGAGAACGTCCTCGGGGCGCAGGTGGCGCTGGCGAAGAAGGATCATGCCGCCGCCGTGAACATGCTGCGCGATGCGATCGCCGTACAGGATACGCTCAAGTACGACGAGCCGCCCGACTGGTTCTATCCGGTGCGCGAATCGCTCGGCGGAGTGCTGCTGATGACCGGCGACGCCAAAGGGGCGGAGCAGGTGTTCCGCGAGGACCTGGCAAAGAATCTCCGAAATCCGCGCTCTCTGTTCGGGCTGCAGCAGGCGCTCAAGGCGCAGGACCGGAATTCTGATGCCTGGTTTGTCGAGAAGGAATTTCACAACGCCTGGAAGGGCGGGGCGGAGCCGCTGAAGCTCGAAGACCTGGTGTGAGGGGGTTGCGAGCTACGGGCTGTGAGTTGCGAGCCTGCAACCGGAAGGATGCAGGGGTCCTTCGACTCGCGCTCTGTCGCTTCGCTTCGACGCGCTCGCTCAGGATGACAATAGAGAAGCTGTTGCAAGTTTTCAGATGTCTGTGGCGCTTCTACTGATTGAATACACGTAGTGCCGCAATCCGCGCCATTCCACTTCTTTCCAGATCGTCATGCCGTTGCGCGCGGCGACGCGACATGACGCGACATTCTCCGGGCGAATCAGCGAAATCAGGCGCGCGGCTCCCAGATGTGCGAATCCCCACTCGCGGCAAGCCACGGCCGCTTCGGTAGCCAGCCCCTGGCCCCAGAGATCGCGCCGCAGGTGATATCCAATCTCGTACAGATACTCACCCTCCACCTGCTGCCGAATGATCCCGCAATCGCCAATGACCTCGCCGGAGGTTTTCAACGCCATCGCCCAGAGGCCGACGCCGTCGTCCGCGTAGCGTCGCTGGTTTCGCGCGATCCACTGTTCCACTCCCGTGCGATCGTAGGGTGCGGGGTAATAACGCATGGTTTCCGGATCCGAGAGAACCAGGGCGAGAGCATCGGCGTCTTCCGCAACAAACTCGCGCAGCACCAGGCGGGCTGTCTCCAGAATTGTCCGCACAGAGTTCAGTTTAGCAATGTCTGCCGTGGGGTTTAGACTCACTCCATGTGGGAGATGGGGCGCCTGCTGCTCGTGCTCGGCATCGTTCTGGTGTTGATTGGCGGCGGCGTCATGCTGCTAGGGCGCACCGGGCTGCCCTTGGGGCGCTTGCCCGGTGACCTTGTCTATCGCGGCAAGAACACAACGTTCTATTTCCCGCTGGCAACTTCGATCTTGGTTAGTGTGGTTTTGTCTCTTCTCTTGTTCCTGATTGGGCGGCTGAAGCGGTAATCGGCTGCTGACGGAAGGCGCTGCCGAGACTCCGCTCGGCTGGACAGCCGGGGGCGGCTGTCCCTACGCGTGTCTCGGGTACACTGAAACTCTCATGGAAGCAACCGACCAGCTCGGATTTCACTTTCGCCCGCCGGAGCGGCACATCTGGACGGTGCGCGCTTTGGTCGCGGCGGTGCGCACGCACATCGAGCGCGAGTACTCCGACTGCTGGGTGGAAGGTGAGATTTCGAACCTACGCACGCCCGACTCCGGCCATTTCTATTTCACGCTGAAGGAAGAGAACGCGCAGATTCGGGTCGTGATGTTCCGCTCGTCGGCGCGACTGTTGCGATTTCGCCTGGAGAACGGCTTGCACGTCACGGTGCGCGGCCGGGTCACCGTTTATGAAGACCGCGGGGAGCTGCAGATCTCCGCCGAGTTCATGGAGCCGCAGGGCGCCGGCGCCCTGCAGCTGGCCTTCGAGCAACTAAAGGCGCGTCTGGAGGCGGAAGGGCTGTTCGCGGCGTCGCGTAAGAAGCCGATCCCCTCGCTGCCGCAGCGGATCGGGATCATCACTTCTCCCCAGGGAGCGGCGATCCGCGACATTTTGAACATCCTGGCGCGCCGGCACCACTCCGCCAACGTGCTGATCTACCCGGTCCAGGTGCAGGGAGACTCCGCTCCGCTTGAGGTCATGGCCGGACTGCGCCATTTCAACCGGAGCCGAGCGGTTGAGGTCATCATCATCGCCCGCGGCGGTGGCTCTGCCGAGGACCTTGCCGCCTTCAATCATGAGGGCCTGGCCCGCGTGGTGGCGGCATCGGAGATCCCCGTCATCTCGGCTATCGGTCACGAAACCGACTTCACCATCGTGGACTTCGTCGCCGACCTGCGCGCTCCCACGCCATCGGCGGCCGCGGAACTCGTCATCCGTTCGCGCCAGGAGATCGAAACCGCGGCGGAAGAGATGCATCAGCGGCTCGAACGCGCCATGCGTTATCGCCTGCTGATGGCCCGCCAGCAACTGACGCAGCGCGCGCAGCACGGCGCCTTTGCCCGCATGCGGGTGGGCATCAACCGCCGTCAGCAGAAACTCGACGATCTGCGCTTCCGCCTGGAAAAGGCGCAGCGCCAGCTTGCCGAACGTCGTCACCGCCGCTGGGAGACTGCCGCAGCCGCGGTGCGCCACTATGACGCGCGCAGCCGCCTGGCCGCGATACGCCAGCGGCTGGATGCGCGAACTGCCGCCTTGGCGGGAGCGGTTCATACCATACTGATCGAGAGCCGGGCCGCGTTGGATCGCCGCCACGCCAGTCTGGAAGCGCTTTCCCCGGTCGCCATTCTCAACCGGGGATATGCTCTGGTGTTCGACGCGCAGGGCCAACTGGTCAAGGATGCCGTGCAACTCAAAGCCGGAGACGAAGTTTCCGCCCGGCTGGCCCGGGGACGCGTCCGGGCCCGCGTCAGCGCAACCGAACCAGTCGCACCGGAATCCAAGTGACCTGCATTAGAATGAGGGCCAATCCAACTCCCTGAGGACTGCGTGACGCCATTATCGGCATGGCCGCACATTTCGGTGGTCTCGATCGTGGACATCGTCCTGGTCGCGATCCTGATCTATCAGTTCCTCATGCTGATTCGGGGCACGCGTGCCGCTCCCATGCTGGCCGGGATCGCGGTTCTGGCGCTCGCCTTCTACTTCGCCCGTCTGGGAGAGTTGCGCACCCTCAACTGGCTCCTCAGCACGCTCCTGCCCTATGTCGTATTTGCGCTGATCGTGGTGTTTCAGTCCGAAATCCGCCACGCATTGGCGAACCTGGGGAGCCGGATCTCGTTCATGCGGTCCGCCAACTCCTCGGGCGATGTGTACGACGACATCGTTCTGGCCGCCAATCTCTTTGCCCAGAACCAGACAGGCGCGCTCATCGTCATCGAACGCGAGATTGGACTTCGCACTTACATCGAAAGCGGCGTGCCGCTGGACGCCCGGCTGTCCTACGATCTGCTGGCCACGCTGTTTCGTCCCAGCGCGCCGCTGCACGACGGCGCCGTCATCGTGCAGCACGAGCGCATTGCCGCGGCTGCCTGCTTCCTGCCGCTTTCGATGAACCCTGTGCTTTCCACCCAACTGGGCACGCGCCATCGCGCCGGGATCGGCATTACCGAGGAGACCGACGCCGTTGCCGTCATCGTCTCGGAAGAGACCGGAGCGATCAGCCTGGCGGTCGCAGGGAACATTGAGCGCGATCTGACGGTCGAGCGCCTGCGGGAGCGCTTAAGCACCCTTTTGCGCCATTACGTTCCCGCCCCCACGGTCCCAACTCCGGTGGCAGACACTCTCATCCAAGAGGAGCCTCCCGCTTCTCATCCTCCGCGCCGGCACGATGCCAGTCTGCGCCAGGGAGGCAGGGACTGACCATGGCGGGATTTTTCCATCGCACCTTCGTTCGTCACTTCGGCTTCAAGCTGTTCGCGCTGTTATTGGCCGTTGCTTTATGGGTGAAGGTGGCGCGCGATCCGATTGCGGAACTGGAAATGAAGGTCCCGATCGAGTTTCGCAGCCTGCCGGAAGATCTGGAGATCGATTCCGCCAGCTTCACCGAGGCGCAGGTCCGGGTGCGGGGGCCGGAGCGCCTGATTCATCGTTTGGTTCCCGGGGACGTGCGCGCTGAAATCGATCTCTCTTCCGTCCATCCGGGCGAGCGCACGTTTGATCTGAATACGCAGCAGATCCACCTGCCTCAGGATCTCGAAGTCGTGCAGATCATCCCCGGTCAATTCCGGCTTTCCTTCGACCTGCGCATGACCCGCACCATCGAAATCCGGCCCCGGGTTACCGGGAGCTTCGCCCGGGGCATGCGAGTCGCGCAGGTAAGCGCCGATCCGCCCAGTATCATGATTGCCGGCCCCCGCCGCCGCGTCGAGGCCGTTGAGGCCGCCACCACCGACCCCGTGGACGCTTCTGGGACGATGACACGGGCTTCCTTCACGACCCAAGCTTACGTTACCGATCCTCTGATCCAGGTCGTGCACCCCACGCCGGTTCGGGTGACGGTTATCATGGAGCGTTCTGGAGAAGAGAAGAAGGTGGAATGAGTGCGGCTATTCCTCGATCGCTGTTCGCTATTCGACGTTCGCTATTGGCTATGCCGAATTGAAACTCCAACAAAGGCGGGACTCAACTGCAACTGGCGAACGGCGAACGACGAATAGCGTGTAGCGAATAGCCAATAGCGTCATGACCCAAACCAGACAACTGTTCGGCACCGACGGGATCCGCGGGGTGGCGGGCGAATTCCCTTTGACCCGCGCCAGCACGGTTCTGATTGGCCGCGCTCTGGGGCACGACCTGGTGCGGGCGAGTGCGAAAGCGCGGGTGGTGATTGGCCAGGACACGCGCGAGTCCAGCCGCTGGATCGCCGACCGCCTCTGGCAGGGGCTCGCGTCAGTGGGAGTGGAGGTGCGCAGCGCGGGCATCATCACCACGCCGGGCATCGCCTATCTGGCCCGTGCCGAACGGTTTGACGCTGGCGTCGTGATCTCGGCATCGCACAATCCCTGGACCGATAACGGCATCAAGATTTTCTCCCGAGACGGCTACAAGCTGCCCGACGCCCGCGAATTGGCCATCGAGAAGGAAATCTTCACCCAGCTGCAAGGTGCAGAAATACCGCCGGACGCAGCCGCGCCTGGTTCCAGCCTGCCCGGAGAGAAAGACCTTCGTGAAGCCTACGTCCACTGGCTGGCCAGTAGCGTTGGAACGAATCTGTCCCGCCTGCGCGTGGCCGTCGATTGCGCCAACGGCGCTGCCACCGCCGAAGTGCCGGAGCTGTTCCGAAGCCTCGGGGTTCGGGCGCATCTTCTGCACTCCGCGCCGGACGGGCAGAACATCAACGAGAGCTGCGGTGCGCTCCATCCGGAGGCCGTTGCCCGCTTTGTGGCCGAAAACCAGAACCAGTTTGACCTAGGAGTCACTTTCGACGGCGATGCTGACCGGGCCCTTTTCTCCGACGCCGAGGGCCGAGTCGTGAACGGCGATGCTGCCCTGTTGCTGACGGCGCGCGATATGCAAGCACGCGGTTGTTTGGCCAACTCCACCGTGGTTGCCACCACCATGTCGAATATGGGATTGGAGTTGGCGCTGAAACGCCTGGGGATTCGCATGCTGCGCGCCAACGTGGGCGACAAATATGTCCTGGAAGAGATGCAGCGTGCCGGGGCAACGCTCGGCGGCGAGCAGTCCGGCCACATCCTCTTCCGCGACGGTGAGGCGACCACCGGGGACGGTCTGCTCACGGCGCTGCGCGTCATGGAGATCATGGTCCGCTCGGGGCAGTCGTTATCGAATCTGGCCGGCGATCTGAGAGTATTTCCGCAGACCATCCGCAACGTGCGGGTGCGGGAGAAAATACCCTTCGCGCAGATACCCTCCGTGCAGCAGGCGATTCAAGCGGCCGAGCAGGAACTCAACGGCAACGGCCGAGTGGTCGTCCGTTACTCGGGGACTGAAACCCTGGCCCGCGTGATGATCGAAGCCGAGTCGAAGGACCAGATGGACCGCATTGCCGACTCCATCGTCACCGCCATTCAGACGTCCCTCGGGGTCTAACGCCAGGCGGGCACACCTCCGGCTGGCCGCCAGCTGGTGGTTCCAGCCACCTTGCAACGTTCCGTTTCATTGCAGGAAACACGTCCCTTCGTGCAGCTGCGTAATCTTGTCTCTTCAGTCCATCACGCTGAGAATGAGAATCAGCTAACGGTGACACAGTTAGAAGAACCTCATGAGAATCCTGATCGTGGAAGACGATGCCGCCCTGTCCAGCTTTGTCCGGAAGGGTCTCGAAGCCGAGCACTACGCGGTGGACGCCACCACCGATGGCGAGCGCGGCCGAGCGATGGCGCTGGAGTTTGACTACGACCTGCTGGTGCTGGATCTCAACCTGCCGGGGGTTGACGGAATATCGCTGCTGAAAAGCCTGCGGCAACGGAAGCCGAGTGTGCCGGTGATGATTCTTACCGCCCGCAGCCGCGTCGAAGACCGCGTGCTGTGCCTGGATACGGGAGCCGATGACTACCTGATCAAGCCCTTCTCGTTTCTCGAGCTGTCGGCTCGGGCGCGCGCCCTGCTCCGCCGCAGCCACCTGCCGTCGGAGTCGGTTCTTACCGTCCGTGACCTGCGCCTGGATCGGGTGGAGCGCAGGGTCGAACGCTCCGGCCGCCGCATCGAGTTGACCACCAAGGAATTTGCCCTGCTCGAATACCTCATGCGGAATGCCGGCCGCCGCTTGACCCGGGCCATGATCATTGAGCATGTCTGGAACTCGACGTTCGATTCCACCACCAACGTGGTGGATGTTTACATCAACTACCTGCGCCGCAAGGTGGACGATGGCTTCACTCCGCGCTTGATCCATACCGTTCGCGGGGTCGGATACCAGATCAGCCTCGACGGAGCCTCGGCATGAACGCCAGCCCCGCGCCAGTGCCCGAATCGCGGCTGCAGGTTGTGCTCGGTGAACTGCTGCATTCTTTGAGCCAGCCTCTGACCAGCCTGCACTGTGCCCTGGAACTCTCGATCAACCCGGTGGCGGAGCAGCAGCGGAAAGCTGTCTCTGCCGCCCTCGAGCAATTGGACCGTGCCATTCATGTGGTCGAATTGATGCGGGAATGTCTGGAGGCAGAGCCCGCCGGATCGGGGCCACGGTCTGGAATCGCACTCAAGGCCCAATCCCGCGGGCCACGAACTCCGGAAAGTAAGGCGCGCGAGTGCCAGCCGGGAGCGGTCGTCCGGCGGGACATGCGCCAGGGCGTCCCTCGAACTACGCGATGAACGGACCGGTGTCCGTCTGCTCATGTTCCCGCGCAAATCTGCGCCCTGTGTGCGGTGCTCGACCTCCATTTTTTGCCGGACCGCGCCCGGCGACAAGGAGTACAATCCAGCCTTTCCGGGAGGTTGCCGTGAACCGCTGGTTTCGACTGCTGACCGTTCTCTCGATCGCTTCCACGAGTTGGGCCCAGAAGGATGCCCCCGTGCTAAAGCCGTTCACCGTGATCCGGGCCGGTGTTCTCATTGACGGAGAGTCCGGCTCGGCGCGCCGCAATCAGATCATCATCCTTCGCGGCGATCGCATCGCGGAGGTCGCAGACGCAGCCAGTGCCAGCATCCCGACTGGCGCCGAAGTCATCGACCTGTCGCAATTCACGGTGTTGCCCGGACTGATTGACGCTCACACGCACATCTTCCTCCAGGGCGAAGATCCCGCCCAGGGAGGCTACGACATCCAACTGCTGAAATATCCGCTAGCTTACCGAGCGGCCCGAGCGACGGTTTCGGTACGCCGGGCCCTGGAGCAGGGTTTCACCACCCTGCGCGACATGGAAACCGAAGGTGCCGGCTATGGGGACGTCGGAATCAAAGAGGCCATTGAAGGCGGATACATCCCCGGCCCGCGCCTGTTCGTGGTGACGCGCGCGATTTCCACGACCGGCGGATATCCCCTCGAAGGCTATGCGCCCGAGATCGAAGTGCCCAAAGGCGTCCAGATCATCGACGGGCCGGTCGAGGCGCGCAAAGCCGCCCGCGAGCAGCTCGACCACGGCGCTGACTGGATCAAGGTTTACATGACGCACCGCTCCTGGATCGGCAAGAACGGTGAGCTCGCTTCGCAACCTACGCTCACCGTGGAAGAACTCCGGGCGATCGTGGACGAGACGCACGGCTGGGGCAAGAAGGTGGC
>JBIOFT010000157.1:0-8520 GCA_044447375.1 Terriglobales bacterium | reverse complement strand
TCGCACTTCTTCGGCATGGATGGCATTGCCCATCCCGGCGATGCGCCCGAGCACTTCATCTCGGAGTCGATGGTGAAGTTCCAGCAGATCACGCAGGGCTCGGGGGTGGTGCTGCGGCCATGGCTGCAAGCCTTCGCCTGGCGCACCAAGAGCTATTCGACGAATTACATCCTCACCCAGGTAAGCGCGTCACGCGAAAACAGTGGCGTCGGCTTTCTGTTCTGGAACGCGCGCAACGATTACAAGCAGCCCTTCCTGGCCATGCCGGAGATGGCCGCCGCCCACGGACGCTTCTTCCGCGGCGATGAAGTCGGCCGTCCCTCCCCAACGCAAATCGGCAAGGCGATCCCGCCACAGCCGCGCGCGAACTGAGCATAACTCTCCTCCGGGGCGCATTCAGAGGCAAGATTCCAGAGTAAAATCTCCAACATGAATCGCATTTGTGCCGCAACGCTTGCGTTCCTCTTGTTTGCTTGTGCTACTAGCGCACAGGTGGCCCCCGAACCCTCCGAAGTTATTGCCCGCGTCGGTGCGGCCACTGTTCTCGTCCTGTCTGGGGAGGGAGCGGGAAGGCTCAGTTCGATCAGCACTGGTGTCATCGTACGACAAAACGGAGTGCTCCTGACGGCGTACCATGCAATCAAGGACGCACGCGAGGTTCAAGTGCGTTTGAAAACGGGCGACGTGTACGATCAAGCTGTACTAATTGGCGCCGATGAGCGACGCGATGTGGCAGCATTAAAGATTGCGGCCACAAACCTGCCGACGCTGCCGCTAGGGTCGAGTGCGGACGCAAAGCCCGGTGAGCCCGCCTATGTAGTCTCCAACTCCAACGGCCTCGCTTGGAGTGCTAGCACCGGTATTTTTTCGGCATCCAGACTGGCCGATGAGATACCTGGGGCGGGGCAGGGGTTCAGGGTATTGCAATTCTCCGCCCCAGTGAGTGGCGGTGCAAGCGGAGGGCCGCTCGTCGATTCGCGAGGTGCTCTCGTCGGAATCATTACCAAAGGAGTAGCCTCGGGCACCGCGGGATTCGCCGTACCTATCGAAGCTGTAATTGGGCTGGCCGATGGCAACATGAATTTGGCACTGGGAAGCGGCGCAGCATTGCAGATGCCCTCGACTCGACAGTCGCCGTCGTCCGCCGCCGTTGCCTCTTCCAATCCAAGAGATTCTCCGCGCCGCAAAAACAATCTGCATCAGTACCCGGACCATGTATTTCACACCTGCCAGACTGGAAAGGGAACTCGTGCAGCAAAAGGACTTCGAAAATCTCGGGTTATTGCTTGTCAAAGACCCGCGTGTTGCGGACCTGCTCATTACCATCGACCGCCCCTCACTCACATACACTTTCACGTATTCAGTGGTTGATTCGAAAACCTCACTAGTTCTTGATTCAGGCAAGGTCACTGCCATCGATGGAAACGCCGCAGCCGGAAAGATAGCGAAGCAACTGGTCAGCGACTGGGCGAAAATACGTCGAGTAGCGCCTGTCTCCAAGTCGAATTGACAAAGCATAACTTCTTTTCACGACCGTGCTTGAGCTGGCGGCCAGTGTGTTGTGAAATGCCCGTCTCGCTCTCAATGCTGGTACCTTCTGTTCCCGGCCGCTTTCCTCCGTCACCTTGGCGCGTCAAATCTGCCGTGGCGGCTGATGCGTCCGGGTATAATGTTCTCGCGCATCCCCAGCGCACCGAAGCCAAGTATTCCCAGCAGCTACCGTCAGAAGGAGCGCCTATCCATGGCCGTCAAGAAGACCGACAAAATCTGGCACAACGGAAAATTCATCAACTGGGACGACGCCACCCTGCACGTGATGGCGCACGTGGTCCACTACGGCTCGTCCGTGTTCGAAGGCGTCCGCTGCTATTCCCAGCCCAAGGGTCCAGCCATCTTCCGCGCTCAGGAGCACATGCAGCGCCTCATCAACTCCGCCAAGATCTACCGCATGGAGGTGAAGTACAGCCGGGAGGAACTGGTGGCGGCCATGGTCGAACTGGTGCAGTTGAATGGCGTGGCACCGTGTTACATTCGGCCGATCGCGCTGCGCGGCTTCGGACAGTTGGGCGTGAATCCGCTGGAGTCGCCCATCGAGGTCTACATCGCCAACTACGAGTGGGGCCGCTACCTGGGCCACGGCTCCGACGAAGGCGTGGACGTCTGCGTTTCCTCCTGGAACCGGCTGGCGCCGAACACCCTGCCGGCGATGTCCAAGGCGGGCGCCAACTACATGAACTCGCAGCTCATCAAGATGGAAGCCCTGCTTAACGGCTACGTGGAGGGCATCGCGCTCGACGTCCAAGGCTACGTCAGCGAGGGTTCCGGCGAGAACCTTTTCGTTGTCTATCAGGGGTCGCTCTGCACCCCGCCGTTAGGCAATTCGGTCCTGCCGGGCATCACCCGGGACGCGGTGCTCCAACTGGCCAAGGAGATGGCCATTCCCGTGGTCGAGCAGATGATCCCGCGGGAGATGCTCTACATCGCCGACGAAGTGTTCTTCAGCGGCACCGCGGCCGAGATCACGCCTATCCGCTCGGTGGACAAGATCACCGTGGCCAAGGGCGCGACCGGTCCCATCACCAAGGCGCTGCAGCGGGAGTTTTTCAACATCGTCAATGGCGTGGTGCCCGACCGTTTCCACTGGCTGACGCCGGTGCCGGTCACCAGCGCGCAAACCGTCTCGGTGTAGTTTTTCTTATTTCTTTAACACAGGGCGCCGGATGCCGGTGCCTTTCTTGTGCGAAAATAGCGCAACCAGATTCCGTCCCAACCGTCTAACCAACCGATCCACTTCCGAAAAGGAGGCTTTCCATGTCCACCGCACCCCGCCCCGGTATCACGCCGGAATTCGCTGCCGCCTACCGCGAGATCATGTGTGAGGGCCTGCAGAACGAGTTCGAGACCACGAAGAAGGTGTTGGCCGCCATCCCGGACGCCAAGCGCGACCACCGGCCTGATCCCAAGGCGCGCACCGCTTGGGAGCTGGCCTGGCACATCGCCTCGGAAGACGTGCTTTTCCTGGAACAGATCACCGAAGGCAAGTTCGTTTTGCCCGACCCGCGCTACGACAAGGGAAAGCCGAACACCGTGGCCGAGCTGGTCGCCTGGTACGACAAGAATTTCAAGCGCGTGCTCCAGCGGGTGCGCGCCATGACCCCGGCGCAACTGGCCACGCCCATCAATTTCCTGGGGATGTTCAACCTGCCCGGTGTGTTTTACCTGGGTTTCATGAACAACCACAGCATCCATCACCGCGGGCAACTGGCGACGTATCTGCGGCCCATGGGATCGAAGGTGCCTTCCATCTACGGCGGCAGCGCCGACGAGCCCTTCGAGATGCCGGCCACGGCGTAGCTGCCTGCTGCTGTTTCTGCCGCCTTTCGGGAGGGCACGACTTCAGTCGTGCCAAACGCGGCCCAACCGGGGTCCGGCTTCAGCCGCTGAGGTTAACGCTGGTCCAACGTTGTCTGATAAACGTCGGCGGAGGACCCCAGGGGCTGAAGCCCCCGGAATAGAGTGACCGGGCGGCACGGCTAAAGCCGTGCCCTCCCGGTCTTTCGAGACGAGTCTCTACCACTCTCTCTCCGTGATCAGCCGCGGCCCGCGCTGCCAGGCGAAGTACGCCCACGTCCAGTTCACCATAACGTTCCCTATCGAGAGATGCCCCAACTGGCACTCCCGACTCCGAAGTACGCGACCCTCTGGTTACTATCCGCCGCCTCCCTTCCGTGTTAGCTTCAGGCCAATAAAGGCGACGGCCATGCATGTAGACGAATTGCTGCGCACCGCGACGGAGCGCAAGGCTTCCGACCTGCACCTCAAGGTTGGCAACTATCCCCACATCCGCGTGGACGGCGAGCTGGTTGCGCTTTCCGACCAGCCCCGCGTCTCCGCCGAAGACATGCTGAACATGGCCTTCAGCATGATGTCGAACCGGCAGAAGCAGAAATTCAAGGAGAACGCCGAGCTCGACCTGGCCTATGGCGTGGCCGGACTGGGACGCTTCCGCGTCAACGTCTACCAGCAGCGCGGCAACGTGGGCATCGCCTTCCGCGTGATCCCCACCAAGATCCTGCCGCTCGACGAGCTGCACCTGCCGCCTATCGTGGAAAAGATCTGCGACGAGCAGCGCGGGCTGGTGCTGGTCACCGGCATCACCGGCTCCGGCAAATCCACCACCCTGGCGGCGATGATCGACCGTATCAACTCCAGCCGGCCCGAGCACGTCATCACCATCGAAGACCCCATCGAGTTCCTGCACCGCGACAAGAAGGGCTTTGTCAACCAGCGCGAGGTCGAGGTGGATACGCCCTCGTTCGCTTCCGCGCTGCGCGCCAGCCTGCGCCAGGACCCCGACACCATCCTGGTGGGCGAAATGCGCGACGTCGAAACCATCGGCACCGCCCTGCTGGCCGCCGAGACCGGCCACCTGGTGCTCTCCACCCTGCACACCCTGGACGCGGTCGAGACGGTCAACCGCATCATCGCCGTCTTCCCGCCCTCGGAGCAGAAGCAGATCCGGCTGCAACTGGCGGCCACCCTCAAGGCCGTCATCAGCCAGCGCCTGGTCAAGCGCTGCGACGGGTCTGGGCGTGTGCCCGCCGTCGAAGTCCTGATCACCACCGCCTATATCAAGGAATGCATCGTCACCCCGGAAAGGACCCGCAACATCAAGGAAGCTCTGGCCACCGGGACCTCGCAGTACGGGATGCAGACCTTCGACCAGTCGCTCTACGACCTGTACATGCAAGGCCTGATCTCGTTCGAAACCGCCATGGAAACTGCCTCCAACCCTGACGACTTCAAGCTGCGGGTGCAGGGCATCGCCTCCAGCGCCGACGCCGCTCGCGACGAGATGCAGCGCGCGGGGTACGGCAGGTAGCGCCGGCGTCCCGCCGGCTTCAAGTCTTACCGCCGAGACGCCGAGACGCCGAGATCGCCGAGGCATTTCCTTTTCCTTTCTTCAACTCGGCGTCCTCGGCGACTCGGCGGTGAATCCTTTGCGGGCCAATCCCGGCGATTTTGTGGTGAAATGTCCTGGTGCCGTTCCGCCGCCGCAAGACCTACGACGAATCCGCGCTCTATGAATATGCCGTCGGCGCTCTCGCTCGGAGGGCGCGCAGCGTGGCCGAACTCAAGCGTCTGCTGCGGCAGCGTTTGCCGGCGGGCGAGGCGAGTGAAGCCATGGTCGAGGCGGTGACCGCGCGATTGAAAGACCAGAAATATCTCAATGACTCCGCCTACGCTGCCGCCTACTCCTCCTACCGCAAGGAGAACCAGAGGTTCGGCCGGTTGCGCGTGGTCTCCGACCTGAAGGCGCGGGGCGTGCACGGTGACGTTATCTCCAAGGCCGTCGCTACCACGTACGCCGGCGCCGACGAGGAGGGACTGGCCCGCCAATACCTCCGCCGCAAACGCCTGAAGAAGCCGGCGGATGCTAAAGATGCCGCCCGCATCTTCCGCACCCTGATGCGTGCCGGCTACACCAGCCGGATCATCATCCGCATCCTGAAACATTGGGATGTGGATGATGAGGTGCTGACCGCGCTGGAGTCGGAGGCCAACAGCTAAGAGCTAACAGCCAAGAGCTTGTTTCGTTACAATGAAGGTTTATTCCAGCTCTTGAAAGCTTGTTATGCTGACCGGCGCACAAATCCGCGAGATGTTCCTCGAATACTTCGAGCAGCACGGCCACCGGCGCGTGCACTCGTCGTCGCTCGTTCCGGCGAACGATCCCACGCTGCTGTTCACCAACGCCGGCATGAACCAGTTCAAGGACGTGTTCCTCGGCCTCGAAAAGCGCGACTACTCCCGCGCCACCACTTCGCAGAAGTGCGTGCGCGCCGGCGGCAAGCACAACGACCTGGAAAACGTCGGCTTCACCAACCGCCACCACACTTTTTTCGAGATGCTGGGGAACTTCAGCTTCGGCGACTACTTCAAGCGCGAGGCCATCGCGTTCGGGTGGGAACTGATCACCTCGCCCAAGTGGTACGGCATCCCCAAGGAGCGCCTGTTCGCCACCATCTTCAAAGGCGAGCAGGGTGTGCCGCGCGACGACGAGGCCTTCAACTTCTGGGTCGAGCAGGGCGTCGCCAAGGACCGCATCTACGAGTTCGGCATGAAGGATAACTTCTGGGCCATGGGCGATACCGGCCCCTGCGGTCCCTGCTCGGAAATCCACTACGACATGGGCGCGATCGCCAGTGACCAGGGCCACACCGATTGCCAGTTTGGCTGCGACTGCGGGCGCTACGTCGAGCTGTGGAACCTGGTGTTCATGCAGTTCAATCGCGATGCCTCCGGCAAGCTCGATCCTCTGCCCAAGCCCTCCATCGACACCGGCGCAGGACTGGAGCGGCTGGCGGCCGTCCTGCAAGGCAAGCTCTCGAATTACGATACTGACTTTTTTGTCGCGCTGATGAAGCGCGCCGCCGAGCTGACCGGCGTGTCGCTCGATAAGGAATTGAAGAAGGAATCGGGCAGCCGGGGCGCGGCGTCGCTGCGGGTTATCGCCGACCACGCTCGCGCCACCACGTTCCTCATCTCCGACGGCGTGCTGCCCTCGAACGAAGGCCGCGGATACGTTCTGCGCAAGATCATGCGCCGCGGCATCCGCCACGGACGCCAACTCGGGCAGAATGAGCCGTTTCTTTATCAGATGGTGTACGCCGTCCGCGACCAGATGAAGGACGCGTATCCCGAGCTGGTGGATTCAGCCGACCGCGTGTCTACGGTTGTTCAGGGCGAGGAAGTGCGCTTCGCGCACACGCTCAACATTGGCCTGAAGCAACTGGACCAGGAGCTTCAGCCCTATATTGAACAGGTTGGAAAGGCGCACAAATATCTGGACGAAGCGCGCGCCCTTAACCCAACGGAGAAACACGGGGTCGATGTCCCGTCCTTCCCAGGCGACAAAGCCTTCAAACTGTACGACACCTTCGGCCTGCCGCTCGACTTCATTATCGACGCCGCGCGCGATCAGGGGGTTGGCTTCGATCAAGAGGTCTTCGATGCCGCCCTGGAGCAGCAGCGCGAGCGCTCCTACGCCTCCTGGAAGGGCGCGGCCAAGCAGGCTGCCAGCCCGGTTTACCAGGAGATCCGCGACCGCTATGCAACGAGACCCTACCCTGGATCGCCTCTGCCAGGCGGTCTACCGATGGTGGTTCCGATACATTCGGAATTCGTTGGGTACGAAAAAACCGTCGCGGAAAACAGCCTCGTGCTGGCGATCGTCCATGACAATCGAGGCGTCGAGCTATTAAGCCCCGGCGAGCAGGGTGAGATCGTCCTCCACCGCACGCCGTTCTACGCCGAGGCCGGCGGACAGGTGGGCGACATCGGCTGGCTCTACGATAGCGATCACAACACCGTCGTCGCCGACGTGGCCGGCTGCTACTACCCGGTGCAGGGCGTGCGCGCGCACAAGGTCACGGCCAAGCAGGCCATCCATGTGGGCGACCGCGTCGATCCGGTGGTCAACACCGGTGTGCGCCAGGCCACCATGCGCAACCACACCGCAACGCACCTGCTGCACGCCGCGCTGCGCGAGGTGTTGGGCAAGCATGTGAAGCAGGCGGGCTCGCTGGTCGATCCGCGGCACTTGCGCTTCGACTTCTCGCACTTCACCGGCATCGCCGACGAAGAGCTGCAAGACATCGAGGACCTGGCCAACAAGGAAGTGCTGAAGAACGAAAAGGTGGAGATCATCCCCGACGTTCCGCTGGACGTGGCCATCAACGAGTACAAGGCGATGGCGCTATTCGGCGAGAAGTACGGCGAGCGCGTGCGCGTCATCAGGATCGGCGATTTCTCCACCGAGCTCTGCGGCGGCACCCACACCGCCATGACCGGCGAGATCGGCTTGGTGAAGGTCCTGGACGAGGGCTCGGTCAGCTCGGGCGTGCGACGCGTGGAGGCCGTCACGGGTATGGGCTCGCTCGGCCACTTCCGCCAGGATCACGAACTCGAGCACGTGGTCTCGAGCCTGGTGCATCGCGCCGAGCCCACGGTCTCGCCCGCGGAAGCGCTGCGGGCGGAACTGGAGCGCAAGGAAGCGGAGATCAAGCGGCTGAGCAAAGAGCTGGAACGCGTGCGGATGAAGTCTGCCACCGCAACCGTCAGCTCGGCGGAAGAAAAAGTGCAGGTCATTGACGGGATCAAGGTCCTGGCCCATCGCGTGGACAACCTCGAGCGTCCGCAGATGCGCACGCTAGTGGACAACCTGCGCTCCAAGCTGGGCTCGGGGGTGGTGGTGCTGGGCTCGACCTCCGATGGGAAAGTGGCGCTGATCGTGGGCGTGACCAAGGACCTGACCAGCCGCGTGCAGGCCGGCAAGATCATCGGACCGGTGGCCGAGCGCGTGGGGGGCTCGGGCGGCGGGCGTCCCGACATGGCCGAGGCTGGCGGCAAGAATCCTGAGAATCTGGATGACGCGCTGGCCCACGTTCCGGCGGTGGTCAGGTCGTTGTTGAAGTAGTGTCGTTCAGCGAAGACCGCAGGGCTTCCGCCCTGCTCTCC
>JBIOFT010000156.1:0-8535 GCA_044447375.1 Terriglobales bacterium | reverse complement strand
GTGTGCGGCCGTGCGTCGGGTTTCCCGGCAATCCGCTGAACTTCATCCGCAAGAAGCCCGGTGGGGGCTTCGAAGAACCGCAGGTCAACGTCGTGGTCTTTCGGCAGAACACGGAAGGGCTCTACTGTGGCGTCGAGTGGACCAATCCTCCGCAAGCGGTGCGCGGCGCGTTGGCCACGCACGCGAAGTTCAAGCCGTTCGCGGAGGTCAAAGGCGAGGACCTCGCCATCTCCGTGCGCATCATCACGCGCCCGGCGGCCGAGCGCATCTGCCGCGCCGCCTTCCAGTGGGCGCGCAAGTACGGTTACAAGAACGTGACCATCTGCGAGAAGCCCAACGTCTTGCGCGAGACTTCCGGCATGATGGAGGACGTGGCCAAACAGGTTGCGAAGGAGTTTTCCGGAATCCCGCTGTGGTCCACCAACATCGACGCGCAAACCATGTGGCTAACCAAGAATCCGGAGGACTACGGCGTCATCATCGCCTCCAACCTGTTCGGCGACGTAATCTCGGACGCCTTCGCCGGCCTCATCGGCGGGTTGGGATTCGCCGCCTCGGGCAACATCGGCGATGAAGTCGCGGTGTTCGAGCCGACGCATGGCTCCGCGCCGAAGTATGCTGAACTTGATCCGCCCATCGTCAATCCTATCGCCATGATTCTCTCGGCGGCCATGCTGCTCGACCACGTGGGCGCGAACGAAAAAGCGGAGCGCGTCCGCGCCGCCATCGCCGCCGTCGTCAGCGAAGGCAAGGTGCGGACCTACGATATGATGCGCATCGCAGGCGGCCCCAAGGCCATCGCGCAAGGCGCGGCGAGCACTACGCAGATGACGGAGGCGATTTTGGCGAAACTGGGATCGTCGGCTGTGCGGGAACCGGCTCTTAGCTCTTAGCTTTTGGCTCGACCGTGAGATTTTGGCAAGTCGGTGCTACGAATTAGCCAGCCGCGCAGCGGCGGGTGAGAATAGCCAGCGCTTCACCTGGATTATTCACGAGGGTGGAGCAGGCCTTTAGGCCTGCATTTATGCGGCCTTTTGAATTCCGGGCTTTAGCCCCTGAGGTACTCTAATGACTGCAGCGAGAATGTGTGCGGAGAGTAGGTACCTCAGCGGCTAAAGCCGGATATCAGTGACGCTGCGATAATGCAGGGCTGAAGCCCTGCTCCACCCAGCCGCTCCGAGATGGTGAATGGCGAGTACCACGAACCTTAAAACGCGCTTCGAGGCCGGCCGCGCCGGTGCTGACGTCCGCTCCGACCTGCGCGTCATCTTTGAGCCGCGCCCTGGCGGCGGCATCGAGATCGGACTCCAGTCGCGCGTCGCGCCCTACTATGGGGACAGCATTCGCGCTCAGGCGCAGGATGTGCTAGCGGAGCTCGGCATCGATCACGCCCGCATCGCCATTCACGACGAAGGGGCGCTGCCATTCGTGATCGCCGCCCGCATCGAGGCCGCGGTTCGGCGCGCCGGGCTGGGACAAGGACTCCGCGCGCTTCCGCAATCCGTTCCACTGCCGCCGCCTTCCGTTCGCGACCGCCTGCGCCGCTCGCGGCTCTACCTTCCCGGCAGCGAGCCGAAATATTTCATCAACGCCGGACTGCACGCGCCCGACGCCATCATCCTCGACCTCGAAGACGCCGTCCATCCTGCGGAAAAAGACGCGGCTCGCATTCTGGTCCGCAATACTCTGCGCGCCGTGGACTTTGGCGCTGCCGAGCGCATGGTCCGCATCAACCAGCTCCCGCTCGGCTACGAGGATTTGGACGAAGTTGTTCCCGAGGCGCCCGACCTGGTGCTTATCCCCAAGGCCGAGCACGCGGAGCAGATCCTGGCGATCGAAGAACGAGTCACGCAGATCGCGGCGCGCTGCAAACTCGACCGACCGATCTGGCTGATGGCCATCCTGGAATCCGCCCTGGGGATCGAGAATGCGTTTACCATCGCCGGCGCCAGCGAGCGTATGGTCGCCATGAGCATTGGCCTGGAGGATTACACGGCGGACCTCGGCGTGGTGAAGACCGCGGACGGCCGCGAGTCGATCTACGCGCGCACCCGCCTGGTGAACGCCGCGCACGCCGCGCACATACAGGCCAGCGATTCGGTCTACGGCGACGTGGGCGACCTGGAAGGCCTCGGCCGCTGGGCCGAATCGGCGCGCGGCCTGGGGTTCGAAGGCATGGGCTGCGTACATCCGCTGCAAATACCGGTCATCCACCAGGCTTTCGCACCCTCGCAGGCCGAGATCGAGAAAGCCCTGAAGATCGTGGCTGCGTTCGAGGAAGCGCAGCAGCGTGGACTGGGCGTGGTGGCGCTGGGTTCCAAGATGATCGACCCGCCGGTGGTGCAGCGTGCGCTGAAGCTGGTGGAACGCGCGCGCCAGATGGGATTGCTGCGGTCGGGCAAGACCAGCACAGCCCAGGGTCTAGACACGACGTAAAAGGCGCGGGCGGGACGCCCTCGCGACAGCCGGCGAGACGCCGGCGCTACTTTGCGGAGCGCATGAACAATACTCTCGAACTCGTCAGCAACGCAGCCGGGCGTGTGGTTCCCGCCGAGGTTAACGGCCGGAAGCAGGTCGCTTTCCCCGGCGTTGGCAAGCATCAACCGCAGGGGCCGAAGGCTGCGCCGCCCATCCACTCAGCGGGTGAATATCCTGCCAACGGCGACAAGCGCGTGCCCGCTCTCGAGACCGCATTGCGCCAATGTGGCCTGCGCGACGGCATGACCATCTCCAACCACCATCACCTGCGCGATGGAGACGCGGTCGCTCTCATGGCGCTCCAGACTGCGGCCCGCATGGGCGTCCGCGACCTGATGTGGTTCCCCAGCGCGTCGTTTCCGGCGCAGGCGGCAGTGATCGAGCTGATGGAAGCCGGCGTGGTCCATCACATCGAGGGCTCGATGAACGGGCCGCTGGGCGACTACTGTTCGCAGGGCAAGATGCGCGGCCTGGGGGTGCTGCGCTCGCACGGCGGACGCTGGCAGGCGATCCAGGACGGCGAAGTGCACATCGACATCGCCGTCATCGCCGCGCCCACGGCCGATGCTTTCGGCAACGCTACCGGCTCGCTCGGCAAGTCCGCGTGCGGCTCGCTCGGCTTCGCGCTGGCCGATTCCATGTATGCCGACCACGTCATCGTGGTCACCGACAACCTGGTTCCCTTCCCCTGCGTGCCCTGGCAGATCCAGGGCAACAACGTGGACTACGTGGTCGAAGTGCCCTCGATCGGCGACCCGGCCAAGATCGTCTCCGGCACCACGCAGATCACGCGCAGCCCCGACCGGCTGAAGATCGCCGAGCACGTCGCGCGCTTCATTCGCGACACCGGCATCATGCGCGACGGCTTCTCGTTCCAGGCGGGCGCCGGCGGGATCGCGCTGGCCTTCGTGGATTATCTGCGCCGCATGATGAAAGAAGCCGGCGTGAAGGCGCGCTTCGTGCGCGGCGGCTCAACCCGCTACCTGGTCGAACTTCTCCGCGAAGGCCTCGCCGACTACATCCTCGACGGCCAGACCTTCGACCTTGCGGGCGTGGAATCCATGGCCCGCGATCCCCGCCACATCGCCACTTCGCCGTTCACCTCTTATAACTACAACGGCAAAGGATTCTTCAACCAGATGGTGGACGCGGTGGTCCTTGGCGCAACGGAAGTGGATCTTAACTTCAACGCCAACGTCGTCACCCACTCGGATGGCCGGCTGCTGCACGGCATCGGCGGCTGGCAGAATTGCCTGTTCGCCGGATGCACCATCCTGGCGGTGCCGTCCTTCCGCGACCGTATCCCGGTGATCGTGGATGAGGTCACCACCCTGACCGGCCCGGGCGAGATGATCGACGTGGTGGCCACCGAGCGCGGCATCGCCATCAACCCCCGGCGTCAAGACCTGCTTGATCGGGTGAAGGGCTCACCGCTTCCCATCCGACGCATCGAGGACATCCAGCGTGAAGTCGAGAGGATCTGCGGGGGAAAGCCACAGCGTCCGCGCCTGGGCCAAAAGCCGGTCGCCGTGGTTAAGTGGGTGGATGGGACCGTGCTGGATACCGTCTGGCAGGCGGTGGAATTCTGAGCCGCCACGACTAGGCCATTCGTCCCAATATGGCCCGAGAGCTCAGCAGATCCGCGCCTTCTTCCTGGGCTACAAGTCATTCCCAAGCGCTTGGTTCAAGGGATCGATCAGACGAGGTTTTTCAATACCAACTCCACGTCGCGTTTCTGCTCACCCGATTGAATGCTCAGGCGCAACTTCGTGCCCGGCTCCGACTTGAATTCCTGGCGGACCGCGGGCAGCGCGAGCTGGCTCACCGGACGGCCGGCGATGGCCAGAATCTTATCCCCGATCTTTAGGCCGGCAGCTGCGGCCGGCCCACCGGCAACCACGTCCATCACTTCAAGAGTCTCGCCGGACTGGTTGAGCCACATGCCCGAGCGATCAAAAACGTCCGGCTGGCCGTAGTTCGCGTTGCGCTCGAAGATGAGCTGCTGGTGCTGGTAATCGAAGGTGATGTTGAAGCGCTTGAGCACTCCCGCACCCACGTTCCCGGCCACATACGGATTCACGAACGCGCCCTTTTTCTGCAATGACAGTTCCGTAACCGGATCATGGACTTCCACTTTCCCCAGGCGAAGGACTTTGGCGCGCGTAACCAGCGACCTTGCCGCTCCGCCGACTCCCCAACCGGTCACCGTTTCCAGCTTGGCGCCGTAATGGGCCGCCAGATCATGCTTCTCCGCAAAAGGCCCCAGCACCGTGAGGGAAGCGCGGCTGCCCGTATCGATGTCGAACTTGCCCGGGATGCCGTCGATCTCACCGTCCACTTGCGGGATGTGCGCGTTGAACTGGAAGGGCACCGCCGCGCCGTCACCCTTGTAGGCAAAAGCGGAGGGCACGGTCAACGTGATCAGGTGATGCTCGTAGTCCACTCGTGCGACAAAGCGCCTGAAAACTTCGTAGCCGATCAGTCCATTGATCGGTATGCCCTCCACGGCGGAGAAGGCTTCCATGGGGAAGACGGCGAAGACCTGGTTGGCGAGAGTCGCCTCTCCCACGCCCAGACTCTGCATCTTGACCAGGCCGACATCCTCGGATTTCTCGCCCACACCCCGGCCCTGGAGTGCTCCCTCGGACTTCAGATCCAGTTCCCGTGCCAGCGTCGGAGTGACGATATTGGCCCCTCCGGTGTCGCACAGCACGCGAAACGGGCCTTTACCATTGAGCTTCACCTCGACGTAGATGTGGTTATTGAACAGTTCGAACGGCACCGTGGTGGAGCTCTTGCCCCCGGCAATGGCAAAATCCGGCGGCGGAGGTTGCGGCATGCGGAACTGCGATTCCTGGACGGGGGCGTTGAACTCGACTTTCTCCAGCGCGACGAATTGGTCGTATTGTTGCTCGCCGTTGGTGGAGCGCACGGCAAACGGCACCTTCACTCCATTCACCGTGCGGTAATCGGAGAGATAGGTGGTGCGGGTTTCGATGTCGGTCTTCTCCACTGTGTGATCGATGAGGTAGCTTGTCGCGTCGATCCACAGGTCGAACGGACGGCCGCCCTGCGGCGTGATCCGCAAAATCTGGAAGGTCTTCCCCTGCTCCTGCTTCTGGCCGGAACACTCGATTTGCGCCGGCCAGCGTTGCGGAAACCAGTAAGCCATGGCCGTGCGATAGGCTTCATCCGCCGCCCCTTGGCGCGCATTCTCGGCGCCTTCGGCGCGCGGTTCGCCGGAGGAATCCTGCGACCAGACGAGCTTGCTATCGAAGCCCTCGGCGCCGGAGGTGGGACCGAGCTGGTATTTTTCGAGATACCGCCCGGTGAGGTTGTCCTCCCAGGACTCGACCGGGCCGGCGAGCCCGCTGGTGGTGAGCTTGCCCTTGTTATAAGTGGTGTGAATCGCGTCCCAGGCATCTCCGCCCGTGGCCTGCTTCGCCTTGGCAAGGATTTCCTGGGCACACTGCGGTGCGGCTGCCGCCGGCAAGCAGGTGAGTAATCCCAAGAAGAGTCCCGCGATAATCCGGTTGCGCATCGGTGTCCCTCCCATTGCAACTATTGTCACACCCAGTTACGCAAGCGGCAGAAATAAAGTTCTGAGACATGGAGCTGGCTGGAAGGAAGGTCATCGCGAGGGCTCGGCGATGAAGAGTTGGTCGAGCGAGCGGTCATACTCGTAAGCCAGGGTGCGGCCATCGGCTGCGACCGTAAAATTGGCGCGGAACGGGTATAGGCCGGCGGTATCGGCGGGGCTGATCCTGCGCAGCAGCTTACGTTCGCCGGTGAGCACATTCACCTGGTAAAGCTCGGGATGGAGAGTTCCCGTCACTACCACGTATAGCTGGGCAGGATCGGTGCTCCAGCCGGCGGGCGAGTCGTCCGCACGGACGCCCGCCACTGGACGCGGCGGGCCGCTGGAAATCGGCGCCAGCACCAGGGTTCGCTCCGCGTTGTAAGCGAGGATTTGGGCATCGTCCGGAGAAATGCCGGCGCGAACCGAGACCAGAGCGTCCGGGCTGATCGGGCGTGGATCGCCTCCGCTCAAGTCTTGCAGGAAAACCTGCGATGGCTTGCCGGCCAGATGGGCGCTGAAGGCGACACGCTTACCGTCGTGGAACCAGGAGCCTTTCGCGTCGTAGCCGTCGATACTTCCCTTGGGGAACTCGCGCGGCTGGCCGGCCCCTGTCGGCAGCAGCATCAGCCTGGATGGAGGCCCCGGAAGCAGTGCCAGCACCCATTTGCCGTCGTCCGATATCCCCTCCGCAACCCCTTTGCCCAGTTGGATGGCGGGAGAGCCGTCGAGCTTGCGCAGGTTGACAGCGTAATCACTGCCGGCGGCCTCCGACCAGTCACTAAAGACAACGGTGGCTCCGTCGCGTGAAATGATGGGATCGCCGGCAAAATCACCCCACCAGAGTTCGTGCTCCTTCCCGTCGGGAGTAAGGGCGACGATACCGGCACGCATGTCGTCGCGCGTGATCAGCATGCGGCCATCGGGCGCGACATCCTGGATCCGCACCCGGGCCGGGGCACGCAGAATCTCACGCACCTTGCTGGAAAGGGTCGCGGCATAGATGGAATACCGTCCTCCTGAGTTGGTAGCGGAAAACCAGACTTCCTGGCCATCCGCGGACCAGGCCAATCCCTGGGTGGATTCCCAGTTGGCCGAGACCGTGGTGGCGCGGCCCTGCAGGTCAACAACTACCACGTCGCCACGGTCGTCGCCGTCGATCGGGTGGTGGAGAAAAGCCAGGCGGCGGCCGTCACGAGCGAAGCGCAAATCATTGATGTATCCGCTGGTCCTGAACAACGGCTTGCCCGCGGGAAACTCGACTTGGCACTCACGTCCAACCATGCGCACCACCGCCAAGCCGGCGCCCTGGGGAGACCAATCGGCATCGCGTATGTTCTCCAGAATCTCGCGCGGCCGCCCGCCCGCCATGGAAAGGCTGCCCACCGTGCCCAAAGCGGAGTTCCAATCGAGGATCTTCGGCTGGGCAATCACCGCCAACTCGCCGGTATTCGACACTGCGATCAGGATGGCGTCGGCGAGGAGGGTGCGCGAATCGGCCAGTGACTTGCGCACCGAGAAGATCTCCGGCGGCGCGCCATCCCAGGCCGCGCTGTAGACCACAGTCTGGCCGTCGGTGGCAAAGCGAGCGCGGCTGATGTTTCCGCGGCGGAAGGTGAGCGCGACATAATCCAACGGCGGCGCCGCCCGCCGCGTCAGCAGCCAGGCAACCGCGGCCAGCGCCAGGACGGCAATCAGGGATGTGAGAGCAAGCAGGAGGCGCAGGTTGGGCTCTTCTTCCGCGCTTCCGCGGCGGGCGCCTCAGGCGCCGGGGCGCTGCTGCCCATGACGGCGTCCAGCGCGTATCCGAGGTCGCGCGCGCCCTGGAAGCGGTCGCTGGCTTCCTTTTCGAGACAGCGGCGGACGATGCGATCGAGCGCCGGAGAAACCTGCAAGCCGCTCTGGGTGAGCTCGGGCGGATCCTGCTGCAGGATCGCGGTCAGGGTGTCGGCGCTGGTCTCGCCCTGGAAGGCGCGCTTGCCCGCGAGCATCTCGTACACCACCGCGCCAAAGCTGAAGATATCGGAGCGGGGGTCGATAGTCTTTCCCCGCACCTGCTCTGGCGACATGTACCCCATAGTGCCCATGACCATCCCGGCAGCGGTCTGGGTGGTGCCGAGGGTGGGACTGTCGGAGCCGGAAGCGGCGCCTTCGGGACGTGCGAGTTTGGCGAGGCCGAAATCCAGAATCTTCACCCGGCCATCTTTGGTGAGGAAGATGTTCTCCGGCTTCACATCGCGGTGCACGACGCTCTTTTCGTGGGCGGCAGCGAGACCTTGGGAGGCCTGGAGCGCGAATTCGACGGCGCGGCGTGCCGGCAGAGGCCCTTCCTCCAGCCGCTGGCGCAGGGTCTGGCCTTCGAGCAGTTCGGAGACGATGTAGGGGGAGCCGTCGTGCGTGCCGATGTCGAACAGGGCCAGGATGTTGGGATGATTCAACGCCGCCACGGTGCGCGCTTCCAGCTCGAAGCGGTGCAGGCG
>JBIOFT010000155.1:0-8555 GCA_044447375.1 Terriglobales bacterium | reverse complement strand
TTGCTGTACCGCTCAAATCCGTTCATCATCGCCAGTGTCTCCTGTCTCATTCCTCTGCGAATCCTCCCGCTTTCCCCACTCTAACTTTACTTCTTGTGGATAAGGCAGAACTTGTTCAGAGTCTCCTTAGATCGACCTTCTGGTCGGCAGGGAAGTTCAGCATCAGCAGCAGCGCGGCATACGAATCGGCGAAGGCGATGTGCTGGCCGTAGCTGGGCATGTACTCGGCGGGCGCGTCGAACAAGAAAGGGTTGGTATCGATCCAGGGGCGGCGGTACCAGGATTCGAATTGCGCCAGCGCGGGCGTTGCCGAAGGATTCGGCGGCGCGAGCGAAGGCAGCAGGTTTCTCTGCAGCGCGCCGGCATGATACAGGGTCTGGCTGCGGTCGCAGTAGGACGGGCGGAAGGCGTCGGCCGCAGGCGCCGCCGAAACCACCGTCAGCACGGAAACAGTTTGCACCGGGCTGGCGCTCATGTCGGACGCGCGCATCACCTCGGGAAGCGAGTGAATCTGCGCCAGGCTGATCGAGGAAACCAGCGCGTCTCCCGGCTTCAGGCTGATGGGCGGATAGGAGCGCAAGGTGGCGTCGAACCACCACGATTCGTCCGTGCCGTCATTGAGCCGCGAATCGAAGCCGCTCTTGCTGTTGGCGGTGGGGAGATTCAGCACCGATCCGTTCAGATAAGGCGCAGAAGCTGTCGGAGCCGGAGAGATGGCGGTGACCGTCACCGGACCGACCACGTAGTAATCGCCGGTGACGAACTGTCCGACCAGCGCTGGCTGGCCGAAAGTCCAGGTGATGCCATCCTTGGTGATCGAGGACGCGGTTCCGGGAGGCGGCGCGCCCGAGACGTTCACCGCTGCCTGCGCCGATTTCGAACCGTCGGCCGCGCTGGTAGCGGTGACGGCATAGCTGCCGGCGGTGCTCCCGGCGGTGTAGAGCCCGCCCGGGGAGATGGCGCCTCCGCTCGCCGACCAGATGACAGCGGTATTCGAGCTGCCCGTCACGGTGGCGGAAAACTGCTGTGTGCCGTTGGGGGCGAGCGCGGCCGAGCTCGGACGGATCGAAACGGCGACCGTCTTACTGCCGGGACCGGGTGACGATGAGCTGGTGAGGCCTCCACAACCCAGCAGGCCGGCCAGCATAACCCAGCAGACACCCGCCATGATGCCAAACCGGAACGGGTCCGCTGTGGGTCGGCCCGCTGCCACGCGCGGCGCCGTCTTAGCGTCAGGCTTACGCACTGATCCGCGAAAATGGAGGAGCAGCTTCGGCCCTGGCATGGTTGCCCCCAATGTTGCGCAGCTACGCACGCTGTCTGGCATACAAAAGCATGCCCCGTTCGCGGCCAGCGCCCAAGTCTCGGGAGTGCATGCCGGGCAGGCCAGGCGACTATCGGGCTAGCACCGCAGTGGGCCAACGTCCTGGGTGCGGATTCAGATGGGGACCTTTGGTCAGAAGTTAAGGCCGAGGGTCGAGACACAAATCGCAGTTGACCGCCTCGAGCAGCCTATGAACTTGAGTGTGCTGACAAAGCTTTCCATGCGCAAGAAGCTGCTTCTGGCGCCGCTGTTGGCAGCCGCCCTGATGGTGGTTTCTTCGCTCACGGCCTATGTCGGAATCCGGCGGCAGCAGCAATGGCTGCAGTCGATTTACCAGGAGCGGATCCCCGGCCTCAAGATCGCAGCCGATACCGACAGCTCCATGGCCGCCGCCCAGGCCAACGCTTACAAGTTGCTTTCCATGATGCAGGCCGGCTTCCCCCCCGACAAAGTGGAGGCGGTTTCCCGGCAACTGAAGAGCGATTTGGAGATTTCCGCAAAGCGCCTGCAGACGGCGGCCCATGCTCCCGGAGTGCAACCGGAGGAGAAAGCCGCTTTCGAGGCCGCAGCCCAGGCAGTCGCCGATTACCAGAAGGTCATCGGCGAAATGATTGAGATGGCGACCGTCCAGGTGGCGATGGGAACCGCTTACATGTCCAAGGCGCAAGCCCGGTATGACCAACTGGCGATCCAGCTCAAGACCCTGCGCGAACTCGAAGATCGGGACACCGAAACCGCCTATCGCGCCGCCGAGGGGGTAACCAACCGGGTGGCCTTCAGCGTTCTCGCCGCGCTGCTGGTGTCGGTGGTGTTGTCGGTGGCGGTTGCCCTGGGCGTGGGTGCAAGCATCGTAGGCTCGGTGGAATCCATACGGCGCGCGGCCGTGGAACTGAGCCAGGGCGATCTGCGGCAGCGGGTGGAAGTGGAAGGCTCCGATGAGGTGGCGCAAACCGCGCTCAAGATCAATGGCTTCATCAGCTCGGTGCACGAACTGGTGCACTCCGTGAACACCGGCATCCATGACATGAGCGCGGCCGCGGGCCAGCTTTCGGAATCTTCCAGTTCGGTGGCGGAGGCGTCCACCCGGCAATCCGACGCGGCTTCCACGGTGGCCACCGCGGTGCAGCAGATGACCGCGACCGCCGCCGCCATCGCCGATAACGCCGCTCACCTGCAACAGACCTCCAAGCTGAGTCTGGAAAACACCGAGCATGGCGGCCAGAGCGTGAGCCAACTGGGTGCGGCCATCGAGGAGGTGGGCAGCGCTTTCGGCACCGTCAATACCTCGGTCACCGAATTCATGAAGAGCGCCACTTCGATTACCACCATGACGCAACAGGTGAAGGACCTGGCCGACCAGACCAATCTGCTGGCCCTCAATGCCGCCATTGAAGCCGCGCGCGCCGGCGAACAAGGCCGCGGATTCGCGGTGGTGGCCGACGAGGTGCGCAAACTGGCCGAACTCTCCGCCCGCGCCGCCGAAGAAATCGAGGGAGTAACCGGCAGTATTGGGCGGCAATCCATCGCCGTGGAAGAGTCGCTGCGCAATGGCGCGCAATCGTTGCTCACCTGCCGGCAGCATGCCACGGAACTGGACACGATCCTGGGCAAAGCTCGCCAATCGGTGCTGGAGGCCTCCACCGGAGTTACCGACATAACCGTCAGCGTGAACGAACAAAGCAAAGGCAGCGCCAAGGTCGCCCGGCATATCGAGGAGATCGCGAAAATGGCGCAGGAGAATTCGGCGGTGGTCGGGCAGACGCTGGAAGCGGCCAAAGGGCTGGAGACGCTGGCGCATTCGCTGGAGTCCGCGGTGGCACGCTTTGCCACCTAAGAGATGCGAGGTAGATCAGCAGAGGCAGGTTCTACTCAGGAGAGGAGTCCCCATGAAGCAGGTCGTGAAATGGTTGCTTGTAGTTTCCTTTGTGATGGCGATGGCTGGGGCGGCGCGCGCCCAGGAACGCGGCACCCCCGCCGACGCCAAGCAGATGGTCGAGGACGCGTTGGCTCACATCAAGCAGGTGGGCCCGGCCCAGGCATTCCAGGACTTTATGGTGCCCGGCGGAAAATGGCATAAGAAGGACATCTATCTTTTGTGCATCGACCTTGATGGCACCATGACCTGCAGCGGCGCCAACAAGGCGATGGTGGGCAAGAATCTGATCGACTTCAAGTCCGCCGACGGCCAGCCCTTGATCAAGAATCTTGTGGATCTCGCCAAGACCAAGGGCAGCGGCTGGGTCGAATATCAATGGCCGCACCCCCAGACCGGCAAAATGGAAGCCAAGCGCACCTATGTGGCCAAGATCCCGGGCTTCGATGGACTGGTGGGCGCAGGCGCTTACAAGTAGCGCTGCGTGAGCCCGACCTTCCCCCCTGGGCGCGGCCACCTACGCTCGGTGAGGAGCGGGACGGCAAGCAGCAACGCACAGAGTTCTATCCAGGAGAGGAGTTCCCATGAAGCAGGTCGTAAGATGGCTGTTTGCAGTTTCCTTTGTGATCGCAGTGGCTGTGGTAGCGCGTGCCCAGGAACGCGGCACCCCGGCCGAAGCCAAGCAGATGGTCGAGGACGCGTTGGCTCACATCAAGCAGGTCGGCACGTCCCAGGCCTTCGAGGACTTCAGTACGCCCGGCGGAAAATGGCACAAGAAGGACATCTACCTTTTCTGCTATGACCTGCAGGGCACCTGCACCTGCCAGGGCGCCAATCGGCCGATGATCGGCAAGAATCTGCTCGACTTCAAATCCGCCGCCGGCCAGCCCTTTGTCAGGAATATCGTGGACATCGCCAAAACCAAGGGCAGTGGTTGGATCGAATATCAATGGCCGCATCCCCAGACCAACAAGATGGAAGCGAAGCGAGCCTATATAGCCAAGATCCCGGGCTACGATGGGCTGGTCGGTGCAGGGGCGTACAAGTAGCAAAAAGTTGCGCGGTTCGCGACAGCGTGGGCGGGAAATTCTGCTTCTGCTGCCGCCTATTGGATTCTCTCCAGCGTGCCGCGATCCCGGCCGGCCCAGTACGGGCACTTGGGGCAGGAGCTTCCTTCGGGGTAATCGATGTCTTCTTCGTGAGGGCAGCCGAAAATGCTATCCGTCATGGCCACCGTCCGAATGGCATGACGTTCGAGAAACGCCAGGATTTTGTCGCTGATCTCCGGATCGAGGCGCGCGTCCGTGTCCTGGGTGAAATACCGCTCCAGAGCATCGGGCTCCTTGCTTGCGGAGTGGAAAGCCGCAACCGCCACCTTGGATGCGCAGTCGGCAGTTGGCCCATAGAAGATCACGGTCGCTACCGGGTATCCTCGAAACCCTTGCTTTGCTCTTTTCTCGAGATGGTAACGGCGCGATTGGCTCATAGGAGCAGCTCCCGCAACATCGTATACCAGCACGATGCTTGTTGTTACTGGGGCGTCGCAAGCTTCCAGTATTATGTCCCATCTCTCCGGTGCGCGACCAAGGGCGCCGGTCTTTTGATCATGGCAGAGAAAAAGGAAAAAGCCAGGCCAGGCTGGAGCGACATCAAGTCCCGCATTTTGGACTGGGACCGTGCGGGGCTGATAGCTCTGATCCAGGATTTGTACGCTGCCAGCAAGGACAACCAGGTCTTTCTGCATACGCGCTTCGCTCTGGGAGGCGACGTGCTGGAGCCCTACAAGCGGACGATTGAACGCTGGCTCTGGCCAGACGTATTGAAGAATCAGAACAGCTCGATTTCCACAGCCAAGAAGGCTATTTCCGACTACAAGAAAGCACATGGGCAACCGGAAGCGCTCGCCGAATTGATGGTCTTCTTCTGTGAGCAAGCAGCAGGTTTTAGTCAGGACGTTGGGATCGACGAAGGGTACGCTCTAGCGCTCATGCGAATGTTCGAACAGGCGTTGAAGGTTGTGAGGACGTTGCCCGCCGAACAACGGGAGTCACTCATGGCTCGGCTGTATGAGGTGCGCGGCATCAGTGATTTCGGCTACGGCGTCGGCGATGAGATGGACTATCTCCTGGCGGAGCATGGACGTGATGACTGAGGGTGGCTATCGCGGGTGCCCCGCCCTGGTGTCTCCCGATTTTGGAAACACAGGGCGGGGATGTCTCCCGTGGGATGACTATCTCGACGGTGGCGCTCCTGCAGCTGTGGATTCCGACGCGGTAAGTTTCTCGAACTCCGCCAACTGGTGGCGCACCTTGTCGGCGTTGGCCGCGTTGGGGGCGGACTTCAAGTAAGACTTGAACTCGCCGGCGGCGCCGCTGTAATCCTGCTTTTGCGCTAGGATCACTCCCAGCAGCAGGCTGACCTGCGGCCAGGCGTGGCGGGGATCGAGGTCCTCGGCCTTGCGGGCGCTGCCTTCGGCGTTGTCCAGCTTGCCGAGCTGGAAATTGCCGAGCGAGTGGAAATAGAAGGCCGCGGGAAAATCCGCGCCATCGAGGCGGGTGGCGCGGGCGCTGAGTTCCACCACCTCCGGCCACTTGGATTCGCGCATGGCCACCGCAGCCAAGCCGAGGTACGCCGGCACAAAGTTCTGGTCGGCAGAGCGAGCCTGTACGAAGGCGTGGCGCGCCGGCTCGAGGCGGTTCTGCTGCGCGTACAACCAGCCCATGTCGGTCCAGGCCGCGGCATACTGCGGATACAGGCGGACGGCCTGCTCCAGCTCCACCTGTGCCTCCGCCAGGTTGCGTTTCTGGAGGGCGTGCTGGGCCTTCTCGTAGGCCTTCCGGGCGTCCTTGGGAGCGCGCAGGCCGGTTACGCTGATGGTGGCGCCCGGCGCACTCCCGCCCGATGCTGCCGGCGGCATGGCGCCCGGCGAACTGCAAGGGTGAGGGAGAGCGGTCCACGGGTCTTGCCCGCTGAAACGCTGAGCGGTCGCCTGGCTGGGCGGGGGATCGGCGTCGTCAGTGGCCAGCGGGGAAGCGGGATCGGCGCCGGCCGGGACCGGGTCAACGGCTTCGACGAACGGTCCATTGCAAACCGGAAGCGTCAATCCCGGCAAGGACCAGGGTGCGGCGCTGGTGGCCGGCCGGGCAGCACTCATGCGCGCACCGGTCTCACGGCTGCGGGGCAGAACGTCGGTCCATCCCAGCAGGAGATCGCGGGCTCCGCGCAGCCACGCCGCCCAGGCCGGCTTTTGGGCGAGGTTGCCGAGGGCGAGCGGCGGCGGTTTCCCGGGCTCGGGCTGGAGGGTGGTCCAGGCGGTGGGGCCGGTTCGCAGGGCCAGCGGGCTGAGATCGGCCGGCGCGCTTTTCTGCGCCGGCTCGCGGCGCGAGGGTGCAGGGCTGGATGTCACCTTGGGGGCCGTTCCCACCACGGCCTCCGGCGGCGTCTCGCTGGGAGCCGGCGACGACTCAGGCGGGCTGGAGGGCGGAGTGGTGGGAGTGGGGCGGAGGTCGGCATTTTCCAGACGGAAGAGTTTGCGTAGGTGGGCGCCGTGCCAGACCACGACTTCGGTCACGGTGCCCACGATCACCAGGGCCATGGCGAGGATGCGCAGCGCGCGCCACAGCGGATGGGTTTTGGCTTCGGCGGCGGAGACTGCGGCCCCCACGGTTGCGGCCTGCGCCGGGAGCACCTCAATCCGCCGCGCCGGCTTTGGCTCCAGGGTCTCGCTCACCAGCTCGGCGAGAAGCTCCAGGGTGTGGATGTCGCGCGGGCTGAAGGCTCCGGCCCGTCCGGAAACGACAGCCAGGATTCCGAGCACGTCCTGCTGGCCGCGTACCGGCACGGCCAGGATGGAACGCAGGCCCATAGCGCGGCACACACGCGCGTCCACCCTCCAGTCGGTTTCCGTATCGTCGCATAGCTGGGCTTTACCCGAGCGCAGGCACCCGACCGAGATGCCCGCCTCCTGGTCCAGGCGCGCTCCCAGTTCCGGCGCGATGAGGCCCGAGCGCGCGCAACAGACCACCTCCTCGCCCTGGCGCAAGGCGGCCGCGCCCGCGCCCGCGCCGGTGATACGGCGGGCCTGGTCGACGATGAAGGTCAGGGATTGCTCGAAGTTGAGCTGAGTGGCGGCGATATGATCGCGCGTGGAAACCACCGCCGAGAGACAGTCGGCGTCCCTCTGCTCCTCCTGCAGCGGCTCGGGCCGGGGGTAACGGCGGCCCGGAGCTTCAGGAGAGGTGCGGGCGAGGCGTGTCATGGGGGATTGCGCCTCCCGGGAAGGGAGCGGGAAATACACCCGCTCCTTGTTATGGTTGGGCCGCAGGCGCCGCGGCCGCGCCTCCCAGCGGCAGCCGCAACACAAAATGATTCTGGGCAAACGCCGCTTCTTCCGTGCCTTGCTCCACCGACACGGCTTCCACGGTATAGACGCCGGGCGCGAACTTCTCCAGCGGCAGGCGGATGCGGAACGATGCCGAATGGGTAGTCTCGTCCACCTCGGCGGCTTCCACCAGCGGGGTTTCACTCCACCATTGGCCGTCGCGGAAGAATTCCAGGCCGGCCCGGGCCTGCGCCGCGTCCTGACCCGCGGGCACGTAGGCCTGGAAGAAGATGTAGAGATCCTGGCCCTTGTTGAACACGCGGGTAACGCTGGGCACAATGCGCTGGCCGGAGACTTCGAGCGGTGTGGTTTTCAGGTGCGCGGCGGCTCCCAGGGTGGTCTTGGTTTGCTCGCGGTTGGGGGCGGCCGCCTCCAATTGGCCGGAGAGCACCATGGAACTCAGCTCCAGCCGGTCGCGCTGCAGGGGCTGCAGGTCGAGGTTCTCTTCAAAGCTGCCCACGCGGCCGCTCTCGCTCTCCCGAGCGACGAACTTGAGGCGGTATTGGCCGGGGCCGAGCACCACCCCGCCGCTATAGACCAGGGATTGCTGCTGTAATTCCTGCTGGCGCTTGTCGTCGAGAGTCAAATGGATGGTATCGCGCAGAGCAGCCACCACGCGGTTGGAATCCTGCTGCCGGATCTCGGCGGCGAAATCGAACGTGGCGGTATGGCGATTGTGCTTGTTCGCCCACTGCAGCGCGGTGGACGCCAGCTTGGCGGTGATGGGAACGAAGATGTCCTTGCCGTTCAGACGAAAGTTGCCGGTTTCGAGGGCGATGGGGAAGTCCACGCGGGGGGTATCCTCGCGCAGCGCTTCGAGCAACTGCCGCTCGCGGTCGGGACCGGCGTTGCCGTTGGGGGCGTAATAACCTTCGCGGTAGCGAATCCGCGCGCCCGGAACGTTCACGTGTACGCTGATGCGGCGGTAGCGTCCGTCCTTCTGGCGATTGCTGCTGTAGTAGCCGATCAGGTAGTAG
>JBIOFT010000154.1:0-8870 GCA_044447375.1 Terriglobales bacterium | reverse complement strand
GGTCTGAGGGGAACTCGTCTGTCCCGCGGCTAGAAGCGTACACAGGCACATCATCAGTACCAGAACGAAAGAACGCATTGGGCGCTTCACTCCTTGGAGGTCTCTGGTCATGCTAGCACAAGCTCTCATCGCTGGCGGGCGGCGCGGGGTCCGGGTTCGGCGCTCCGCACCACAAGCGTAAAATGCCGGGGGATGGCAGCTCCCAACCTCAACGCCGGCGCCAGCGAGATGCGCATGGAGAAGCGCGGGGTAGCATTCAACTCCGTGCTGGCGGCGACCGCCATCACTGCGCTTAAGGTGGTGGTCGGCATCACTACCGGCAGCCTCGGCATTCTCTCCGAGGCAGCGCATTCCGGGCTGGACCTGATCGCCGCCTTCATCACCCTGCTCTCGGTGCGCGTTTCCGACAAGCCCGCCGACGCCGACCACCAGTACGGCCACGGCAAGGTCGAGAACTTTTCCGCCTTCCTCGAGACCGGCCTGCTGCTGCTCACCTGCGTGTGGATCGTGTACGAGGCCGTGCAGCGGCTGTTCTTCCATCATGTGGAGATCAAACCCAGCGTGGCCGCGTTCCTGGTGATGCTGGCGTCGATGGCTGTGGACTGGTGGCGGTCGCGGGCGCTCAAGCGGGTTGCCGACAAATACGACAGCCAGGCCTTGCAGGCCGATGCCCTGCACTTCTCGACCGACATCTGGTCGAGCGGCGTGGTCATTTTCGGCCTGGTGCTGGTGACGCTCGGCCACCGCCTCAAGATCGGCTGGCTGCGCGACGCCGACCCCATCGCCGCCCTGATCGTCGCCGGGGTGGTGGTGTACGTCAGCTCGCGGCTGGCGCGCCAGACCATCGACGCGCTGCTGGACGCCGCGCCCACGGACGTGCGCGCCCGCATCCTCGACGAAGTGGGGCGGGTGGAGAGCGTGGTGGACGTGGACCGCGTCCGCATCCGCCGCGCCGGCAACCGCTATTTCGCCGACCTCTCGGTGGCGCTGCGCCGCAACGTCACCTTCCAGAAGTCGGGACAGGTAGCGGAAGACGTAGCCGAAGCCGTCCACCACGTGCTTCCCGATGCTGACGTGGTGGTGCACCCCATCCCCCGCGCCCCGCGGGAGGAGAACCTGTTCGACCGCATCCGCGGCGTGGCCGCACGCAGCAACCTCACCGTGCACGAGGTCAGCGTGCAGAACTTCGGCGGCTTCCTGCACGTGGAGCAGCACCTGGAACTCGACGAGCGCATGCCGCTCAAGGACGCGCACGACCTGGTGACCCGCCTGGAAGGCGACATTCGCGCCGAGGTGCCGGAGATTTCCTCCATCCTGACCCACATCGAGAGCGAGCCGGCGCACATCGAGGCCACCGACGAGATTCGCGATCCCGCGCTTGAGAGCCGGCTGCGCCGCATCGCCAGCCAGTTTCCCGAGATTCTCGATATGCACGAGATCACGCTGAAACGAGCCGGCAGCCACATCAATGTCTCCTGCCACTGCACCCTGCCGGACACGCTGCCGCTGGTGCGCGTGCACGACATCTCCACCGAGTTGGAGATCCGCTTCAAGCAAGAAGCACCCGAGCTGTTCAAAGTGCTGATCCACACCGAGCCGCAGACGGACAACCGAAGATGATTGAGCCAGTGGTAAGAACGACCTTTACGCAGTGGCGAGAATGACCGCGCTCAAGTGCTTCGAGATATGGTGGAGCTAGTCGGGATCGAACCGACGACCTCATCGTTGCGAACGATGCGCTCTCCCAGCTGAGCTATAGCCCCACTCGGCCGGACAATTATTCTAGCAGACGCGCCCGTACTTGCTATTGCGCGAAGGAACCTAAGGCCTGCCGAAGCGCGCCGTCCACCTGCGCGGCATCGGGCAGACTGCCTTGGGCGAAGTCGCGAGCGCCACCGCCCCGGCCGCCGGCGGCGGCCAGCGTCTCCTTCAACAGCGCACCCATGTTGAACGGCAGCCCCGGCGTCTGGCAGAAGACCAGCGTCGGCGGGCCGGAGGTCGAGGCCACCAGCGCTACGGCCGGACCCGCGGCGGCGATCTTCTGCGCCAGCAGCTTGACGAAGGCCACATCGCGATCGGGAAACACTTTCGTCACCATGCGGAAAGGATCGCTTCGCGAAGAATGACGCCGAGCCGACTCCGCCACGAGGCGCGCCGCAGTAAGCTCGGCCAGCTCTTCCAGCAGCCTCTGCTGCGATTTCTGAGCCGCCTTCAGCTCTGCCTGCGCCCTCCGCACCTGCTGCGGGACGTCGGAGATATGCGCCGAAAACGCCGCAGCCGCTTCCACCAGCGTAGCGTGATCGCGCTGGGCGGCGGCGACGGCGCGCTCTCCGCACACAAACTCCACGCGCACCCCCTGGCGCGCGTTCTCGGTCTTGCGCAGCAGGATAGGGCCGACCTGGCCGGTAGAACGCACGTGGGTGCCACCGCAGGCGGTGAGATCGAAATCGCGGATGTCGATGAGGCGCAGCTTTTCGCGCTGCGCTTCCGGCAGCTTGCGCACGCCCAGCGCGCGGGCTTCTTCGAGCGAGGCGAAACGGACTTCCACCGGGCGGTCGTCGGTGATCACGCGATTGGCGAGCCGACCGGCCTCGTCGAGTTGCGTCGGCGCGAGCGAGCGCGCCTGCAGGTCGATGGTGCAGCTCTCCTCGCCCATGTGGAATGAGACCGTCGGCATCGCGAACAGACGGACGAATGCGGCCGAGAGGACGTGCTGTCCGGAGTGCTGCTGCATGTGGTCGCGGCGACGCGCGGCGTCAATCGTGCCGCGGACGCGGGTTCCCGGCGCCAGGCTCGCCGCCGCATCGATGTAATGGAGGATCGTTCCCTGCTCGTCTTCCGCCACCTCGGTGACCCGCAGCTTCTGTCCGTTCGCTTCGAGGTAGCCAGTGTCGAAAACCTGCCCGCCGCTGGTGGGATAAAACGCTGTCTGGTCAAGAATGACCGCTGGGCGCGCCCCGGGGACTACCTCGCACACGGCGGCGTCGAATTCGTAGAGGAACGAGTCGGTGTAGTAGAGGCGGGATGTCATGGGGATTGGTAATTTGTAATTGGTAATTTGTAAAGTGCGCGGCTACGGGAACCGTTGCGCTCAAAATTACAAATTACCAAATTACAAATTCCTCAATACGGTCCGATGATTCCTCCGATCACGCGCGACGCGGGCGCTTTCTTTTCCGCCGCCGCGATCACATCAATGTACTTCAGGCCTGAGCCGGTGTTGAACAGCACGACTTTCTGCTCCGGCGTGAAGAATCCGCTGACCAGCAGGCGGCGATAGGCGGCCAGCGCGGCCGCGCCCTCGGGAGCGGCGAAGATGCCCTCATGAGTGGCCCAGGCGCGCAGGGCATCCATGATCTCGTCGTCGCTAACCGCGATGGCGGTGCCCTGGCTTTTGTGCAGGATATCGAGGATCAGGTAATCGGCGTAGGCTTTGGGCACGCGCAGGCCGGCGGCCAGAGTTGTGCTATGCGGCCACGGATCCGACACCGCTTTGCCTTCATCCCATGCTTTAACAATAGGGGCACAGCCGATTGACTGCACGGCCACCATGCGCGGCCAGGTTTTACCGATCCAGCCCAGGGCCTCCAGCTCCTCGAAGGCCTTCCACATGCCGATCAGGCCGACGCCGCCGCCGGTGGGATAGATGATGGCGTCGGGCAGCTCCCATCCCATCTGCTCCGCCACCTCGTAGCCCATGGTCTTCTTGCCTTCCACGCGAAACGGCTCCTTAAGGCTGGAGATGTCGAACCAGCCCTCGGCCTGCTTGCGTTCGCCGACCATGCGCGCGCAGTCGCTGATGAGTCCCTCCACCAGAGTGACGTGGGCGCCGTAGGTGCGGCACTCGACCAGGTTGGCCTGGGGGACATCGCGTGGCATGAAGATGTGGGCCTCGATCCCAGCCGCGGCTGCATACGCGGCCAGCGCGCTGGCGGCATTGCCTGCCGAGGGTACGGCCAGCTTCTTGAGGCCATAAGCCCGCGCCATGGTGACGGCCGCGCACAGCCCGCGCGCTTTGAAGCTGCCCGTGGGATTTAGACCTTCATCCTTAATGAAGACGTTCAGGTATTGGCGGCTGTGTAGCAGGGGCGTGAAACCTTCGCCCAGGGAAACAGGTTCGGCGTCGGGCAGGACCTCGGCATAGCGCCACATGCTGGCCACGCGCCCGGCGAGCATCTCGCGCGTGAAGCGGCCGCGCAGCGCTTCGAGGTCGTAGCGGGCGTAGAGCGAACCGCCGTCCTGGGGGCAGACGGTCCGCGGCTCATCCGCCGAGAGCCGGGCGCCGCACTTCGAGCACTCCAGCGCAACGATCTTCGCCATGACCGCGCAGTGTAACAAACCCGGCGGATAGCTCCCGGAATGGAGGGCTCCCGGAAAGGCACGTGAGGGTACCACCGTAACGGCGGAACCTTAAACCTATTACCGATAACATCCGATAAATTTCCTGGCATGCCGTGCGCTTGATTCGCGCCGCAGCGATCTGAGGTTTATGGGTGGCCGGCGTCGGCCAGGGACGACCGCCGGGGGGAAACTCGAAAACCAGACGCAAGGGATAGATGTGCCCTGGGTGCGCGCCCCTGGCAAGGAGGAAATCCATGCGCAGAACAGCGTTGGCAGTCGGGTTGTGGATGTTGGCGTTCGCCGCTACGGCTTTGGCACAGCAGCAGCCGGCGAGCTTCCAGCTTACGAAGTCCTACCTGCCCTCGACCGGGGAAGCGCCGTTCGTCGTCGAAAGCCGGGTAGCGGAAGTAGCGTTGCATGTGGCGGTCACCGACCGCAGCGGCAAGCCAGTGACGGAACTCAGCCGCGACGACTTGCAGATCCTCGATAACGGCAAGCCTGCCGCCATCACCCAGATTCGCCGGGAAGATGAACTGCCGCTGCGCCTCGCCCTGGTGGTCGACTGGAGCGACTCCATGCGGAAGGATCTCGGATTCGAGCGCAAGGTGGCGCTGGACTTCCTGCGCACGGCGCTGCGGCCGGATACGGACCGAGCCATGGTGGTGGGTTTCCGTTATCGCGTAGAGGTAACGCAGCCGCTCACTGGCGACGTTCAGCGTTTGGAGGCGGGGCTGCGGCCGGTCGCGGGCGTGTCCCTGAGTTCGGTGTATGACGCGCTCATTGCCGCAACCGATGCGCTGCGCAACGCCGACCCCTCCCTGCCCCAGCGCCGCGCCATCGTGCTGCTGAGCGACGGCGAGGACAACGTCAGCGCCCATGGCTGGGCCGACGTGATCCAGGCGGCGCAGCGCTCCAACATCACCATCTACACCATCGCCCCCCGGCGTCGCCGGGCGAGGTCCGCGGGCGACGATGTGCTGCTGAAACTGGCCGCGGTCACCGGCGGCCGGGCGTTCTTCATCTCCCCCTCCGGAGAGCAGCCGGCGTTTGACGCCATCCAGCAGAATCTGCGGCTGCGTTACGCCGTGTATTTCAAGCCCGGCGCGGTGGGCGGCGACCGCTTCCGCTCGCTGGAGATCACCCCCAGGGATCGGAACCTGCAGGTATGGGCGCGGCACGGCTACTATGCCGACTGGGAGTAGTCAGGGACTGCTAAAATCACAGCAGTGAACCCGGCAATCCGACTGCTCGCGATCGATATTGACGGTACTCTTCTCGATCCGCAATTCCAGGTTTCCCCGGCCAATCTGGCCGCTCTCACCCGCGCACACGAGGCCGGAGTCGAGATCGTGCTGGTCACCGGGAGGCGCCACCAGTTTGCGCTCCCGATCGCGCAGTCGCTCGGGTTCGACCTCTGGCTGATCAGTTCGAACGGGGCCGTCACCCGCTCGCTGCGGGGCGAGCTGTTCCACCGCGACCTGCTCCCCGCTGCGACAGCTCGCGAATTGATCGCGCAGATGGAGCCCTTCCGCGGCAACCTGGTACTCACCTTCGACCGCGAGGGTAAGGGAGCGCTGGCGCTGGAGCGCACCGACGAGCTGACCTCGCACATCCAGCGCTGGGTGGAGAACAACCTGCAGTACATCGAGTTCGTGGTCCCCCTCGAGCGGGCGCTCGACACCGATCCCATCCAGGCCATGTTCTGCGGCACCATCGCCCGCATGCAGGTGGCGGAAGAGCGCTTGCGGACGGCCCACCTCGCGGACCGCATCACCGTGCTCAAGACCCGCTACGACGCGCGCGACCTGGTCATCGTCGACGTGCTCAACCAGGGCTGCTCCAAGGGCCACGCTCTCGAACGCTGGGCCGGCCACCGTGGCCTGGTGCGGGAACAGGTCATGGCCATCGGTGACAATTACAACGATATCGAAATGCTTGAGTTCGCCGGAGTACCGGTTATCATGGGCAATGCCCGCCAAGACCTGAAGCAGAACGGCTGGCGAGTGACGCTTCCGAACGACCAGAGTGGGGTCGCCGCGGCGGTGGAGGAAGTGCTGTTCGGGTAGGTTTTTGCTCACGCATGATCGTTCATTGTCATGCTGAGCGAGTGCGGGCCGATTTTGCCCGCACGAGTCGAAGCACCCCTATCGTAACGATGATCTTCGGAGCAGGGGTCCTTCGACTCGCGCGCCAAAAGCTTGCCCTGAGCGAAGCCGAGGGGGCGGGCGCGCTCGCTCAGGATGACAGAGCTTCAATGGGATGACTAATTTTCTCAAACGCGGGCTGCTGCTGGTCGCCCTCACAACCGCCGCCTGGGCCACCGATGCTGCGTCTCCGGGCATGCAGGTGGTCTATGACGCGGTGCTGCGCAACGGCTTCAGCATCCGCCATGACCACCAGGAGAAGCTGCAGGGTGTCACCCGGCTCTACATTGCCGCCGACCCCAGCAGCGGCTTCGTGGACGTGCCCACGGAAGAGATCGTCTCCGTCGATCGCCAGGAGATCCCTCTGCCGCCGCCTCCGCCGGCCGCGCAGGCGGCCACCCGTGAGGATGTGGACCGCTTTGTGAATTCGGCCAGCGACCAACACAAAGTGGACCCGGACTTGATCCGCAGCGTGATCAAGGCGGAGAGCGGCTTCAATCCGCGCGCCGTCTCGCCCAAAGGTGCGCAAGGCCTGATGCAACTTATGCCCTCGACCGCCAGCAAGCTGGGCGTGAAGGACGCCTTCGCCCCCGGTGAGAACATCGAGGGCGGCACGCGCTACCTGCGTGATCTGCTAGTGCTTTACAACAACGACATGGCCAAGGCGCTGGCCGCGTACAATGCCGGTCCGCAGCGGGTGGCGCAGTACAACGGCGTGCCTCCCTACCGCGAGACGCACGCCTACGTGGCGCGCGTGATCAAGGACTTCAACCGCACCAAGCTGGCGGCGCGCGCCCAACCCGGCGCCGCCAAACAGAACCCCCAGGCAGCGGCCTCACCCGCCAAGACGCAGAAGATGCAGCGGGCGGTCGAGACTCAGCCGCGGGCCAAACCTGAGAAACCCACAGCTCCCGTCGCCAACTAGGATCAAGCTCCCGAATCGGCGGTGGCATTGACCCGGTCCGCGCCGTCAGTTAGTTTGGCGTTGCCCGTACAACGTGCCTCCACCGGCGCGGCGTACCTCGGCCGCATCGCAAAACAGGGATGACCAGGAAGCGCATTATCGTATCGGCGGTGGTGGTGGCGGCGCTGGCGGGGCTGGTGTACATGCAGTTCCGCGAATGGCGGCACTTCGATTGGAGCGTCTTCTGGGAATACACGGCCGGGGCCCGCACTCTGTACCTGTTGAGCGCGGTCGGCCTGATCTATGCGACCTACCTGCTGCGCGCGGTGCGCTGGAAGGTGTTCCTGCGGCCGGTGCGCCGGGCCAGGGCGCGGGACATGATCGCGCCCACGCTGATCGGTTTCACCGGGTTGGCCCTGCTGGGGCGGCCGGGTGAGTTCGCCCGCCCCTACCTGATCGCCCGCCGGGAGGGGTTGACCATGTCCTCGCAGGTAGCGGTGTGGGCGGTGGAGCGCATCTTCGACATCGGCTCCTTTACCGTGCTGATGACCATCGATATCTTCACCATGGATTTCCGCCGCTATCTCGTGCTGGAGCATTACCGCCACGATTTCCTGTTCGCCGGAGCCGTTCTGATCGGTCTGGTGGCGGTTCTGGCGGGAGGCGCTTATGTGGTGCGGCGCAACGCCGCCGGCGTGGCCCGCTGGGTGCACCAGCGGTTCGCCGGCTGGGCTCCGAGCTTCGCCCACCATGCCGAGCAGAAGGTGTGTGCCTTCAGCGAAGGCCTGAACACCATCCATGACCTGGGATCGTTCGTACAATTGACGGGGCTCTCCTTGCTGATCTGGTTCCTTATCGCGGTCACCTACCGCCAGGTGATGCACGCCTATCCCTCGCCGCTGCGGGAAATGACGGTCTCGAACGTGGTGCTGATCATCGGCTTCAGCATGGTCGGATCGCTGGTGCAACTTCCGGCGATCGGAGGCGGCATGCAAGCGGCCACCATCGGCGGCATGAGCCATTACTTCGGCGTTCCCGGCGAAATGGCCGCCAGTTGCGGAATTATGCTGTGGCTAACCTGCTTCATGGTGGTGATTCCGGTGGGGCTGATCCTGGCTCATCGCGAGCACCTGTCGTTCGCCAAGATCACCCGGGAGAGCGCCGGCGAACAGGAAGCGGAGACGTGAAACATTGCGTCATCGGGTGATCGGGTCATCGGGCGATTGTGTCCGCTCGAAACGATGACCCGATGATCCGATCTCCCGATCACCCGATTCTCGGCTGCTACAATGAATTCAGGGCTTTGGTAATTCTCGGCGCACGCAAGAATCTCAATCCATCATGAAATGTCCCTTTTGCGGCTTTGTGAATGACAAGGTGGTGGACTCGCGGGAGAGCAAGGAGGCGGAATCGATCCGCCGCCGCCGCGAGTGCCTGAAGTGCGGCAAGCGCTTCACCACCTACGAGCGCATCGACGAAAT
>JBIOFT010000153.1:0-9011 GCA_044447375.1 Terriglobales bacterium | reverse complement strand
TCCTGCGCTGCGCTTCGTCGCGCTTCGCTCGGGATGACAATTTGTGTAGGGAAGCGCTTTAATGCGGCACCTCCGACACCTGCTTGGGGTTCAAGCCCTGCAGGAATTTCTCCGTCTGCGCACGGTCGAACCGGGGATCGTTGGCCTGTATGCACAAGAAGAACCGGTCTTTGCTGGCGAACGCGAAGCGCTCGACGTTGAACACCGGGTGATAAGGCATGGGCAGCCGGTTCAGTGCCAGCATCCCGAAGACGGCGAACACCGCCGCGCCGAGGATGGTCATCTCGAAAGTCACCACGATGAACGACGGCCAGGAATGCAGTGGCCGCCCGCCCACGTTGAGCGGGTAGTTCAGGACCGAGACCCAGTACTGCATCAGATATCCGCCGATGCCTCCCAGCAACCCTCCCACCAGCACCACCAGCGGCACGCGGCTGCGGTAGTGGCCGATGGCCTCGCTGACTTCCTCGATGGGGAAGGGACTGTACGCGTCCATCCGGCGATAACCCTCGGCGTAGGCTTTGCGCGCCGCCAGCGCGAGATTGGTCGGCGAATCGAACTCCGCCATCAGTCCGAAGATGGGGGCGCGCTTCATTTCGCTTCCGCCTCCACCTCGGCCTGCGGCAGCAGCGTCTGCATCTCGAAGATCGAGATCATCGGCAGGAAGCGTATGAACAGGTACATGGCCATCACGAAGAACCCGATGGTGCCCACGTACGTGAACCAATCCCACCGGGTCGGGTAATACATGCCCCACGACGAGGTGAGGAAGTCGCGGTGCAGGCTGGTAACCACGATGATGAAGCGTTCCAGCCACATGCCGATCAGAATTATGATCGAGATCGCGAACAGCGCGCCCACGTTCTGCCGCACCCGCCGCGACCACAGCACCTGCGGCGCCACGATGTTGCAGAAGATCAGCGCCCAATACAGCGGCGCGTAGGGGCCGAGCATGCGGTTCTTGAGCATGAAGAAATCGAACTCGTCGGAGCGGTACCAGGCCATGAAGCCCTCGACCAGATATCCGTAGGCGACGATCAGCCCGGTCACCAGCATGATCCGGGCGCAGTTTTCCAGGTGCCGCATGGTGATCATGTCGCCCAGTCCGTAGAACCTGCGGATGGGGATGGCGATCACCAGCACCATGGCAAACCCCGAATAGATGGCGCCGGCCACGAAGTACGGCGGGAAGATGGTGGTGTGCCAGCCCGGCACAAGGGAGATCGCGAAATCGAAGCTGACCACCGTGTGCACCGAGACCACCAGCGGCGTGGCCAGCCCGGCCAGCAGCAGGTAGGCCGACTCGTAGTTCTTCCAGTGCCGCGCCGATCCCCGCCAGCCCATGGCCAGAAATCCGTAGGCCGCGCGCGCAAAGCGGCTGTGCGAGCGGTCGCGCAGCGTGCCCAAGTCGGGGATCAGTCCCACGAACCAGAACATCAGCGAAACCGTGAAGTACGTCGAGACCGCGAACACGTCCCACACCAGCGGACTGCGGAACTGCGGCCACACCTGCATGGTGTTGGGATAAGGGAAGAGCCAGTAGGCCAGCCACGGCCGGCCCATGTGCAGCACCGGGAACATGCCGGCGCACATCACCGCGAACAGCGTCATGGCCTCGGCGAAACGGTTGATGGAGTTGCGCCACGGCTGGTTGAGCAACAGCAGGATGGCGGAGATCAGCGTGCCGGCGTGGCCGATTCCGATCCACCACACGAAGTTCACGATGGCGAATCCCCAGCCGATGGGAATGTTGATGCCCCATATCCCGACGCCCTTCACCAGCAGATAACTCACCGCAACCAGCAGCAGCATGGTGAGGAGCAGGCCGACGCCGAATCCCAGCACCCAGCCCAGCGTGGTGCGCCGCGAGAGCACAATGGCGCTGATCTTGTCGGTCACCGTGGCAAAGGTGTACCCGGGCGCGATCACTGGCGGCTTGCCCGCGCGCGTTTCCTGTGGGTTACTCATGGTGCCGGACCTGGACCGGGTGGAGCAGGGCTTCAGCCCTGCATAAACGACGGCGTCCTTGGTGCGCGGCTTTAGCCGCTGAGGGGCGGAGGACTTCAGGGGCTGAAGCCCACAATTCAAAGCACCACCTGAATGCAGGCCTGAAGGCCTGCTCCACCCGGGTGAACCCAGATTCCACAGTCGGACCCTCTGCCATCGTTATCCCTTCTTCTCGAGTTCGGGATTGGGATTGCGCACCGCGGCCAGATACGTCGTCCGCGGACGCGTGTTCAGCTCCGCCAGCAATCCGTAATTGCGCGGCTCCGCCTTCAACCGCGCTACCCGGCTGTTCTTGTCGTTGAGGTCGCCGAAGATGATGGCCTCGGCGGGACACGCCTGCTGGCACGCCGTCTGTATTTCCTGGTCGCGGATCTTCCGCTGCTCCTTCTCCGAGTCGATGCGCGCGCGCGTAATCCGCTGGATGCAATACGTACACTTCTCCATCACCCCCCGGCTGCGCACGGTCACGTCAGGGTTATGCATCAGCTTCAGGGTGGGAGTCTCCCAGTCGGAGAACAGCAGGAAGTTGAACCGCCGCACTTTGTAAGGACAGTTGTTCGAGCAGTAGCGCGTCCCCACGCAGCGGTTGTAAACCATGTCGTTGAGGCCCTCGGAGCTGTGCACGGTCGCGCCCACCGGGCACACCAGCTCACAGGGCGCGTTCTCGCACTGCATGCAGGGCACGGGCTGAAACAGGGTGCGCGGATTGGCGAGGTCACCCTCGTTGTAGGCGTCCAGGCGCAGCCAGTTCATGTGGCGCTCGCGGATCACCTGCTCTTTGCCCACCACCGGGATGTTGTTCTCCGCCTGGCACGCCACCAGGCAGGCGTTGCAGCCCACGCACGAGTTCAAGTCGATAGCCATGCCCCACTTGTATCCGGTGTAGTCGTAGTGCGGATACAAAGTGTCGTCGTAGGCGGGCTCTTCCTTCATCTCCTGGGCGAAGCGCGGATTGGCGGTGAACTCGGCGAGCGTAGCCTCGCGCACGGGCGCGCGCTTGATCGTTTCCTCGATGGCGGTCTTGTTGTCGATGACCTGGTGGTTCTGGGTCAGGGCCAGCGGATACTCCTGGCCCACCGGCGTGATCTTCACCCCGCTGGCGATCCAGGGAGCATCGCTGGTACGCACCTGGAACGCACTGTAGCCGCGGTTGGAACCGTTGCTTCCGCCGCGCGTACGGCCATAGCCCATCACCAACGTGATCGACTCCCATGCCTGACCTGGCATCACCAACACCGGACCGCGCACCTTGCGCCCGCGACTCTCGACCTCCACTACGTTGCCCGTGCGCAGATTCTGGTCCTGCGCAAGCCTCGGACTGACGAGCACGGCGTTGTCCCACGTAAGCTTGGTCAGCGGTTTGGGCAGTTCCTGCAGCCAGCCATTGTTGGCCCAGCGTCCGTCGTAGACCGATGGGTCGGGCTGGAACACAATCTCCGTGCCCCACGCGACCCGTTCCGGCGCCGGCAAGTTCAGCGGACGCGCGCTGACCGTGCGCGGCTTCGATCCCGAGCCCGCGATGAAGCCATCGTGCAGCCACTTGCGCCAGGGGGCCTCGAATTCTTCGGACTTGCCCTTGATCTGCGAGCGCCAGTAGCCGCGCACCACGTCGTAGCTCGATTGCTCCGGCTGCTGGGTGAATACCGCCAGGAACTCGTGAGCGGAGCGGCCGTTGAACAGCGGCGCGATCAGCGGCTGGATGATCGAAATCGTGCCGTCGTAGGCGCGGGCATCGCTCCAGGTCTCGAGCGGGTGCGCCTCGGGCACATGCCACTGGCACAGCGCCGAGGTTTCGTCTTCATACATGCCAAGGTGGACCTGCAGTCCAACTTTCGAGAGCTTATCGGCGAATCCCAAGTCCACCGGCGCGTTGTAAGCAGGGTTGCCGCCGACGATCGCCAGCACCTGCACCTTGCCCGCATCCATGTCCGCCACCAGATCCTTCAAAGACGCGGTCTGGTCGACCGGATTGGCTTCGACCGGATCGACATAAGTCACCGTCGCGCCAACATTCCCCAGCGCCTGATTCATGGCGTGGGCCAGGGCGTGGACTTCCGCCGGCTGCTGATCGCCTGCAACCACCAGGCCCGTGCCGCGATGGTTCCTTAAGTCCTTACTGGCGGCCTGCCACCAGCGGCTCTGCTCACCCATCATGAGCAAGGCACCTCGACCGCTTTGCACACCGACGCCTTCGGCAATGAGCTGAGCGAATTCGCGGATTCCCGATGCGCGCACCGGCATGCGGTGGTCGGCCTTGGCGCCGGTCAGCGAGGGCGTACTCTCCACCACGTACAGCCGGTTCATGGCGACGCCGGGCTTCATTTTGCGGCGCGAGGTGAAATCGCGGGCGTAGCGCTGGAAGCCGGGCAGTCCCGCAGGCGATAGGAAGTCTGCATCGAGCGCGAGGATCACGTCCGCCTTGTCGAAGTGATAGATCGTGTCCACCACCTGGCCGAAGGCCATCTGCGCTCCCGCTTTAACGTTGTCGCGGTTGACGGGCTCGTACTGGTGCCACTTCGCGTTGGGAAACTGTTTGAGCACGGCGGCGATCTGGCTGGCGAGTGTCGGAGACGTGACGGTCTCGGTCAGGAAGCGCAGGCCCGCGCCTCCCGAGGCCTGCTGCTGGCTGAGCCCCGCGCGGATGGCCGCCTGCAAAGTTCCCCACGGACGCACCGTGCCGTTGTAGCCGATGGTCTGCGAGCGGTCAGGATCGTAAAGCCCGAGCACCGCGGCCTGCGAGTGCGCGTCCGCCGCTCCCAGGCTGGCGCCATGCTGCGGATTGCCCTCCACCTTGATCGGACGGCCTTCCATGCTCTTGACGATGATGGGCCGTGCGATGCCGCTCACCGGAAAAGCTGTCGCAAAGTACAGAGGCAGTCCCAGCACGATGCGCTCCGGCTGCACCACGTAGGGCACGATGGGCTCGAGCGGCTGCTTGGTGCAGCCCGCCAGGCCGGCCAGCGCCAGCGATGCGCCAGCGAGCCGGAGGAAGTCGCGACGCGAGCAGCCCTCCGCCCACTCCGAGGCCAGCCGCGGAAATTCGCGGTGCATCACGTCGTCGAATCCCGGCTCTTCGGCCAGCTCTTCCAGGCTGCGCCAGTAGGTGGGCCCGGTGGCTTTCGAGAGCTTCTCTCGGATCGCCGCCAAGTCGAGCCTCGCGGCGCGCTCCGCGATCTTGACCAGCTTCGCGTCCTTACAGCTCGGCTTGGCGCTTCCGTGTTCCATCAGCGATGGCAGGTGTTGCAACTGGTCAGGTCTCGCGGATTGCGGATCTCGTACTGCTTGATCAGCGCGCGGCCCATGGTCCGCTGATCGGTGTAGCTCGCACCCGCAAACGCGACTGGATGCCCGGAGTCAGGCCGCTGCCAGCGCATGTTGAACACTTCGCCCTTGGGGCGCAGGTATTTCTCGGGCGTGCGGTGGCAGTCCAGGCACCACTCCATCTGCAGCGACTTGGCCTGGAACATCAGCGGCATGCGGTCCACCGGGCCGTGGCACTCGTCGCAACCCACGCCCTTGGCAATGTGAATGTCGTGGCTGAAATAAACGAAATCGGGAAGGTCGTTCACCCGCGTCCACACCAGCGACTGCCCGGTGCGATAGCTGTGGCGCACCGGCTCCAGCATGGGAGCGCTGGTCCAGAGTTCCGAGTGGCAGTTCATGCAGGTCTTGGTGGGCGGGATACCGGCAAAGCTGGAAGTCTCCACCGAGGTGTGGCAGTAGCGGCAATCGATGCCCAGGCCGCCGGCGTGGTGGGCGTGGCTGAAGGGCACGGGCTGCTCCTCCGCCTCACCCATGCGGTTGAACCATCCCGAGCGCTGCCAGGTGGCCAGCGCCCAGCCCAACGCCGCCAGCAAGAACACGAATCCATAGATCGTGAAACGAGAGATGGTGTTCGTGCTGCGGTGGAAAATCTGCGCCATCGAAGAGCGTTCCCTGCGGACGCGGCGTCCCACCACGCCGTCCCGCGGCTGACCTATGACAACGTTGATCGGATGAATGTCGTTGTGCAGCGGCCCACATCAAGCGCTGCAGGAGTAATGAGGCGGGAAATTATAAAGGGACGATCTCCGGCTTCGCAAGCAAGCCGCAACCCGGGGTAGTGTCCCGATTCCGGAATCAGGACGGCACTGGCGAAGCCCATGCCGTGGTCTTGCCTTCAGAAGCATAAATGACTATTATGACTATGATGACTATACTCGCGAGGCGGACATGAGCACTCAGGTATGGACGGTGGCCGAGGCCAAAGCCAAGTTCAGCGAAGTGATCGACCGGGCGCAATCCGACGGCCCGCAGACTATCACGCGCAACGGGCGAACCACCGCGGTGGTGGTGGCGGCCGGGGAGTGGGAGCGGAAGACCAAGCGCAAGGGCAACCTGGCCGAATTCTTTGCCACCTCGCCGCTGCGCGCTTCCGGAGTGCGGATCAAACGGCTCCCCGGCCGCCTGCGCAAGGCTGATCTATGAGCTTCCTGCTCGACACCAATGTTGTTTCCGAGTGGATGAAGCCGCATCCCAATCCCGGCGTGGTGGCCTGGCTGGCGGACGTGGATGAAGATCGCGTTTTCCTGAGTGTGATCACGCTCACGGAACTGCGCTACGGGATCGAACGCATGCCGCCGGGCCATCGCCGCAAGCGGCTGGACGAGTGGTTGGAGGAGGAACTGCCGCTGCGCTTTGAAGGAAGGATTCTCGCCATTGATCCTGCGGTCGCCGACGCTTGCGGAAAGGTGGTGGCGCGCAGTGAAGCCCTGGGGCGCCGGATGGAGGCCATGGACGCGTTCCTGGCCGCGACCGCGGAGGTCCATCGGCTGACGCTGGTGACACGCAATACCTCGGACTTTCAGCCCACGGTCAAGGGCGTCCTGAACCCGTGGACATGACTTCTTTCGCCGCGGATGCACGCGTATTAACGCGGATCAAAACCAGTATTCAAACCCGCGTTGATCCGCGTGAATCCGCGGCGGAGAAGTTAACCCCGCCTCCTCGCTCACTCCACCGACCGCACATCCTCGGGCACAACCAGCACGAAGGTGCAGCCGCTCACGCCCTGGGAGCAGGTGAGCACGCCGCGCCGGATGACATGCGTGGGGGTGGCGTCGGGGAAAGGAGCCGGGAAGTGGGCGGCCATGAGCGCGGACGAGAACGGCTTCAGCTTCTCGCTGCCGCGGATGAACCGGACGCCTTCGACTTTGGGACCGGCCGCCAGCGCCACGAAGAACTCGGCTTCCGCATTCTCCTTCACCAGCGGCCCGAGCTTGAGGGTGCGCTCGCGCGCCAGCTCGCCGCGGTATTTGTCCACCGCGGCGCTCACGTGCTGCTCGCCGACCAGGGCCGCCAGGTGCGGACGCGTCTCCGCCGACGGACGCTCCGCCGCCAAGGCCATGGCGTACAGGCGCTCGGCCTTGGCCTTGTCTCCGCGCCGTTCGTAGATCTGCGCCAGGTGGTCGCCGATCTCCGAATGCTGGTCCAGCACCCAGGCCGCGTTGATGAATTCCTCCGCCTGCTTCAGGTCGTCTTTCTGGAAATAGATCCATCCCAGCGTGTCCCAGTACGCGGCCAGCGCCCCGACCAGGCCGAGGTCCTCGATGCGCAGATGATCGAGTGAGACGTTGCGCAGCTCCGCGGCGGTGGCGGCGATGGCCGATTCCGCGTATTGCTGGGCGCGGTCAAGGTGCACCTTGCGCTGCGAGAGTTCGTAGGCGACGTCGTTCCACACCAGCGGAGCCGGCTGCAGCTCCACCGCCTTGTCGAATGCCGCCAGCGCCTTGTCCGGCTGGCCAAGGTTCAGATACGCCTGGCCCAAGCCCACCTGATAGAGGGCGTTCTCCGGCTTGAGCGACACGGCCTTCTCCAGCTCCGGCGCCGCCTCCGCGTACTTGTGCCATTCCACGTACAGCGCGCCCAGGTTGGCGTGGGCGAATTCATCCAGGGGATTGATCTCGAGCTGCTTGCGAAACGCGCCCACCCCTTCTTCGTACTTCTGCTCGCGCCAGTAGGCCAGCCCCAGGTTGTTGTAGGCGAATTCGTCGTAGGGATCGATCTCGGCCGCCTTCTGGAACGCGAGAATGGCCTCGTCGGTCTTCTGCATCCCAAGGTAGGCGCGCCCCAGATTGTTCCACGCGTACTTGTGCTTGGGTTCGAGAGCCGCCACGCGCTTCAGCAAGTCCACGGCCAGTTCGTAATTGCGGTTGCGGAGGGCCGCCATGGCCGAGTCATGCAGGTCCTCGGCCTTGGCGTTCTCGGGAATGGCGGGAGTGCCGGCCGCGGTGGTCTCGAGCTGGAGCTTCTGCTCCTCGTCGGAACGGACCGCCCGGCGAAACGCCAGATAGTCGCGGGCCCGCGCGGCCGGCAGTTCGCTCAGGCGCGTCACCAGCACGCGCTCCGCGGTGACGCGGTTCTCTTCCACGCTGTAGGTGGAGCGGTACTCGCCATAGTCGCGCTTGACCGTGACCGGAACCGGCGCCCGCGCCACGTAACGGCGTGGCAGCTCCAGCTTCAACCGTACATCGGTCTCCCCCGGCGCTCCCAAGTGCAGGGGCTCGGCATCCTTGTCAGTGGTTTCGGTATCGGCGTCCGGCAACCCCAGCAGCGGCAGGAACAGGGCGGGCTGCGTCTTGCGCGCCGACCAGTCCAGATAGTTGGGCTGCGCCACGCGGTATTCGAGGTGGAAAGGCTTGCTGGTATCGGCGGGATCATCGGCCCGGACCTCGCTCACCTCGCCAGGCATGCTGTAGAACGCGTTAAGAGTCTGCACCAGGTCCTTCCACTGGCTGGAAGGCGTGCGGCGGAAAGCCGCGCGCAGGGCCAGTTCGTTGTCGCCGCGCGCCGTTTGCCGCACCGTCGCTTCCAGCTTGCCCAGTTCGCTGATCTTGCCTTCCACCTCCAGCAACTGGCGGTTGGGGAAGGGCGGATCGGCGGGCGTCTGCACCAGGCTGGCGGGACGGTCGCTGGGAATCACCAGCGCCTTCTTGTTGCGCAGGGAAACCGCCAGCAGCCGGAAG